>NZ_JBEZBT010000019.1:0-133330 GCF_040647235.1 Streptomyces sp. NPDC042638
CGAAGGCGAGGGCCTGCGTCTGGGCGAAGAAGTTGGCCATCAGCAGGTCGTGCTGGGCCCGGAGTTCCTCGCTCAGTTCGGGCAGCGGGCGGGCGAAGCCGATGAAGTCCGCCGGGATGAGCTTGGTGCCCTGGTGGATCAGCTGGTAGTAGGCGTGCTGGCCGTTGGTGCCGGGGGTGCCCCACACGACGGGTCCGGTCTGCCACTCCACCGGCCTGCCGTCACGCTGCACGGACTTGCCGTTGGACTCCATGTCCAGCTGCTGGAGGTAGGCCGTGAACTTCGACAGGTAGTGCGAGTACGGCAGCACCGCGTGGGTCTGGGCGTCGCAGAAGTCGCCGTACCAGATGCCCAGCAGGCCCAGCAGCAGCGGCGCGTTGGCCTCGGCGGGCGCGGTGCGGAAGTGGTCGTCGACGATCCGGAAGCCGTCCAGCATCTCGCGGAAGCGGTCCGGGCCGATGGCGATCATCAGGGACAGGCCGATCGCGGAGTCGTACGAGTACCGGCCGCCGACCCAGTCCCAGAACTCGAACATGTTGTCCGGGTCGATGCCGAACCCGGTGACCTTCTCCGCGTTGGTGGACAGCGCCACGAAGTGCCGGGCGACCGCCTTCTGGTCGCCGTCGAAGGCCTTGAGCAGCCAGGAGCGCGCCGAGGTCGCGTTCGTGATCGTCTCGATCGTGGTGAACGTCTTGGACGCCACGATGAACAGGGTCTCGGCCGGGTCCAGGTCGCGGGTCGCCTCGTGCAGGTCGGAGCCGTCCACGTTCGACACGAACCGGAACGTCAGGTCCCGTGCGCTGTACGGGCGCAGCGCCTCGTAGGCCATCGCGGGGCCGAGGTCGGAGCCGCCGATGCCGATGTTGACGACGTTGCGGATCCGCTTGCCGGTGTGCCCGGTCCACTCGCCCGAGCGGACCCGCTCGGCGAAGCCGGCCATCTTGTCGAGCACGGCGTGCACCTTCGGCACGACGTTCTCGCCGTCGACCTCGACGACCGCGTCCCGTGGGGCGCGCAGCGCGGTGTGCAGGACCGCCCGCCGCTCGGTGACGTTGATCTTCTCGCCGCGGAACATGGCGTCCCGCAGCGCGAACACGTCGGTGGCGGCGGCGAGTTCCTGGAGCAGGGCCAGGGTCTCGTCGGTGATCAGCTGCTTGCTGTAGTCGATGTGCAGGTCGCCGACCCGCACGACGTACCGTTCGGCCCGCCCGGGGTCCGCGGCGAACAGCTCGCGCAGGTGCGGCAGACCCTGGGCGCGGTGGTCGGCGAGGGCCGTCCACTCGGGCCGGTCGGTGAGCTTCGGGAACTCTGCCATGTCAGGCGTTCTCCTTGGTGCCCTCGCCCTGGAGGGCGATGGCGTACATCTCGTCGGCGTCGAGGCGGCGCAGCTCCTCGGCGATGAGTTCGGAGGTGGCGCGGACCTTCAGGGCGAGGGTGCGCGGCGGCTGGCCGGGCAGGGTCAGCGTGGCGAGCGGGCCCTCGGGCCGGTCGACGACGATGTCGCCGCTCGCGGTGCCGAGGCGCACGGTCGTCACGAAGGGGCCGGCGCTGTGCACCCGGTCCACCGGGACCTTCAGGCGGGCCTCCAGCCAGCGGGCGAGGAGCTCGGCGCTGGGGTTGTCGGCCTCGGCCTCGACGGCCGCCGACGTCACCTTCGCGCGGGCCTGGTCCAGGGCCGCGGCCAGCATCGACCGCCACAGGGTCAGCCGGGTCCAGGCGAGGTCGGTGTCGCCGGGCGCGTAGGTGCGGCCGCGGATGTTCAGCACCTCCAGGGGCCGCTCGACGGCGTAGAGGTCGGTGATCCGGCGCTGGGCGAGCGCGCCGAGGGGGTCCTTTGCGGGGGCCTCGGGGGCCTCCACCGGCCACCACACGACCACCGGGGCGTCCGGCAGCAGCAGCGGCAGGACGACCGAGTCGGCGTGGTCGGACACCTCGCCGTAGGTGCGCAGCACCACCGTCTCGCCGGTGCCGGCCTCGGAGCCGACCCGGACCTCGGCGTCGAGCCGCGAGTGGGTGCGGTCGCGCAGGGTGCGGGCGTGCCGCTTGATGACGACCAGGGTGCGCGAGGGGTGCTCGCGCGAGGCGTCCTCGGCGGCCTTGATCGAGTCGTAGGCGTTCTCCTCGTCCGTGACGATGATCATCGTCAGGACCATGCCCACGGCCGGTGTGCCGATGGCGCGGCGGCCCTTCACCAGCGCCTTGTTGATCTTGCTTGCCGTGGTGTCGGTCAGGTCGATCTTCATGGCCTGCGCCAGCTCCGTCCGTCTCGTGCGAGCATCTCGTCGGCTTCCCTCGGTCCCCAGGTGCCGGCCGCGTACTGCGCCGGCCTGCCGTGCGTCGCCCAGTACTCCTCGATCGGGTCGAGGATCTTCCAGGACTCTTCCACTTCCTGGTGACGGGGGAACAAATTGGCGTCGCCGAGCAGTACGTCCAGGATGAGCCGCTCGTACGCCTCCGGGCTCGACTCGGTGAACGACTCGCCGTAGGCGAAGTCCATGGACACGTCCCGGATCTCCATCGAGGTGCCCGGCACCTTCGACCCGAACCGCACCGTCATCCCCTCGTCCGGCTGGACGCGGATGACGATCGCGTTCTGGCCCAGCTCCTCGGTCGCGGTGGCGTCGAACGGCGAGTGCGGGGCCCGCTTGAAGACCACGGCGATCTCGGTGACCCGGCGGCCGAGCCGCTTGCCGGTGCGCAGGTAGAAGGGGACGCCCGCCCAGCGGCGGTTGTCGATGCCCAGCTTGACCGCCGCGTAGGTGTCGGTCTTGGAGCCGGGGTCGATGCCCTCCTCCTCGAGGTAGCCGACGACCTTCTCGCCGCCCTGCCAGCCGGCCGCGTACTGGGCCCGCACGGTGTGGCTGCCGAGGTCCTCGGGGAGCCGTACCGACTTCAGCACCTTGAGCTTCTCGGTGAGCAGCGCCTCGGCGTCGAAGGCGATCGGCTCCTCCATGGCCGTGAGGGCCATCAGCTGGAGCAGGTGGTTCTGGATGACGTCCCGGGCCGACCCGATGCCGTCGTAGTAGCCGGCCCGGCCGCCGATGCCGATGTCCTCCGCCATGGTGATCTGCACGTGGTCGACGTAGGACCGGTTCCAGACCGGCTCGTACATCTGGTTGGCGAAGCGCAGCGCCAGGATGTTCTGGACCGTCTCCTTGCCGAGGTAGTGGTCGATGCGGAACACCTGCTCCGGATCGAACACGTCGTGCACGACCCGGTTCAGGTCCTGCGCCGACTTCAGGTCGTGACCGAACGGCTTTTCGATGACGGCGCGCCGCCAGGAGCCCTGGGGCGGGTTCGCCAGGCCGACCTTCTTCAGCTGCTGCACGACCTTTGGGAAGAACTTCGGCGGCACCGACAGGTAGAAGGCGAAGTTGCCGCCCGTGCCCCGGGAGGCGTCCAGCTCGTCGACGGCGTCCTTCAGCTGCTTGAAGGCGGTGTCGTCGTCGAAGTCGCCGGGGATGAACCGCATGCCCTCGGCGAGCTGCTGCCACACCTCCTCGCGGAACGGGGTGCGCGAGTGCTCGCGGACCGCGTCGTGCACGACCTCGGCGAAGTCCTGGTCCTCCCAGTCCCGGCGGGCGAACCCGACGAGGGAGAAGCCCGGCGGCAGCAGACCGCGGTTGGCCAGGTCGTAGACGGCCGGCATCAGCTTCTTGCGGGACAGGTCACCGGTCACCCCGAAGATGACCAGGCCCGAGGGCCCGGCGATGCGGGGCAGCCGGCGGTCGCGGGGGTCCCGCAGCGGGTTCACCCAGCCGGCGGCCGGGGCCACCGGCACCCGCACCGCCTCCGGTGCGGGTGCCTGGGCGGGGACGTTCTCGGTCATCAGGCGTCAACTCCCTTGTTCCTCAGGGACGTGGCGACGGCGTCCAGCAGGTCCTGCCAGGCCGCCTCGAACTTGGCGACGCCCTCGTCCTCCAGCTGCTGGACGACCTCGTCGTAGGAGATGCCCAGCCGCTCGAGGGCGGCCAGGTCGGCGTGTGCCTGTGCGTAGCCGCCGGTCACCGTGTCGCCGGTGATCTCGCCGTGGTCGGCGACGGCGTTCAGGGTGGCCTCCGGCATGGTGTTGACGGTGCCGGGCGCGACCAGCTCGTCCACGTACAGGGTGTCCTTGTAGGCGGGGTCCTTCACACCGGTGGACGCCCACAGCGGGCGCTGCCTGTTCGCCTTGTCACCGGCGAGCGCGAGCCACCGCCCGGAGGCGAAGACCTCCTCGTACGCCTCGTAGGCGAGACGGGCGTTGGCCAGGGCCGCGCGGCCCTTGAGCGCCAGGGCCTCGTCGGTGCCGAGCGCGGTGAGCCGCTTGTCGATCTCGGAGTCCACACGGGACACGAAGAACGACGCCACGGAGTGGATGCCGGACAGGTCGATCCCGCGCTCGCGGGCCTTCTCCAGACCGGCCAGGTAGGCGGCCATGACCGCCCGGTAGCGCTCCAGGGAGAAGATCAGCGTCACGTTGACGCTGATGCCGAGGCCGATGACCTCGGTGATCGCCGGGAGGCCCGCCTCGGTCGCCGGAATCTTGATCATCACGTTGGGCCGGTCGACCAGCCAGGCCAGCTGCCTGGCCTCGGCGACGGTGGCCTCGGTGGCGTGGGCCAGGCGGGGGTCGACCTCGATGGAGACCCGGCCGTCGCGGCCGCCCGAGGCGTCGTACACCGGGCGCAGGATGTCGGCCGCGTCCCGCACGTCGGCGGTCGTCATCATCCGCACGGCCTCGTCGACCGTGACACCGCGTACGGCGAGGTCGGCGAGCTGCTCCTCGTAACCCTCCCCGGAGCCTATGGCGGCCTGGAAGATGGACGGGTTCGTCGTGACACCGACGGCACTTCCGCTCGCCACCAGCTCGGCGAGGCTGCCCGAGGTGATCCGCTTGCGCGACAGGTCGTCGAGCCAGATCGACACGCCCTCGTCGGCGAGGCGCTTGAGGGCTCCCGGGGTCGCGATTGCTTCGGTCACAGTGATCATTCTTTCTTCTTGCGTCGGTATCGTGCGTCGGTAACGTGCGTCGGGTGGAGCGTCCGTGTCAGGCGCGCGCGGCGGCGAGCGACTCGCGGGCCGCCGCGGCGACGTTCTCGGGGGTGAAGCCGAACTCGGCGAACAGGGTCCCGGCGTCGGCGGAGGCACCGAAGTGTTCGAGCGAGACGATGCGGCCGGCGTCGCCCACGAACCGGTACCAGGTCAGGCCGATGCCGGCCTCCACCGCGACCCGGGCCCGCACGGACGGCGGCAGCACCCGCTCGCGGTACTCGCGGGGCTGCTCCTCGAACCACTCCACGGACGGCATCGACACCACGCGCGTGCCGGTGCCCTCGGCCTCCAGCGCCTCCCGCGCGGCCACGGCCAGGTGCACCTCGGAGCCCGTCGCGATGATGATCACCTCCGGGACCTCCGTCGAGGACTCGCGCAGTACGTAGCCGCCCTTGGCCGCGTCGGCGTTCGGCGCGTAGACCGGCACGCCCTGGCGGGTGAGCGCGAGCCCGTGGGGGGCGGGGTGCGTGGCGTGCCTCTTCAGGATCTCGGCCCAGGCGATCGCGGTCTCGTTGGCGTCCGCCGGGCGGACGACGTTCAGGCCGGGGACGGCGCGCAGCGAGGCCAGGTGCTCGACCGGCTGGTGGGTGGGTCCGTCCTCGCCGAGGCCGATGGAGTCGTGCGTCCACACGTACGTCACCGGCAGCTGCATCAGGGCCGACATCCGCACGGCGTTGCGCATGTAGTCGGAGAAGACGAGGAAGGTGCCGCCGTAGATCCGGGTGTTGCCGTGCAGGGCGATGCCGTTCATCTCCGCGGCCATGGAGAACTCGCGGATCCCGAAGTGCACGGTACGGCCGTACGGGTCGGCTTCGGGCAGCGGGTTGCCCTTCGGCAGGAAGGAGCTGCCCTTGTCGATGGTGGTGTTGTTGGAGCCGGCCAGGTCGGCGGAGCCGCCCCACAGCTCGGGAACGACCGGGCCGAGGGCCTGCAGCACCTTGCCGGAGGCGGCGCGGGTCGCCACCGACCTGCCCTCCTCGAAGACCGGGAGCTTCTCCTCCCACCCCTCGGGCAGCTCGCCCTTGCTGACGCGGTCGAACACCTCGGCCCGCTCCGGCCGGACGGTACGCCACTCGGCGATCCGCTTGTCCCAGGCCGCGTGTGCCTCGGCGCCCCGGTCCAGGGCCCGCCGCGTGTGCTCGATGACCTCGTCGGGGACCTCGAAGGTCTGCCCGGGGTCGAAGCCGAGGAGGCGCTTGGTGGCGGCGATCTCCTCCTCGCCGAGCGCCGAGCCGTGGGACGCCTCGGTGTTGCGCGCGTTCGGTGCGGGCCAGGCGATGATCGTGCGCATCGCGATGATCGACGGCCGCCCGGTCTCGGCCTGGGCGGCCTTCAGCGCCGTGTACAGGGCGGGGACGTCGACGTCGCCGTCGGCGGTGGGCTCGACGCGCTGGGTGTGCCAGCCGTAGGCCTCGTACCGCTTCAGCACGTCCTCGGAGAACGCGGTCGCGGTGTCGCCCTCGATGGAGATGTGGTTGTCGTCGTAGAGGAAGACCAGGTTGCCCAGCTTCTGGTGGCCGGCCATCGAGGACGCCTCTGCGGAGACTCCCTCCTCCAGGTCACCGTCGGAGACGATCGCCCAGATCATGTGGTCGAAGGGGGAGGTGCCCTCGGGGGCCTCCGGGTCGAACAGGCCGCGCTCGTAACGGGCGGCCATCGCCATGCCGACGGCGTTGGCGACGCCCTGGCCGAGCGGGCCGGTGGTGGTCTCCACACCCGCGGTGTGCCCGTACTCGGGGTGGCCCGGCGTCTTCGAGCCGTGCGTGCGGAACGCCTTCAGGTCGTCCAGCTCCAGCTCGTACCCGGCGAGGAAGAGCTGCGTGTAGAGGGTCAGCGAGGTGTGGCCGGGGGAGAGGACGAAGCGGTCCCGGCCGGTCCACTCCGGGTCCGCCGGGTCGTGTCGCATCACCTTCTGAAAGATCGTGTACGCGGCAGGTGCCAGGCTCATCGCGGTACCCGGGTGCCCGTTGCCCACCTTCTGCACCGCGTCGGCCGCCAGAAGTCGGGCGGTGTCCACGGCACGCCGGTCGAGGTCGGTCCACTCGAAGCCGTCGGAAGTCTGCGTGGTCATCTTCAAGAAGTCCTCGTTCAGTGCGGAAAGCTGGCCTGACGCGTTCAAACTTAAAAGTCTGACTTTTTCGGGGAAAGGTCGGGGTGTGTCAGCCTGTGGTGAATCTGGGACAGTGATCACGCGACAGAGACGGCACGAAAAGGACATGACCGACAGAACGCAGCAAGCCGCCGGTGAGGACACCGACGACCGCGCCGCCGACGCCGGTACCGGCGATGACGGCGACGGAAATACGCACGGGAACACGGACCGCGACCGGATCAGAACCTTCCCCTTCCCGGCCGAACTGGCCGTCGGCGGCGTCGGCATGCAGATGGGGCCGATGGGCACCGGCCGCACCTGGCACGCCGACGCCCCTCTGCACCGCGTCCACCGCATCGACTTCCACGTGGTCATGCTCTTCACCGACGGCCCCGTGCGGCACATGGTCGACTTCGCCGAGTACGAGGCCTCCGCCGGTGACGTGCTGTGGATCCGCCCGGGACAGGTCCACCGCTTCTCCCGGGAGTCCGTGTACCGCGGAACCGTCCTCACCATGCAACCCGGCTTCCTGCCCCGCTCCACCGTCGAGGCCACCGGCCTGTACCGCTACGACCTGCCGCCCCTGCTGCACCCCGACCCGGCCCAGCTCGGCGCGCTGCGGTCGGCCCTCGACCAGCTCCACCGCGAGTACGAGGACACCACCACGCTCCCCCTCAGCCTGCACACCGCCGTCCTGCGGCACACGCTGACCGCGTTCCTGCTGCGCCTCGCCCATCTCGCCGCCAGTTCGGCACAGACCTCCCGGCAGCAGACCGACAGCACCTTCACCCGCTTCCGGGACGCCGTCGAGCAGGATTTCGCCACCAACCACAGCGTCAGCGCCTACGCCGACGCCCTCGGCTACTCCCGCCGCACCCTGGTCCGCGCCGTCCGCGCGGCCACCGGCGAGACGCCGAAGGGATTCATCGACAAACGCGTCGTCCTGGAGGCCAAACGCCTCCTCGCCCACACGGATCTGCCGATCGGCCGCGTCGGGGTGGCCGTCGGCTTCCCCGACGCGGCGAACTTCTCCAAGTTCTTCCAGCTGCACACCGGACACACCCCGGTGGCCTTCCGGGCGGAACTGCGCTAGCCGCTCACGATGCGCCTCCGGGCCGTACCCGGATGATCAGCCGTCAGCCGTCAGCCGTCAGCCGTCAGCCGGCCCGGACCCCGGGGAAGCCCTCCGCGTGGCGTCCTCGGCGCGGCCGGTCATCACCAGATCGCCGTCGGGGGTGCGTCGCGCGAGGGCGCCGGTGCGGAAGTAGCCGTCGCCGGTGAAGGAGCGCGCGGTGTGCTCGGGCGCCCGGTAGTAGCCGCGCACCGTGCAGGGGCCACGGACGAGGAGTTCCCCGGTCTCCCCCTCGGGCACCTCCCGGCCGTCGGCGCCGACGACACGGATCTCGTCGTCGGGGAGGAGCGGACGGCCCTGCGCGGTGAGCACCGCCCCGTCCGGACCGGTGGGACGGGTGACGACGAGCAGCCCCTCCGCCCTGTTGAAGACCCGTTGCAGGCGACAGCCCAGCGCGGGGCCCAGCCGTTCGGCGATGGCCCCGGGCACACTCGCGCCGCCGAGCTGCACGAGCCGCAGGCTGCTCAAGTCGGCCCGGACCGTGGGGAGTGCGTCCAGCCAGAGCCGGGCGGCTGCGGGCACCACCGACGCGATGGTGACCCGCTCCCGCTCGACGGCCGCAAGCTGTGCGCCGGGGCCGGGGTCCTCGACCAGCACGACGGTGCCGCCGACGGAGAGGACGCCGATGACGCCGGGGCAGCCGAAGGCGAGGTCCGACTCGGCGGGCGGCGCGGTGAGATACACGTCGTCCCCGGTGAGCGACACCGACTCGGCGGCGGCCCGCACCTGGCAGGCGTAGTCGTCGTGGGTCCGCGCGACGAGCTTGGGCGCCGCCGCGGGGGCGCAGTCGGAGAGCAGGAGGAACGCCACTTGGCCGGCGCCGCGCGCGAGCGGCGCCTCGGGCGGGGCGTCGACGGAGCCCAGCGGGAAGTAGTGGCAGCCCGACGCGTCGGTCGCCAGACCGCCGTACGGGGACGCGGTACCAGGCGGCTCGTAGGTGAACACCCGCCGCAGGAAGGGCCCTTGGGCGGCGATGTCCGCGGCCATGGCCGTGTGGTCGAACCCTTGGTACGCCGAGGGGCCGACATAGCCGACGGCCTCGGTGACCCGCACGAGGGGGGACACCTCGGCGGCGCGGTAGGACAACGGGCAGAACACCGGGACCGCGCCGACCCGTATCAGCGCGAACGCGGTGATGACGCGCTCGGGCACGTTCGGCAGCTGGACGACGACCCGTTGCCCGGGCCGCAGACCGCGCAGCCGGAACCCCGCGGCCACGCGGTCCACGCGCCGGTTCAGGTTCGCGTACGTGAGGCGGGTGCCGCCGTGCACGAGCGCGGTCCGCGCCGCGTACGCCAGGGCCCAGCCGCGCAGCGGGGTGTCCAGCGTGCTGCCACGCCAGTGCCCGGCCGCCCGGTAGCGGTCGGCGAACTCCTGCGGCCAGGGCGTGCAGCCGTCGAGCATGGATGCCATTCGGTTCCTTCGGTACCCGTCTGCGCACCGGGGGCCGGACGCGTCGTGTGCCGGCCATCCAATCCACGGCCCACCCCGCGCACAAGGAGCTGTCCCGACCAGGGACGCGCGGGGACTTCGGCAGAAGCTCCAAGGCGCCCTGCCTGCCTTCCCGGGCCGTGCTCGGTGTCCGCGGCTCAGTGCCCGAAGTCGAACCAGTTCACGTTCACGAAGTCGGCCGGCTGGCCGCTGGTGAAGGTGAGGTAGACGTCGTGGGTGCCGGTCACCGCGCCGATGTTGGCGGGAACCGTCCGCCAGGACTGCCAGCCTCCGGTGTTGCCCACGGCGAAGCTGCCGACGGGCGCGTTGCCCCGGTTGTCCAGACGCACCTCCACCACTCCGCTGACCCCGCCCGCCGCACCGCTCGCCACCCGGGCGTAGAACTGCCGCGCCGCCGTGGACCCGAAGTCCACCCCCCTGTACAGCGCCCAGTCGCCGTTCGCGACGTACCCGATGTCCTGCCCGCCGCCCGTGTCCGTCGTGGTCTCGGTGCCGATCCCGGACTGGCCGTCGTAGGACTCGGCCTGGACGGGGCTGTAGGCGTCCCGGTTGCCGGACGGCGGGGGAGTGGTGCCTCCGCCGGAGGACTGCAGGACCTGTACGTAGTCCACGGCCATCGGGTGGCCCGGCTCGGTCCCGCTGTCCGGGCCGCCGCCGAACGCGGCCGGGAAGCCGCCGCCCATCGCGACGTTGAGGATGAGGAAGTAGCCGTGGTTCGTGGCGTTCGCCCAGGTCGTCGCGTCGACCTGGTTCGCCCGCACGGTGTGGAAGCTGACGCCGTCGAGGTAGAAGCGGATCTCCTCGGGGCTGGTCGAGCGGTCCCACTCCATCGCGTAGGTGTGGAAGCCGGCCTGACAGGTGGCGCCGGTGCAGGCGGTGGAGTTGCCGATGCCGGAGGTCTCGTTGCACGGGCCGCCCGGGTTGGTGCCGCAGTGCATCGTGGCCCAGTCCGTGTTCAGCCCCTGGACGTTCTCCATGATGTCCAGCTCGCCGATGCCCGGCCAGTTCCAGTAGTTGCCGCGGAACGGGGCGCCGAGCATCCAGAACGCCGGCCAGTAGCCCTTGGCGGCGGCGCCGGTGACGTTCGGCATCTGGATCCGGGCCTGCACCCGCAGCTTCCCGCCCGCCGGGGGCTGGAAGTCGGTACGCCTGGTCTCGATCCGGCCCGACGTCCAGTTGCCGGACGCGTCGCGGCGCGGGGTGATGAGCAGGTCGCCGTTCCCGTCCAGGGCGACGTTGGCGGTGCTCGACGTCATGGTCTCCACCTCGCCGGTGCCCCAGTTGGCGGCGCCGCCGGGGTAGGAGGTCCCGGTGTCGTACTGCCAGTCGGACGCGTTGACGCCGGAGCCGGCCGCGCCGTCGAAGTCGTCCGCGAAGACCTGCGTCCAGCCCGAGGGGGGTGCGGGCACGGCGGCGCCGGCGGGCGTGCCGGCGGCCGTGGCGAGGGCCGCGGCCAGGCCGAGCGCGGCGGCGACGGCGACGAGCGCGCGCCGCAGCGGGCGGGGTCTGGAGGTGCCGGAGGATGCGCTCATGGGGGACCTCTCGCTACGGGGATGTGTGCGGGGCCGGGGAGAGCGCTCCCACCGGTGTGAGAGCGCTCTCAACGTGCCGCCAATGTGCTCCCGGCCCCTGCCACCGTCAAGACGTGCAGCAGGGAAAGTCCCTTGCCGCCCGGGGGAGTTCACCCGGTGGAACCGCCGTGCTCCGGTCGGCCCCCAGGGCCACCCCGGGGGCGCGCGGTGCCGGTGTCCCGGCCGCCGTCCGGAGCCGGACCCGGGGCGCGCACAGCTCCGTACCGCGTGGCAGCCCCGGCCGGTCCTCGCCCGCCAGCACGCGCAGCGTCAGCCAGACCTCACCGCCGTCCTGCGGCAGTCGCAGCGGCACCGGCACACCGGATACGGACCGGGTCCGCGGCCTCCCGCCCCGCCCGCTCACCGGAGTCACCGCCGTACGCCCGGCGGCGGCCGGGCCCGGCGACACGGTCGTCGTCCGGCCCCGGGCCCGCGGGGCCGGCCGGTGTTCCGTCGCTCACGCGCCGCACGATTCCGTGGCCGCGGGGCTCCCGGATGAAGCCGCCCTGAAGACCCGGCGTGGAGTCGATGGCCGCCCAGGGGTCCGCGAGCGCGGTGCCGGTCTGCTAGAAGGGTGCGGGAGAGAAGGAAGGTACGGGTGTGAGGCTGACGATTCTGGGCGGCGGCGGTTTCCGGGTGCCGCTGGTGTACGGCGCGCTGCTGGCCGATCGCGCGGAGGGGCGGGTCACCGAGGTCGTACTGCACGATCTGGACGACCGCCGGCTGCGCGCGGTGACCCGGGTGCTGGCCGAGCAGGCCGCGGGGGTCCCCGACGCACCGGAGGTGTCCGCCACGACCGACCTGGACGCGGCCCTGCGCGGCGCCGACTTCGTCTTCTCCGCCATCCGCGTCGGCGGACTCCAGGGCCGGGCGAACGACGAGCGGGTGGCCCTCGCCGAGGGCGTACTCGGCCAGGAGACCGTCGGCGCCGGCGGGATCGCCTACGGCCTGCGCACGGTCCCGGTCGCGGACGACATCGCCCGGCGCGTGGCCCGCCTGGCCCCGGACGCCTGGGTCATCAACTTCACCAACCCGGCGGGCCTGGTCACCGAGGCGATGTCCCGGCACCTGGGCGACCGCGTCATCGGCATCTGCGACTCGCCGGTCGGCCTCGGCCGCCGTATCGCCCGCGTCCTCGGCGCCGACCCGAAGACGGCCTTCGTCGACTACGTCGGCCTCAACCACCTCGGCTGGGTACGCGCGCTGCGTGTCGCCGGACGCGACGAACTGCCCCGCCTGCTCGGAGATCCGGCGCTGCTCGGCTCCTTCGAGGAGGGCCGGCTGTTCGGCGCCGACTGGCTCCGGTCGCTCGGTGCGATCCCCAACGAGTACCTGCACTACTACTACTTCAACCGGGAGACCGTCCGCGCCTACCAGGAGGCCGAGCGGACCCGCGGCGCCTTCCTGCGTGACCAGCAGGCCCGGTTCTACGAGCGGGCGGGCGATCCCGGCGTCTCCGCCCTGCGAGCCTGGGACCGCACGCGCGCGGAGCGCGAGGCGACCTACATGGCCGAGAACCGGGAGAGCGCCGGCGCCGGCGAACGCGAGGCGGACGACCTGTCCGGCGGGTACGAGAAGGTGGCCCTCGCGTTGATGCGGGCCATCGCCCGCGACGAACGCGCCACCCTGATCCTCAACGTCCGCAACCGCTCCACGCTGACCGCCCTCGACGCCGACGCGGTCGTCGAGGTGCCGTGCCTGGTCGACGCGAGCGGTGCCCACCCGCTCGCCGCCGATCCGCTGCCCGGCCATGCCACCGGCCTGGTGTGCTCGGTCAAGGCCGTGGAGCGCGAGGTGCTCGCCGCCGCCGAGTCGGGTTCCCGGGCGGCCGCCGTGACGGCCTTCGCGCTGCATCCGCTGGTCGACTCGGTCACCGTGGCCCGCCGGCTGGTCGAGGGCTACACCGAGGTCCACCCGGGCCTGGCGTACCTGAGATGAGAAACAGAGGCCCGTTCCGCCGACCGGTTCCCCCACCCAGCGGCCCTCGGCTTCGAGCGGTGCTCGGCCCCGAGCGGTGCTTGGCCCCGAGCGGTGCTTGGCCCTGACCGGTGCTTCCACCCAGCGGTGCGCGGCGCCGAGCGGGCCTCCGCCCGGAGCGATGCTCCGCCGAGCGGCCCCCGCCGAGTGGTCCTCCGTCGAGCGGTGGTCCCACCGAGCAGTGCTCCCGCGGAGCGGTCCGACCCCCAGCGGCCCCCGTCGAGCGGTCTTCCGCGTAGCGGCCCCCGGCCGTGTCGGGTCGGTGGTCAGCCGGAGGAGTCGGCCGTGACCGGGCTGAACCGCCGATCGCTCTGGCTGGTCCCGGAGCGGCTGCTCACCACCGCGCCGCCGCCCGCACACGGCTGGTAGCGGTCGACCGCCCGGAAGGCGAGGCCCGCGCTGTGGCGGGAGCCCGGTCGCGGATCCGCGTCCGGACCGCGGGTGTGGCCGCTCCCGGAGGCGGGCTGGAGGGGGAGTTACCTCAGCGGTGGTGGGATCCGCTCCCGGAGGCGGGCTGGAGCGGCAGCAGCCCGGCCGTGGAGGCCGCCTGCGCCGGTGCGGGCACCGCCGGCAGCAGGACCCCGGCCGCCTCCACCCGCTGCCGGGGAAGCACCGCGGGCACCAGCGGGCGCGGCCCCGACACCACCGTGTAGTCCTGGCCCAGGAACGGCGGCTCGATCACTCCCGTGTCCTCGCCCAGCGCCAGCCGCACGGCAGCCCAGGGCGCGTTCACCCCACAGAGCGACAGCTGGTGCAGACCCCCGGCGGGCCTGGTGTTGACGTCCAGCAGCACCGGACGGTCGCCGAGCATCCGGAACTGGATGTTGGACAGGTGGTGCAGCCCGAAGCCCCCCGCGATCAGCCGGGCCGGCGCCAGCCACCGCTCGTCCAGGGTGAAGCCCCGGCGACGGCCGTTCTTGGTGCGGCCCACCGCGAGCCGTACCCGGTTGTCCGGGCCGGTCAGGCAGTCCACGGACACCTCGGGCTGCTCCAGGCGCGGCATCACCAGCCAGTCCACGGGCTCCTCGGTCCGCCGCAGCGCCTCGACGACCAGGTCCAGCTGAACGTGCGGGCCCGGGAAGCCGGTCAGCTGCGTGAGCGAGAAGGGGGCCCGGGTGATCACCCGGAAGCCCACCCCGCCCGCGCCTGCGGCCGGCTTGAAGCAGGCCCGGTGCCCGGCGGCCTCCAACTCCTCGACGGCTTCCACCAGTTCGTCCGCCGTCCGGACCCGCCGCCACGGCGGCACCGGAACGCCCACCGAACGCACCGCCTCGTACGCGGTCGCCTTGTCCTCGAAGACGGCGACCGCCTCGGGCGTCGGCGCCAGCAGCGCCGTACCCGCCGCCGCGAACTCGGCGCGGTGGGCCACGACCGCGGCCTGGTGCAGCCGGGGTACGAACACGTCGATGCCGCGCCGGACGCACTGGTCGAGGGCGTACTCGGCGTACGCCGCAGGGGACAGGCCCTCCGGTTCCAGCTCGGCGGTGTCGGCGGCGGCCAGCACGGGGGAGTCGGGGTCGCCGTGCGTGGCATGGATGTGCACGGCGCGGTCGCTGGGATTTCTCCGCAGCTGATCCATGAAGAACACGTTCTCCGCGTACGTGCGGTTGAGCCAGACGCGTACGCGAGAGGGCATGCAGGGCCGCCTTTCGGGCGTATGCGGGCAGGGCGGAGCGGCCCGTGCCCGGGCAGGAGGGAGGAAGGGTCACCAAACGGCCCTGGGAAAAGGGGAGTCGGGGCGCCGGTGTCGGGGCGATCATACGGCTATCGGGACCCGCTCCGTGCAACGCGGGTGTTACGGATTCCCGTACACCGTGCGCCCGTGGAGGCCGGGTACGCGGCGCTGCGCGGGGCGGCCTGAGAACCCGCCTCCACCGGACACTGACACTCGGCCAGGTGGCTCTTGTCCCGGGCCGGGTGGATGTGTTCTTGTGGTGGCATCGGATGATCGGAAGGGGTGCGCGCGGTGGAGTCGACGGCCGGGGCCGGACAGCTGCTGGCCATCAGCGACCTGCACATCAGCTACCCGGAGAATCGCGCCCTGGTCGAGGGCATGCGCCCGGAGAGCGACGACGACTGGCTGATCGTGGCCGGGGACGTCGCGGAGACCGTCGCCGACATCCGCTGGGCGCTCGGCACGCTCGCGAGCCGCTTCCGCAAGGTGCTGTGGGCACCCGGCAACCACGAGCTGTGGACGCATCCGAGCGATCCGGTCACCCTGCGCGGTGCCGCCCGCTACGAGCACCTGGTCGAGGTGTGCCGGGAGCTGGGCGTCGTCACCCCCGAGGACCCCTACCCGGTGTGGGAGGGAGCCGGCGGCCCGGCCGTCGTCGCCCCCCTCTTCCTGCTGTACGACTACTCGTTCCTGCCGCCCGGCTGCGCCACCAAGGTGGAGGGCCTGGCGTACGCGGAGAGCACGGGCATCGTCTGCAACGACGAGTTCCTGCTGCACCCCGACCCCTATCCGACCCGTGAGGCGTGGTGCCGGGCACGGGTCGCCGAGACCGAGCGCAGGCTCGCCGAGCTGCCCGAGGACCTCCCGACCGTGCTGGCCGGTCACTATCCGCTGGACCGGCACCCCACCGAGATCCTGTGGCACCCTGAGTTCGCCATGTGGTGCGGCACCGGGCTGACCGCCGACTGGCACCGCCGGTTCCGGGTCGCCACGATGGTCTACGGCCATCTGCACATCCCCCGTACCACCTGGCACGACGGAGTCCGCTTCATGGAGGTCTCCGTGGGATACCCGCGCGAGTGGCGCAAGCGTCCGGATGCCCCGGGAAGGCTGCGCCGCATCCTGCCGATGGAGGTCGACGCAGGTGATCGAGGAGCTGCTCCCGGAGTCGGTCGCGGCCGTGGAGGCGCACACTGACGACCCGCTGTGGGACGCCCCGCTCTTTCCGGCGGAGGAAGCGCTGGTCGCGCGCGCGGTGCCCAAGCGGCGCCGCGAGTTCGCCGCCGTCCGCGGGTGTGCCCGGCGCGCCATGGAGAAGCTCGGTGTGCCCCCGCAGGCCGTGATCAGCGGTGAGCGGGGCGCCCCGCAGTGGCCGGCCGGGCTGGTCGGCAGCATGACGCACTGCGCGGGCTACTGCGCCGCCGCGCTGGTCCGCGCCACCGACCTCGTCTCCCTCGGTATCGACGCCGAGCCGCACGGACCGCTTCCGGAGGGCGTCGGCCAGTCCGTCTTCCTGCCCGCCGAGTCCGCGCGCCTGGACCGGCTGGCCGCGCGGTGGCCCACCGTGCACTGGGACCGGCTGCTGTTCAGCGCCAAGGAGTCCGTGTACAAGGCGTGGTTCCCGCTCACCCGCAAGTGGCTGGACTTCTCCGAGGCCGACATCACCCTGCACCCGGACTCCGGCGACGCGTCGCGCGGCACCCTGCGCGCCGGACTCCTCGTGCCCGGCCCCCTGGTAGGGGACCACCGGCTCCAGGTCTTCGAGGGCCGGTGGTCCGTGAGCGACCAAGTGGTGGCAACGTCCGTCGTCATACCGCACACCCCCGCCACCACACCGTTCCCTTGACGGCCCATCCCCACGTTGCCCCCCTGACGGCCGCTCGTCGTGGCGCCGAGTCCTTGACCACCGCCGGCCATGGCGCCGCGTCCCGGTCGGCCCGCCGCCCCGCCGCCGTGCCGATGACGGCGGCGGTGTGGACCCGGCCGGGCCGTTCAGGCGGGCGGGCACCAGTGGTGCAGCAGCCGGAAGAACTCCTCCTCGTTGCCCGCGAGTCCCGCCCGGGCCAGTGCCTGTTCCGCCTCGGCGAGCACGGTGGGCGGGACGACGGCGGGCCGGCCCTCGTCCGGTGGCCCGTCGAAGGCGGCGCGCACCGTGTGCAGCAGCCGCAGGTATGCCTGTACGGCGGTGCGCTCACGGTCGGTCAGTACGGCGGTGGGCATCGGTCGGCTCTCCCCGGGTAGGCGTCACGGTCACGCGCCCTGCGGCGCCGTGCACCGCGTCGTACGGCGCACACCCCCCAGCTTGCCGTCCACCACTGACAACGCCGTCCGGCTCGGTGCCGGTTCGCCCGCTTGGCCGAGACACCGGCGTACCCGGATCCCCTGGTACGGACCGTCCGGTGCGCGGAACAGGGCCCGCTGCCGGGACGGTGCGGGCGGACGGCGGGCCGGTTCAGCCCTGCGGGCCCGGGTAGCCCAGGGACGCCCCGATACGGCCGGCCACGCCCTCCCGCCGCACCGGCGCCCTTCGCGAGGAACAGGCCAGCCACGTCCGGCACTTGCTCGCCAGGAGCAGTCCGAACGCCTCGGCGTCGCGTTCCTCGGCGGGATCGAAGTGGGCACGGGCCGCGACCCGCCGCACCGTCGCCCGCAGCGCAGCCTGGTCGATGACCCCCGGCAGCAGCCGGGTGGCGGCGCCGACTCCGTCCACGGGGAGCCCGCGGTGCCCGGCCCGCACGTGCCACAGTTCGTGGCCGAGGATCACCAACTGGTGGTCGGGGGTGGTGCCTTCCTCCACCACGACGACGTCCCGGTCGACGAGATCCAGCCAGAGGCCGCTGGCCGTGCCGGACGGGAAGGCGGCCGTACGGAAGTGCACCGGACGGCCGCGGCGGCGGCTCATCGCCGCGCACAGTGCCCGGTACAGCTCGTCCGGCGGCGCGGGCACGGGGAGGGTCAGCGCGCCCAGCAGCTCGTTGCACAGCCGGCGCATGTCCCTGCCGGTGCCCACGGCCCTCCCCAGGCTCACGACTCGGGCCGCTTGACGCTCTCCAGGAGCATGTCCAGCCACTCCGCGACCTTGTCCCGGTGCTGGTCGGTGGGCAACTGGGCGGCTCGCCAGGCTATTCCGCGCACGCCGTGGTCCTGCAGCAGCCGCTCCAGCGGATCGTCCGCGCTCTCCACGGCGGCCCGCTCCCGGTCCGCGAGCTTCTGCAGCAGCTCCTGCTCGGTGCGCTGCAGCGCACCCGCCAGCGCCTCGGGGTCCTCCGCGGTGAGGAAGCCGGCGTGCACCCGGAAGAAGCGCTGCAGGGCGTCGCAGTGCTCCATGGTGGGCCGCCGGTCGCCGTTGATGAGGGCGCCGGCCTGCTGCCGGGACATGCCCGCGCCGTCGGCGATCTCCTGCTGGGTGTAACGGCGGCCGCCCGGCTTCAGCCGGGTGCGGCGCAGCAGGTCCAGGCGTTGCAGGAAGCGGGCCTGGACATCCGGCTCGCCCGCCGGCCGGCCGCTGAGCAGGGCCCGGACCACCGGCTCGGGCACACCGCAGGCGGTGGAGAGCCGCCCGACGTCGAAGACCTCGGCATGCGGGACGCCGAGGCGGTCGGCGAGCGCGGTGACGCGGGCGACGACGGCCGGCAGCTGGGCGGTCGCCGAGGCGCCCGGATCCTCGTAGCCATCCGTCACCGACAGAACTCCTACGTCTAGAGAGGGCTTCAGATGTGTCCGTGCTTCTCACGAGCGATCGCCGTGAACTTCCCGGAGAGTAGCCGGTGTCTCGAACCCACATCCAGGTGTCGCCACAACTGTGGCGAATTTCAGCCGTCAACCGGCATGAAATGCCACGATAGTTGACACGACTCTTGCCTGGGCGACAGGATCGCATCGCCGCGTGAAAGGCCGCAGAGGCAAGAGGGGTGACCTCCCGATGGCATATCAGGCAGGAGGGCAGCGGCCGGCACCGCGGCCCGTCCCCGACACTTGCGACACCCAGGCGTACCTCCAGGACTACGGGGCGCTGCTGGAGTACCTGTCCTGCCCGTCCCTGGTCGTGGACCGCCAGTGGAACGTGGTCATGGCGAACCGCGCGTTCGAGGCGCTGTTCTGCGGCGTGCGCCCCCATCCGACGGCCATGCCGGGGGAGAACTTCCTGCGGTTCGTGCTCTTCCACCCCGGCGCGGGGGAGGTCCTCGGCGACCACGAGCCCGGCTGGTGCCTGCCGATGCTGGCCCAGCTCCGGTCCGCGCTGGAGGCCTGCGCGCACGACCAGGAACTCCAGGCGATCCGCCGGGACATCGCCCAGGACCCCCTCATGGAGGCCGCCTACCGGCAGGGCCTGCCGCACTGGATCCGGGCCGTGGGCGAGGCCGCGACCCGCCTCGACGGTGCCGTACGCCTCCTGCACCACCCGGATCCGCGCCGCGGGCGCGTCGAGTGCCGCATCGTCGAGGACTCACCGCAGCCGCTGCGGGAGCTGGGCTACCGGCACCTGACGATGGTGCTGCGTGATCCCCGTCGGCCCGCCGCGGCGGTGCGCCGGCCGCGCCGCTCGCGGGGCGCAAGCTCCCACCTCACGGTCGTCCCGGCGGCCGAGAGCTGACCCGGCACCGTCGGCGTTCAGGTCGCCGACGGCGCCGGGCCGCCCCCCTCCCGCCGGACCCCGTGTCCGCTTATGCAAGTGGCTTGCGTTGATTGCGCTACGCTTGCGGCCATGACGCGACGACTTGCGGAAGTGGCGAAGAAGGTCGGGGTCAGTGAGGCCACGGTCAGCCGGGTGCTCAACGGCAAGCCGGGTGTCTCCGACGCCACCCGGCAGGCGGTCCTGACCGCCCTCGACGTCCTCGGCTACGAGCGCCCCACCCAGCTGCGCGGCGAACGCGCCCGGCTCGTCGGCCTCGTCCTGCCCGAGCTGCAGAACCCCATCTTCCCCGCGTTCGCCGAGGTCATCGGCGGTGCCCTGGCCCAGCTGGGACTGACCCCGGTGCTGTGCACGCAGACCAAGGGCGGGGTGTCGGAGGCGGACTACGTCGAGCTGCTGCTCCATCAGCAGGTCTCCGGTGTCGTCTTCGCCGGCGGCCTGTACGCCCAGACCGACGCGCCGCACGACCACTACCGGCAGCTCGCCGAGCGCAACATCCCGGTCGTGCTGGTCAACGCGGCCATCGAACACCTGGGCTTCCCGGGCGTGTCCTGCGACGACGCCGTCGCCGTCGAGCAGGCCTGGCGGCACCTGGCCTCCCTCGGCCACGAGCGCATCGGCCTGGTCCTCGGCCCCGGCGACCATGTGCCCTCGGCCCGCAAACTGGTGGCCGCCCGGGCCGTCGCCGACGACCTGCCGGAGGAGTTCGTCGCCCGGGCCATGTTCTCCATCGAGGGCGGTCACGCCGCCGCCTCCCGGCTCATCGACCGGGGTGTCACGGGCATCATCTGCGCCTCCGACCCACTGGCGCTGGGCGCGATCCGGGCGGCCCGCCGCAAGGGGTACGACGTCCCGGGCCGGATCTCCGTCGTCGGCTACGACGACTCGGCGTTCATGAACTGCACCGAACCCCCGCTCACCACCGTCCGCCAGCCCATCGAGGCCATGGGACGCGCTGCCGTGGAGCTGCTGAACGCGCAGATCGGCGGCACCGCCGTACCCGCCGAGGAGCTGTTGTTCGAGCCGGAGCTGGTGGTGCGGGGCTCCACCGCGCAAGCCCCGCGCGACTGAACCGCATCGGATACAGCTACCTGTCAAATAATTACAGATTCTGCGCGACATCTTGCGGTCCGATGTCGGCGGTGCTTGAGTGTGCGACGCCCACCGCTCCTGCCATGAGTGCCATGAGGGGTCCACCGATGAGACACACCGGGTACCGCCGTACCGCCGTCGCGATAGGCGTCTGTTCCTCCCTCGCCCTCGCCGTCACCGCCTGCGGGTCCGGTGACGACGGGTCGGCGAGCGGCAAGACGCGTATCACCGTCAACTGCGAGCCGCCCAAGAGCGCCAAGGTCGACCGCAGGTTCTTCGAGGAGGACATCGCCTCCTTCGAGCAGCAGAACCCGGACATCGACGTCGTCGCGCACGACGCTTTCCCCTGCCAGGACCCGAAGACCTTCGACGCCAAGCTCGCCGGCGGCCAGATGGAGGACGTGTTCTACACGTACTTCACGGACGCGAAGCACGTCGTCGACGTCAACCAGGCCGCCGACCTGACGCCGTACCTCAAGGAACTGAAGAGCTACGACACCCTCCAGAAGCAGCTGCGGGACATCTACACCGTGGACGGCAAGGTCTACGGCATCCCGCGCACCGGCTACTCCATGGGGCTGATCTACAACCGCAGCCTCTTCCAGAAGGCCGGCCTGGACCCCGACAAGCCCCCGGCGACCTGGGAGGAGGTCCGCGCGGCCGCCAAGAAGATCGCCGCCCTCGGCGACGGCACGGTCGGCTACGCCGACTACAGCGCGCAGAACCAGGGCGGCTGGCACTTCACCGCCGAGCTGTACTCGCAGGGCGGCGACGTCGTCAGCGCGGACGGCAAGAAGGCCACCATCGACACCCCCGAGGGCCACGCCGTCCTGCAGAACCTGCACGACATGCGGTGGACCGACGACGCGATGGGCAGCAAGCAGCTCCTCGTCATCAACGACGTGCAGCAGCTGATGGGTTCGGGCAAGCTCGGCATGTACCTCAGCGCCCCCGACAACATCCCGATCCTGGTCAAGGAGAAGGGCGGCAACTACAAGGACCTCGCCCTGGCCCCCATGCCGGGCGGCGAGGGCACCCTCATCGGCGGCGACGGTTACATGTTCAACAAGCACGACACGCCCGCCCAGATCCGCGCCGGCCTGAAGTGGCTCGACCACATGTTCCTCACCCCCGGCAAGGGCTTCCTCGGCGACTACGCGCGCGCCAAGAAGAACGACGCCCCCGTCGGCCTGCCCGAGCCGCGCCTGTTCACCGGCGCCGCCGACGCCAAGGACCAGCAGGTCAAGAAGGCAAACGCCAACGTCCCGGTGGAGAACTACCAGGCGTTCCTGGACGGCAACCAGCAGCTGCGGATGAAGATCGAGCCGCCGGACGCGCAGCAGATCTACTCCGTCCTCGACAGCGCCGTCTCCGCCGTCCTCACCAAGAAGGACGCCGACATCGACCAGCTGCTGAAGGACGCGTCCGGAAAGATCGACAGCATTCTGGCCCGGAGCTGACCACGATGACGAAGACGGCCGAGCGGCGGCCCGTGACCGAGGCCGCCGCCCATCCGGTCCCGGCCGCGCCCCCGGCAGGCGACTCCAGACGGCGCCGGCTGGCCGACCAGGCCCGCGCCTACGGCTTCCTCCTCGGCGGCCTGCTCTGCTTCGCCCTGTTCTCCTGGTACCCGGCGATCCGCGCGGTCGTCATCGCCTTCCAGAAGTACACGCCCGGCTCGGACCCGGAGTGGGTCGGCACCGCCAACTTCACCCGGGTCTGGCACGACCCCGAGTTCACCGCCGCCTGGCGCAACACCCTCACCTTCACCCTGCTCGCCCTGCTCATCGGCTTCGCGGTCCCCTTCGTGCTCGCCCTCGTCCTCAACGAGCTGCGGCACGCCAAGGCGTTCTTCCGGGTGGTGGTCTACCTGCCGGTGATGATCCCGCCGGTGGTCAGCGCCCTGCTGTGGAAGTGGTTCTACGACCCGGGGGCCGGCCTCGCCAACGAGGCGCTGCGCTTCCTGCACCTGCCCACGTCCAACTGGTCCAACGGCACCGACACCGCCCTGGTCTCCCTGGTCATCGTCGCCACCTGGGCCAACATGGGCGGCACCGTCCTCATCTACCTCGCCGCGCTCCAGTCCATCCCCGGAGAGCTGTACGAGGCGGCCGAACTGGACGGCGCGAACCTGCTCCAGCGCGTCCGGCACGTCACGGTCCCGCAGACCCGGTTCGTGATCCTGATGCTGATGCTCCTGCAGATCATCGCCACCATGCAGGTGTTCACCGAACCGTTCGTCATCACCGGCGGCGGCCCGGAGAACGCCACCGTCACCGTCCTCTACCTCATCTACAAGTACGCCTTCCTCTACAACGACTTCGGCGGCGCCTGCGCCCTCAGCGTGATGCTCCTGCTCCTGCTCGGCGCCTTCTCCGCGGTCTACCTGCGGCTGACCCGCTCCGAGGGGGACGCATGAGCAGCACCCGCACCCTGGTCTCCCCGGCCGCCCTCGCCCGCCCGCGCGGCAAGGCCGTCTACTGGACGGTGTTCACGGCCGTCGTCGTCCTCTTCACGCTCGCCTTCCTCTTCCCCGTGTACTGGATGGTGACCGGCGCGCTGAAGTCCCCCGACGAGGTGGCCCGGACCCCGCCGACGCTCGTCCCGGAGCACTGGCGCCCCGACGGCTACACCGATGCCTGGGACCTGATGCAGCTCCCGCAGCACCTGGTGAACACGGTCGTCCAGGCGGCCGGCGCCTGGGCCTTCCAGCTGGTCTTCTGCACGGCGGCGGCCTACGCCCTGTCCCGGCTGAAGCCCGCCTTCGGCAAGGTGATCCTCGGCGGCATCCTCGCCACCCTCATGGTCCCGGCCCAGGCACTGGTCGTGCCCAAGTACCTGACCGTCGCCGATCTGCCGCTGATCCACACCAGCCTGCTCAACGACCCCCTCGCCATCTGGCTGCCGGCGGTCGCCAACGCCTTCAACCTCTACCTGCTCAAAAGGTTCTTCGACCAGTTGCCGCGCGATGTGCTGGAGGCCGCCGAGATCGACGGCGCCGGCAAGCTGCGGATCCTGTGGTCCGTCGTCCTGCCCATGTCCCGGCCGGTGCTCGGGGTGGTGTCGATCTTCGCGCTGGTCGCGGTCTGGCAGGACTTCCTGTGGCCGCTGATGGTCTTCTCCGACACCGGGAAACAGCCGATCAGCGTGGCCCTGGTCCAGCTCTCGCAGAACATCCAGCTCACCGTGCTCATCGCCGCGATGGTGATCGCCAGCATCCCGATGGTGGCGCTGTTCCTCGTCTTCCAGCGGCACATCATCGCCGGGATCACCGCGGGCAGCACCAAGGGCTGACGCCGACGCCCCGCCTAGAGAAAGGCAAGCTCCGTGGGACAGCCCACCCCTGCCCAGAAGGACGCCGACTGGTGGCGCTCCGCCGTCATCTACCAGGTGTACGTCCGCAGTTTCGCGGACGGCGACGGCGACGGCACCGGCGACCTCGCGGGCGTCCGCGCCAAGCTGCCGTACCTGGCCGAACTCGGCGTGGACGCCCTGTGGTTCACCCCGTGGTACCTCTCACCGCTGAAGGACGGCGGCTACGACGTCGCCGACTACCGGGCCATCGACCCCGCCTTCGGCACCCTCGCGGAGGCGGAGAAACTCATCGCCGAGGCACGGGAGCTGGGCATCCGCACCATCGTCGACATCGTGCCCAACCACGTCTCCGACCAGCACTCCTGGTTCCGGGCCGCGCTCGCCGCCGGTCCCGGCAGCCCCGAGCGCGAGCTGTTCCACTTCCGGCCCGGACGCGGCCCGGACGGCGGACTCCCGCCGAACGACTGGCCCTCGCAGTTCGTCGGCTCCACCGAACCGGTGTGGACCCGCCTGCCCGACGGCGACTGGTACCTGCACCTGTTCACCCCGGAACAGCCCGACCTCAACTGGGCCCATCCGGCCGTCCGCCAGGAGCACGAGGACATCCTGCGCTTCTGGTTCGAGCGGGGCGTCGCGGGCGTCCGCATCGACTCGGCGGCCCTGCTCGCCAAGGACTCCGCCCTGACCGACCTCGCCGCGCACCCCGAGCCCCACCCGTTCGTCGACCGCGACGAACTGCACGACATCTACCGCGCCTGGCGGCGCGTCGCCGACGAGTACGGCGGTGTCTTCGTCGGCGAGGTCTGGCTCCCCGACGCCGAGCGCTTCGCCCGCTACCTGCGCCCCGACGAACTCCACACCGCCTTCAACTTCTCCTTCCTGACCTGCCCCTGGGACGCCGGCCGGCTGCGCGCCTCGATCGACACCACCCTCGCCGAGCACGCCCCCGTCGGCGCCCCGGCCACCTGGGTGCTGTGCAACCACGACGTCACCCGCACGGTCACCCGGTACGGCCGCGAGGACACCGCCTTCGACTTCGCCACCAAGGCCTTCGGCACCCCGACCGACCTGGCGCTCGGCACCCGCAGGGCCAGGGCCGCCGCCCTGCTGTCACTGGCGCTGCCCGGCGCGGTGTACCTCTACCAGGGGGAGGAACTGGGGCTGCCGGAGGCCGACATCCCGGTCGACCGCATCCAGGACCCGATGTACTTCCGCTCGCAGGGAGCCGACCCCGGCCGCGACGGCTGCCGGGTGCCGCTGCCGTGGGCCGCCGGGCTGCCCCACGCGGGATTCGGCGCCCGGGAGGAACCCTGGCTGCCACAGCCGGCCGGCTGGCCCGCGTACGCCGTCGACCGGCAGCGGCAGGACCCCCACTCCATGCTCACCCTCTACCGCGAGGCCATCGCCCTGCGCCCCGGGTTCGGCGACGGCCCGCTGACCTGGCTGCCCGCCCCCGACGGCGTGCTCGCCTTCTCCCGCGCGGGCGGAGCCCTGTGCGTGGTCAACCTCTCAGCCACCCCCGCCGACCTGCCCGCACACTCCCGGTTCCTGATCGGCAGCGGCCCTCTGGACGAGGCGGGCCGGCTGCCGCGGGACACGGCGGCCTGGCTGCGCGCCTGAGCCGCGCCCGTACGCACCTTGCTGTCCCACGCACCCCCACCACGAAGGGATCAGCACATGCACAGCAGCACCGCCAGACCTGTCAGGCGCATGCCGGCCATCGGGGCGGTCGTCGCCCTCGCCGCCGGCATGCTCGTCACCCTCGCCCCGGCCGCCCACGCGGCGGCGGGTGCCACGCTCCCCTTCACCTCCGTGGAGGCCGAGTCGGCGGCGAGCACCGGGACGCGGATCGGCCCGGACTACACGCAGGGCACCCTCGCCTCGGAGGCGTCCGGCCGGCAGGCCGTCCGGCTGACGTCCGGGCAGCGGGTGGAGTTCACCGTGCCGCGTGCGTCCAACGCCGTGAACGTCTCCTACAGCGTCCCGGACGGCCAGTCCGGTTCGCTCAACGTGTACGTCAACGGCACGAGGATCGCCAGGACCCTCCCGGTGACCTCCAAGTACTCCTACATCGACACCGGCTGGATCGCCGGCGCCAAGACGCACCACTTCTTCGACAACGCCCGGCTGCTGCTCGGTCAGAACGTCCAGGCGGGCGACAAGGTGGCCTTCGAGTCGACGGGCACCCAGGTCACGGTCGACGTCGCGGACTTCGAGCAGGTCGCGGGGGCCGCGGCCCAGCCCGCCGGTTCGGTGTCCGTCGTCTCCAGGGGCGCCGACCCCAGCGGCGGCGGCGACTCCACCCAGGCCTTCCGGGACGCGATCGCCGCGGCCCAGGGCGGCACGGTCTGGATCCCGCCGGGCGACTACCGGATCACCTCCTCCCTGAGCGGCGTGCAGAACGTGACCCTGCGCGGAGCCGGCAGCTGGTACTCGGTCGTGCACACGTCCCGCCTCATCGACCAGTCCGGCTCCGCCGGCAACGTCCACATCCAGGACTTCGCGGTCATCGGCGAGGTCACCGAACGCGTCGACTCCAACCCGGACAACTTCGTCAACGGCTCCCTCGGGCCCGACTCCTCCGTCTCCGGCATGTGGATCCAGCACATGAAGGTCGGCCTGTGGCTCACGGGCAACAACGACAACCTGGTGGTGGAGAACAGCCGGATCCTCGACACCACCGCCGACGGCCTCAACCTCAACGGCACCGCCAAGGGCGTCCGCGTCCGCAACAACTTCCTGCGCAACCAGGGCGACGACTCCCTCGCCATGTGGTCGCTGAACTCGCCCGACACGAACTCCAGCTTCGAGAACAACACCATCTCGCAGCCCAACCTCGCCAACGGCATCGCCATCTACGGCGGCACCGACATCGCCGTGCGGAACAACCTGGTCTCCGACACCAACGCCCTCGGCAGCGGTATCGCCGTCTCCAACCAGAAGTTCCTCGACCCCTTCTCGCCGCTGGCGGGCACCATCACGGTCGACGGCAACACGCTGGTGCGCACCGGCGCGATCAACCCCAACTGGAACCACCCGATGGGCGCCCTGCGCGTCGACTCCTACGACAGTGCCGTCAACGCCACGGTCGACATCACCAACACGACGATCACCGACAGCCCTTACAGCGCCTTCGAGTTCGTCTCCGGCGGCGGTCACGGCTACGCCGTCAGGAACGTGAACGTGACCGGGGCGACCGTGCGGAACACCGGCACGGTGGTGGTCCAGGCCGAGGCGCAGGGCGCGGCGACCTTCCGGAACGTCACCGCCACCCAGGTCGGGGCGTCCGGCGTGTACAACTGCCCCTACCCGGCGAACTCGGGCGCCTTCACCCTCACCGACGGCGGCGGCAACTCCGGCTGGTCCAGTACCTGGCCGGACTGCTCCACCTGGCCCCAGCCCGGCCAGGGCAACCCCGACCCGGACCCCGGCCGCAACCTCGCCAAGGGCCGCCCGGCCACCGCGACCGGCTCCCAGGACGTCTACACGCCGGGCAAGGCGGTCGACGGTGACGCCAACTCCTACTGGGAGTCGTCGAACAACGCCTTCCCGCAGTCCTGGACGGCCGACCTCGGCTCCTCCTACGCCGTGCGCCGCCTGGTGCTGAAACTGCCGCCGTCCTCGGCCTGGGCCGCCCGGACCGAGACCATCACGGTGCTCGGCAGCACCGACGGCTCGAACTACTCCACGGTGGTGGGCCCCCAGGGCTACCGCTTCGACCCGGCGACCGGCAACACCGCGACGGTGTCCCTGCCGGGCGGCACCAACCTGCGTCATCTGCGCCTGACCGTCAGCGCCAACACGGGCTGGCCGGCCGGACAGCTGAGCGAGGTGGAGGCGTACCTGACCCCGTGAGACGGCTTCCCCGTGCCCCGGCCCGGCCGGGCCGGGGCACGGTACCGAAAGCCGTAGGCCGAAATGCTCTGTACATATTTCCAGCAGATCGCCACGATGAGCGACCTCTGTGAAGATTCAGGCGACCATGTCGAGTTTGTCACTCTGCTCCGTCACGCTCGGTAGGCGGTGATCGCGGCGAGCAGCGCATGGAGGCCGAGTTGAGCGAGTCGAACGTGTCCGGTGCGGCTGCGCCGCCGGTCCTCACGGGCTCCGCCCGGGAGATCCCCAAGGCGACCCTGGTGCAGCTGCGGCTTCCCGTGCCGCCGACCGGCCAGGCGCTGATCAAGTCGGCCTACGTCCGTCAGCTCAGACTGCGACCCGACGAGGCGCACGCCGTCCGGGACCACCTCCGGCGCGCCGACCAGGCCGCCACCGAGGTCTCCGACGAACTGATCGATCTGCTCGCCCAGTACGAACAGCAGTCCCAGCCCTCGCTGCTGCCCCCGCCGAGCGCCTTCGTCGACGTTCCGGTCCCGGCACTGAAGGCGTTCGGGGACGCGCTCGTCGAGGTGCGGCGGCAGCGAGCCGTACGGCCGGCGGCCGACCGGGCCGAGGCGACCGCAGGGGCGATGCCGGCGGCCGCGGAGGGACTGGCCCAGCAGGACGTGCGCAGCGCCCTCGTGGCGGTCCGGGGGCTGGCGGCCAACACCCGGGCGACACCGCTCGGCATGCTGAACCTGGAACGCCTGGAGATGGTGCCGGCCGGACTGGAACGGGGCGAGCTGATCGCCACCATTCCCCTGGCCCCGCTGGAGGAGACGGCGGTCAGCCACAAGGAATGGTCGGTCCGCAGCAAGGAGTTCACCTCCATCGTGACCGACTCCCTGGAGACGGTCAGCGAGACCGGGGTGACCGACAACACCGAGCTGTCCCAGTCGACGACGTCGCAGGCGCAGCACTCCAACCAGTTCAATGTCACGGCGACGGTCACCGGCGGAATTCCGGTGATCAACGGCTCGGCCCAGTCGGGTTTCTCCTCGCAGGACGCCAAGTCGCAGTCCGCGACGGACAGCACCAAGCACGCCACCTCGCTGACCAGGAAGGCTTCCTCGCGCGCCAAGCAGGAACACAAGACCACCATCTCCACGACCACGGTCACCGGGAGCGAGGAGACCTCGACCCGCGTGCTGAAGAACCCCAGCCAGGTCTCGGCGATGCGGGTGGACTACTTCAGCCTGATGCGCAAGTGGCGGGTGCGGCTGTACCGGCACGCGCTGCGGCTGACCTACGACCTGGTGATCCCGGAACCCGGCGCCGGGCTGCGCCGGATGCACAAGGAACTCGCCGACCTGAAGGGACAGCTGGGCCCGTTCCAGTTCAGCCTGCCGCACTCGGAGATCACCGACGCGATCCTGCCGGGCGAGGCCCAGCCGCACCACCGCGTGCTCGCCGAACGGTACGGTGCGGTGGTCCCCGACCCGCCGACCGCGCCGTCGGCCCCGCAGTTCAGCGTGGGCGCCCCGCAGCAGGAGGAGGGGTGGCACATCTTCACCCCGGACCCGCTGGAGGTCCCGGAGGGCTACCGCATCAAGAAGCTGAACCTGTGGTTCGCCACCACGAGCAAGAAGGACGTCCTGTTCAGCTTCAAGGTGCTGGGCACCCCGCTGTACATCCAGGACCAGACACAGGGCGAGTACGGTCCGATGGAGCTGACCTCCGGCGCCTACGGAGGCTTCATGCTGTACGCGACCGGCAAGGTCTACATCTCGTTCGAGATGATCAACAACCGCAACACGACGATCAGGGTCGCCTCCGAGATCGAGCCGATTCCCACCCAGCCCGACCCCGACCCGACCAGGCCGGCGCACAGCGACCGCGTCCGGGACAAGTGGCGGTCGGACGTCTGGAACCTGCTGCGGGACGCGGCCCAGACCCAGTACTACGAGCGTCAGCAGGACATCGCCACCAAGGCCGCGGCGCTGCAGGAGCAGATCGAGCAGGTCGACACGCTCACCCTCCGCCGGGAGGAGGGCGAGGAGATCATGAAGGGGGTGCTGCGCTTCCTGCTCGGCCCCGACTTCGCCTTCATGCCCCCGGCGGTCGTCGACGCCTTCGCCAAGGCCGGGGTCGACCTGGAGCACGGCATCGGCTTCGACGAGAACGGCCTCGGTCTGGACGCCACGGCGTGGGCCACCGTGCGCGAGCACGAGGACGTCGTCCGGTTCATCAACCAGGCCATCGAGTGGGAGAACGTCGTCACGTTCCTGTATTCGTACGTCTGGGACGTGCCGCAGAGCTGGAACTTCATCCGCCGGCTCAGGCATCCCGATGCCGGCCGGCAGGCGTTCCTGCGGTCCGGCAGCGCACGTGTCGTCCTGACGGTCCGCAAGGGCTGGGAGGAGGACTGGGTGAGGTTCGCCGAGGGCGGCTTCAAGTCGGCGCCGACGACGCCGGATTCGCAGTACCTCACGATCGCGCGGGAGATCGCCGCGTACGACGACCGCAACTATCCGGGCATCCCGCCCGCCAACCCGGGCCGCAGCGCGGTCCGACTGGAGGAGGCCGTCTACACGACCTCCAGGGACGTCCTGGGCAAGACCGCGGGCCCGGTGAGCATCAAGGTGGATTCCAGCAAGGACTTCCTGGTCGGCGCCCAGGTCGTCATCGACTCCGCCGACAGGACCGACCCCGCCGACGGCAGGGTCGTGCAGGAGAGCCAGATCGTCACCGCGGTCCCGGACGCCACCCGCATCACGGTCGGCCGGCTGGACCGGGCCCACGACGGCTCGGTGACCCCGTTCGCCGTGCTCCAGCCCGGCACCAGGGGCGCGCTGATCGCCGAGTGGAACGAGTACACCCCGTCGTCGGGTACCGACATCGAGATCGGCTCCGACCTGGGCAGCGGGGTCTGACCGGTGGCCGGCGCGACCGAGGCGGAGATCCGCTGGGGCCTGGTCGCCGCGGTGCTCACCGCCTACAAGCACGCGGTGATGCTGGCTCGCGGCATCACCGCGGCGGAACAGGCCGAGATCGACCGGAGCCCGAACAGAGCGGCACTGCTGCGCGAACGGGAGACGCGCACGGTGCCGCGCGAGGACATGGAGGCGGCGCATCTGATCGCCGTCGAGGTCCGGGCGCTGTTCGTGGAGTGGCAGAGCCGGTACTCCACGGTGCGCTGGCCGGGTCACCGCGAGTTCGCTGTCCGTACGACGATGAACGCCGCGTCCGACGCCACCCGGCACCTGGAGGACCAGACCCGCCAGATCCTGGACGGCTCTCCTCCCGGTGCCGGCCAGGTCAGATCGCTACGCGGCGCCTGGCCGCTGGTCTGGCTGCAGTGGCTGTACTCCGCGTTCGAACCGCTCAAGGTCGTCGAAGGCGAACTCCCGCTGGCGGAATCGGCCATCGGCCGGCCCGACGAGGTGCTGCACGACTTCGCCGAATTCGTGCTCAGCATGATGCCGGTGGTCGGTGAGTTCGTGCTGGGACACGAGGTCGTCATGAAACGGCAGCTGGTGGGCGGCCGTGAGCTGTCGGACCCGGAGCGGCTGATGGCCCTCCTGGGCCTCGTCATCCCTCCCGTACTCGGCGCACTGGTCAAACAGGTTCCACGCGTGGGCATCGCTCTGCGGGGTTTTCGTGTCAACGCGGCGCGGCGTATCCCGGGCTCCGTCGCTTCGAGCCTCGACCGCTTCACCGTCGACATGGTGGTCGCTCTGCGTTCGTTTCCGAAGGACTCGTTCGAGAAGTTCCTCCGGATGCTCCGCGTGGTCGGAAAGCTGGGTCCGGAGGAGGAGACGGCCTTCAACTTCTACGTCTCGCGGCTCAACCTCTCCTCACGCCTGGCCCAGTGGCTGAGGATCATCGAGCGGGACCTCGGGAAGGGCTTCACGGACGTACGCGCTCTCAAGCGGCCGCCCAACGTCGTCGTCGCACCGCACGAACGGGCGATGATGGACGAGCTGAGCAAGCTGAGTGGCAAGCGTGTGGTGTCGGTTCCGGAGATGCATCCGCAGGACTACGACGCTTTCGTCCGGGAACTGGCCAAGAATCCGGAGGCCAAGATGCCTCAGGGGAAGGGCATCAAGTATGCCGACACCGTCTGGGGTGACGAATTCGCCGAGCTGTACCGCGTGGAGAGAACCAAAAAGGCCAAGAACGTCCTCAGGAACATCAACGATGTCGGAAAGGGCAAGCAGGCGTCCACGCTCGTGGTGGCGAAGACTCCGAACATCACCTTCGACCTCGTGCCGGTCTTCGGCGAACAGTTCTGGCCCAATCCGCGGTTCCAGTGGATCGACAAGGTCGTCATCCTCCAGGACGGCGGCATGAAAATCCTCGAGCGCCCGGTCCGCTACATCACCATGGACCCTCGCGTCTACGCCACCACTCGTGTCCTCCTCGGCAATCCGGCCCACCTCGTCAGGACGGCCGAGGAAGTCCTGCAGGCCGAGGCGGAGGAGAAGAAACAAGCCACGGTCTCGCGCTGAGCGCCCGGCGCCACACCTCACCACACGGACCGCCGAGTTTCACGGGGGCGCCACCAGACCCTTCCCTGACGTTTGCTGCTCTTGGAACACTCGCTCCGCGCAGATTCCGTCAACTGACGGCATCACGTACGTCAGGACGAGAGGACTCTCACTCATGCCCGAAGTCAACCGGCGGCGCTTCCTCCAGCTCACGGGAGCCACGACGGCGTTCTCAGCGCTGTCCGGCAGCATCCAGCGCGCGGCGGCCCTGCCCGCCCTCTATCGCACCGGATCGGTGGACGATGTCGAGCACATCGTCGTCCTGATGCAGGAGAACCGTTCCTTCGATCACTACTTCGGTTCGCTCCGAGGAGTCCGGGGCTTCGGTGACCCCCGTGCGGTCAGGCAGAACGGCAGGTCCGTCTGGAGTCAGTCCGACGGCACGAAGGACATCCTCCCCTTCCACCCGGACGCCGACGACCTGGGTCTGGCCTTCATCCAGGACCTCCCGCACGGCTGGAGCGACACCCACACCGCCTTCAACAACGGCAAGTACGACAAGTGGGTGCCCGCCAAGGGCTCGACGACGATGGCGTACCTGACGCGCGACGACATCCCCTTCCACTACGCCCTCGCGGACGCCTTCACCGTCTGCGACGCCTACCACTGCTCCTTCATGGGCTCGACCGACCCCAACCGCTACTACATGTGGTCGGGTTACGTCGGCAACGACGGCAAGGGGGGCGGCCCGGTCCTCGGCAACGACGAGAAGGGCTACGGCTGGACGACGTACCCCGAGCGCCTGGAGCAGGCCGGGGTCTCCTGGAAGATCTACCAGGACATCGGCAACGGCCTGGACGCGAGCGGCTCCTGGGGCTGGATCGACGACGCCTACCGCGGCAACTACGGCGACAACTCGCTCCTGTACTTCAACCAGTACCGGGGCGCCAAGCCCGGCGACGCGCTGTACGACAAGGCGCGCACCGGCACCGACGCCCGCAGGGGCGAGGGCTACTTCGACCGGCTGAAGGCGGACGTCCAGGCGGGCACACTGCCCCAGGTCTCCTGGATCGTCGCCCCCGAGGCATTCACCGAGCACCCCAACTGGCCTGCCAACTACGGCGCCTGGTACGTCTCCCAGGTCCTGGACGCGCTCACCTCCAACCCCGAGGTGTGGGGCAGGACGGCCCTGTTCATCACCTACGACGAGAACGACGGCTTCTTCGACCACGTCGTCCCGCCCTACCCGCCGTCCTCCGCCGCCCAGGGCAGGTCGACCGTGGACCCCGCGCCGGACCTGTTCAAGGGCGACAGCGGCCACTCCGCCGGCCCCTACGGACTGGGCCAGCGGGTGCCGATGCTGGTGGTCTCCCCGTGGAGCAAGGGCGGCTACGTCTGCTCCGAGACCCTCGACCACACCTCGATCATCCGCTTCGTCGAGCGTCGCTTCGGCGTCCAGGAGCCCAACATCTCGCCCTGGCGGCGCGCCATATGCGGCGATCTGACCAGCGCCTTCGACTTCTCCCGGCAGGACACCGCCCCGGTCGCGCTGCCGTCGACGGCCGGTTACGCGCCGGCGGACCGCAACCGCCACCCGGACTACGTGCCCAAGCCGCCCGTCAAGGGAGCCCTGCCCAAGCAGGAGTCCGGCAGCCGGCCCACCCGCCCGCTGAAGTATGCCCCGGCGGTGGACGGCTCCGCGGACACCGCGGCCGGCAGGTTCACCCTCACGTTCGCCTCGGGGGCGAACGCGGGCGCGGCCTTCCTCGTCACGTCCGACAGCCGTACCGACGGCCCCTGGACGTACACCACGGCGGCCGGCAAGACGCTCTCGGACACCTGGAACTCGGCCTACTCCGGCGGCAACTACGACCTCGCCGTGCACGGGCCCAACGGCTTCCTGCGCGTCTTCAGGGGCCGCAACAAGGTCGCCGGACCCGAGGTCACCGCCCGGCACACGGGCGACGACGTCCAGCTCACCTTCACCAATAAGGGCTCCGGCACGGTGAACCTGAAGCTGGCCGACGGCTACGGGGGCGCCCCGGTCACGGTGGCCGTGCGGCCGGGCGCGACCGTGCGGCGGACCGTCGCCCTCACGGCGAGCAAGCGCTGGTACGACCTGACCGTGACGTCCGACGCCGATCCGGCCTTCCTGCGCGGCTTCGCCGGGCACGTGGAGAACGGGCAGCCCGGCGTCAGCGACCCGGCGATCGTCACGGGGTGAACGGGCGATGAACACCGCTCCGTGCGGCCTGGTCAGGTACTGGTCACATCAAGGTAGTGTGCCCCGGTGACCACGCAATCGAACACTCCTGCAGGCTGGTACCCGGATCCGCACGGGGCCGCCCAGACGCTCCGCTACTGGGACGGCGTGCAGTGGACCGACCACACCAACCCGGTCCAGCAGCCCGCCGGGCAGGCTCCGCCGCAGCAGGCTCCCGCCCAGCAGGCCGCCTTCCCGCAGCAGCAGGCCGGTGACGCCAAGGTGCAGCGCCAGGTGCAGCGGCAGGCCGGCGTCGCGCCCGGCGGTCCCGGCGGCGGCACCCTCTTCACGGAACCCGTCCTGGTCGTGAACCAGAAGGCCAAGCTGATCGAGCTGACCAATGAGTACAAGGTCATGGATCAGAGCGGCCGGGAGATCGGTTCGGTCACCCAGGTCGGTCAGGGGGTGCTGAGGAAGATCCTGCGTTTCGTCTCCAGCCTCGACCAGTTCCTGACCCACAAGCTGGAGATCCGTGACGCCCACGGCCGGCCGCAGCTGCTGCTGACCCGGCCCGCGAAGTTCTTCAAGTCCCGGGTGATCGTGACCCGGCCGGACGGTTCGCCGGTCGGCGAGATCGTCCAGAAGAACATGATCGGCAAGATCAACTTCGCGATGACGGCGAACGGCCAGCAGGTCGGCGCGATCAAGGCGGAGAACTGGCGGGCCTGGAACTTCGCGATCGTCGACCACGCGGACAACGAGGTCGCCCGGATCACCAAGACCTGGGAAGGCCTCGCCAAGACGCTGTTCACGACGGCGGACAACTACGTCCTGCAGATCCACTACCAGCTGCCCGAGCCGCTGCTGAGCCTTGTGGTGGCGACGGCGCTGACCGTGGACACCGCGCTCAAGCAGGACGCGCGCGGCTGGGGCTGACCGGCCTCTCCGACCCGCACGACGACGGCGGCCGGTGCGCGGACGTCCTCCGCGCACCGGCCGCCGTCGCATGCGGTCGCAGCCGCTGTGGTCGCAGCCGCTGTGGTCACAGCGCCGTGAGGTGGCCCGGCTGCTCCGGCTGCCGCGGCACCAGCACCGGCTCGGCCGTCGCCGTACCGGGCTCCAGGGCCAGCACCGCCGCCACCGGGTGCTCGTCGTGTTCGCCGTGTTCGCCGGGTTCGGCATGCTCCCCGGGCCGTTCCGCTCGCCCGGACGCGGAAGCCGTCCGGGTGAGCAGCAGCACGCCCCGCGCGGCGAGCCCCGCGCCGGCCAGGGCCAGCAGCACTCCGCCGGCCCCGCCCTGGAGCCCCTGGCCCAGCAGGGTGAGGCCGATCACCGCGGCGGCCACCGGGTTGGCGAGGGTGACCACGGCCAGCGGGGCGCCGAGGCCGCCGCGGTAGGCCGTCTGGGACAGCAGCAGCCCGCCGACGGCGAACGCGGCGACGAGCACGGCGACCACGATCACCTCGGTGCTCAGCGCGGGGCCGGAGCGGTCCGTGGCCGCCACGGTCACCGTCTGGGTCAGCGCGGAGGCCACCCCGGAGGCGAAGCCGGACGCGGTCGCGTGCCGGAGGCCCGGCCGGGCACCGGGCCAGGACAGCAGGCCGATCGCGGCAGCGGTCGTACCCGCGACCGCCAGGGCCTCGGTGAGTGACAGCACCCGGGCGGGCGCCGGACCGGAGGCGGTGACCAGCAGTGCGGCCAGTCCGAGCAGGGTGAGCGCCGTACCGCGCCACTCCGCCGCGCTGACCCGCCGCCCGGCCGCCCGCGCGCCCAGCGGCACGGCGGCGACCAGGGTGAGCGCACCCAGGGGCTGTACGGCGGTCAGCGGGCCGTACTTCAGGGCGACGACATGGAGCAGCGCGGCGGCGGCGTTCAGCCCGACCGCCGACCACCAGGCTCCGGTGCCCAGCAGCCGCAGCAGGCCGGTGCCGGCGCTGTGCGCGGCGAGGCGTTCCTGGGCGACGGCGGCCAGCGCGTAGGCGACGGCCGACACCAGGGACAGGCCGAGGGCGGCCAGGACGGCGGCGCTCATCGGCCCGCTCCCACCAGGACGGGCTCGCGCGTGACGGGCCGGCCGACGCCGAGCCCCGCCGTGCCGGCCGTGCGCCGCGGGCGACGGATGAGCGCGAGGGCGAGGGCGAGCATGGCCGTCGCGACGATCGAGTCGAGCCAGTAGTGGTTCGCCGTGCCCACGATCACCAGCAGGGTGATCAGCGGGTGCAGCAGCCACAGCCACCGCCAGTGCGACCGGGTGGCGGCGATCAGGCCGACCGCCACCATCAGCGCCCAGCCGAAGTGCAGGGAGGGCATCGCCGCGAACTGGTTGGAGAGGTGGTCGCTGGACGGCGGCCCGTACACGGACGGGCCGTAGAGCTGCGCCGTGTCCACCAGGCCCGTCCCGGCCAGCATCCGCGGCGGGGCCAGCGGGAAGGTGAACGGCAGGACCAGGGCGGCCGTGGTGACGGCGGCGAGGACCCGGCGGGCCCACACGTAGTGCGCGGGCCGGCGCACGTAGAGCCAGACCAGGAAGGCGAGCGTGGCCGGGAAGTGGACGGTCGCGTAGTAGGTGTTCGCCAGCCGGGCGAGGGTGTCGCCGTGCAGCAGTGCGGACTGCACGGCGTTCTCGTGGGGGAGGTGCACGGCGCGTTCCAGGTGCCACACACGGCGGGCGTTGTGGAAGGCGTCCCCGGTGTGGCCGGTGGCCAGTTGACGGCCCAGTTTGTAGACCAGGAAGAGTCCGGCGACCAGCAGGAACTCACGTATCAGAGGGGGGCGTGCCGGGGTCTCCGGTTCCGCTTCCGCCTCCGCAGGCTCGGTTCGGGCATTCATCCCCCGGCCCCTTCGCTGACGGTGGTGCGTGTGGTGGTGCGTGACGTGGTGCGTGATGTGGTGCGTCTGAGCCTCGGTTGAGACCGGGCCTCATCGATACGTTGTCGTACCGATACGCCAGTGTACCGATACGGCCGAGTACCGGTACACTTGCGTATCGATTGATGTGCGCCACACTGGACGCAGGCACGAGTGAGGAGAAGCACCGCAATGACGTCGCAGGCCGCGGACGGACCCGACACGGTCGTCGCCTCGCGCCGCTCCAAGATCACGCCGGAGCGTGAGCGGGAGTTCTTCGACGCCGTCCTGGAACAGATCCGCGAGTGCGGCTACGACTCCGTCACCATGGAGGGCGTCGCCGCCACCACGCGGTGCAGCAAGTCCACGCTCTACCGGCAGTGGAAGACCAAGCCGCAGTTCGTCGCGGCGGCGCTGCGCGCCAGCCGCCGGGTGCGGTTCGCCGGCATCGACACCGGTTCGCTCGCCCAGGACCTGCGCCAGGCCGCGCGGGCCGCGGGCGACTGGTCCGGCAAGGACACGCGGCTGCTCCAGGCGCTGGGGCACGCGGTGACGTCGGACCAGGAACTGGCCCAGGCACTGCGCGAGGCACTGGTCCACCCGGAGATCGCCGCGCTGGAGGAGATGCTCGACCGGGGCGTCGCCCGGGGCGAGGTGCCCGCGGGCCATCCCGCGCTGGAGTACATCCCCGCCATGATGTTCGGCGTCCTGCGGGTCCGGCCGGTCCTCAACGGCCAGTACGCCGACGCCGACTACCTCGTCCGCTTCGTGGAGGCCGTGGTGCTGCCCGCACTCGGGCTGAGCTGAGACCCAGGCCGCCGTTCACGGGATGACTGAACGGTGACCTGCCGCGCCGCACCGTGGGGACGGGGGCGGCGCGCACCCCCCGGCCGGGTGGGATTCCTCTTGAGCGGAGGGGAATCCCGCCCGGCCGATCCGTGTCTCACACGTCCTGGCCGTTCCCGCCGCCGGACGAGACCTTGATGCCCCTGAGGATCTCGTCGACGACGGACAGCTTCTGCCCGACGTCCACGCCGAAGCGCACCACCACGAACTGCTCGGGGTCGTCGGGCGAGGGGAAGGCGACGGACTCCACATAGCCGTCGGCACCCTTGCTGGTGACCGCCTTCCAGCGCACCAGGTAGCCCTTCTGCCCGGCCACGGTCACCGCCTCGGAGGCCAGTACCCGGTGCGAGGAGATGCTGCCGTAGGTCGTGCCGCCGTACGACTGCCTGGCGTTGGCCGCGATGTCCGCCTTCGCGACCGCCTCCGCCGTGTCGTCCTTGATGCCCAGGACCCGTGCCGGAGCGGTGTAGGCGCCGCCCGCGGTGCAGGTCTTGGCCGAGTTGCCCGGGCACGCGTAGGAGGTGCCGGAGGTCACCTGTGCGCCGACGCTGATCGGCTCTCCGGTCCAGCCCCGCGGCACCGGCAGGCTGATGCCGTTGACCGGGTCGGGCACCGAGCCCCCGCCCCCGACCTTCGGCGCCCCGGACCGGCCCGGGGACGGCGTGCCCCCGCCGGACCCACCGGAGCCCCCGGGGCCACCGGACCCGCCCGAGTCGCCCCCGGGCCCGCCGGACCCGCCCGAGTCGCCCCCGGGCCCGCCGGGCGCGGCGCCCTCGCCGCCGTCGCGTCCACCGCCGGGCCCCTGCCGCGACCCCGCGCGGTCCCCGCTGCCGCCGCCGTCCTTGGAGAGGGCGTACGCGCCGAACCCGATGCTCGCCAGTACCGCGGCCGTCACCGCGACGGCTATGCCCGTGCGCAGCCCGCGCCGGGGCCGGGGCGGAGGCACGGCCGGGAACCCCGGATACCCGGGATGCGCGCCGTACCCCGGGGCAGCCGCGGGATACCGGCCGGGGCCGGGCGGCTGGGGCGCGGTCTGTGCCGGGGAACCCCACGGTGCGGCCGTGCCGGCGGGGCGGGTCCGGTCCGTCCAGACCGAGCCGTCCCACCAGCGCTCGGTGGGCGGACCGTCGTTCGTCTGCCCGGGGTCGGGGTACCACCCGGGGGGAGTCGCCTGCGTCATGCCCCCACCGTATGAGGCGACGGTGAAAGCGGGATGAGAGGATCCCCGGCCCGGTCGTGCGGACCGGGACATTTCGCCAGGGATTTCTCCGGGGCCCGCGTCCCCGGCCGCCGCACGTGCCTCCGGGCCGCTCCGCAGCGCCCGCGCCACCCGCCCCGCGGCCGTCCCGAAGGCTCGGCCGGCCTCGCCGGACAGGCCGGGTTGACGCTCCGTCCGCTGGTCGGGCCGGGGACGGGGTCGCCTGCCCGCACGCTCTTTCACCCGGCCGGGCAACAGCTGCCGCGACCGGCCACCACGGGCCCCGCCGGACGGCTACGCTCGCTGTCTGTACGTCATTCGGGCGACCTGGGGAGGTAACGGGATGACGGAGGGACGGCCCCCGGCGGCCGGCTCGGCTCCCCTGTGGGAGCGGGACGCCGAGATCGCCGCCGTCGCACAGGCACTCGACGTCCTGTGCGCGGACCAGACGTCCGCGGGCAGCCTGCTGGTCCTTCACGGCGAGGCGGGACTGGGCAAGACCGCGCTGCTGGCCGAGACGCGCCGTATCGCCGAACGCCGTGGCTGCGCCGTCTGGTCCGCCCGCGGCGCCGAGACGCTGAAATCCGTCCCGTTCCACGTGGTACGGCAGCTGCTCCAGCCGGCGCTGCTGTCCTTACTGCCCGAGGAGGCCCGCGAGTACCTCGGCGACTGGTACGAGATCGCCGGCCCCGCGCTCGGTATAATCGACCCCCAGGAGGGCAGCGCCGACCCGCAGTACGTCTGTGACGGACTCGTCGCGGCGGTGCGCCGGCTCGCCCGCCGCGAATGGCCCCTGGTGCTGCTCCTCGACGACGCGCACTGGGCCGACCAGGAAACCCTGCGCTGGCTCGCCGCGTTCGCCGAACGCCTGGACGACGTGTCCGTTCTCGTCGTGGTCGCCCGCCGTCCCGGCGACGTGAGCGCGGACAGCACCCGTCTGCTCGACGCGGTGGCCGAGGCCGCGGGCCGCTTCGTCAACAACCTCAGCGCCCTCACCCCGGACGCCACCGCCGGGCTCACCCGCGCCACCCTCGGCCGGCACGCCGACGACGCGTTCTGCCGCGAGGTCTGGGCCGTCACCGGCGGCAACCCCTACGACACCGTCGAACTCCTCGCCAAGGTGCAGGACAGCGAACTCCAGCCCGTCGAGGCGCACGCCGGGGAACTGCGCGCCCTCAACCGCGCGGCCCGCGGCGGCGGACTGGTCGACCGGCTCAAGGGCCTCGGCCTGGAGGCCACCCGGTTCGCCTGGGCCGCCGCCATCCTCGGCACCGGCATCACCGTCGACATGGTCGCCCGCCTCGCCACCATGACCGACGAACTCGCCAGGAACTGCGCCGAACTCCTCTGCAACGCCCGCATCCTCACCGCGCCCGACCCGTCCGTCGGCACCGAACGGGACCCCGACGAGCTGGAGTTCGTCCACCCGCTCATCGCCACCGCCGTCTACAACTCCATCCCGCCCGGCGTGTGCACCGCGATGCACGGCGTCGCCGCGCAGATCATCACCGAGCTGGGCCGCGGCGCCGCCGAGGCCGCGCGGCACCTGCTGAAGGTGCACCCGGACGACGACGAGGAACTCGTCGAGCAGCTGCGGGAAGCCGCCCGCGAACACCTCGCCGTCGGCGCGCCGGACGCGGCCCGCCGCTGTCTGGAACGCGCGCTGCAGGAGCCGCCCCGGCCCGAGGTGCACGCGCACGTCCTGTACGAACTGGGCTGTGCCACCCTCCTGACCAACCCCGCCGGCACCAACGACCAGCTGGAGGAGGCCGTCCGCACGGTCGAGGCCGAAGCCGCCCGGCACGAGGCGGGCCCCGTCCGGATGCGGCTGCAGGCATTCCAGTACATGTGGGAGTGCATCCACGGCGAGACCGTCTCCCCGGCCCGCTCCCGGCGCCTGGCCGAGCTGGCGAGCACCTGTACCGGCCGCGACAACGCCGAACGCGCCCTGCTCATCCTGCGCGGCTTCGACGCCATGACCCACGGCGAGAGCGCCGACGTGGTCATCGACCTGTGCGACCGCGCCCTCGTCAACGGCCGCCTCGCGCCCGGCCTCGGCTGGACCGACCCCGAGTGGGGGATGGAACTGCTGATGATGCTCGGCAGCGCGTACGCCTACGCCGACCGGCTCGACCGAGCGGAGAGCCTGTTCGCCGAGGCCCGCCGTGTCTACACCTCGGCCGGCTGGCGCGGCGGCCACCTCTCGCTGGCCAACGCCTTCCTCGGGCTCGCCTACCGCAGACAGGGCAGACTGCGCGACGCCGAGTCCATCCTGCGCGAAGGCCTGGTCCTCGCCGAACGCGTCGGCCGCCGCCTGCCGCTGTACTGGTCGTCCACCTGCGGGCTGGTCGACACCCTGCTGGCGCGCGGGCGGGTCGAGGAGGCCTGGTCGGTCGCCGAGCAGTACGGTTTCGCGCCGCCGTACCCGTCCACCATCGTGCTGCCCGACATCCGCTCCGTCCGCGGCCGGCTGCTGCTCGCCGTCGGCCGCACCGAGGAGGGCGTGGGCGAACTGGAGGCCGCCGAGAAGACCGCCGCATCCCGTGGCGGCCACAACCCGGTCCTCGCGCCCTGGTCCATCGACCTGGCCAAGGCCCTCGCCGGGCAGGACCCGGCCCGTGCCGCCCAGCTCGCGGCCGACGCCCGCCGGCAGGCCGAGCGGTTCGGCACGGACACCGCCATCGGCGAGGCCCTGCGCTGCGCCGCCGCCCTGGCGAAGGGGCAGGACGCGGTACAGCTCGCCGCCCGGGCCGTCACCTACCTGGAGGCGTCGCCCTGCCAGTACGAACACGCGGCGGCCCGCGTCGAGTACGGCATCGCCGCCCGCTCCGTCGCGGAACTCAACCGGGGCCTCGACCTCGCCCGCGCCTGCGGCGCGGAGGCCCTCGTGGCCCAGGCACGGGAGGTGCTGGAAACGGGACGGGGCCTGTACTGACCCACCCCTCCGGCCGACAGGCGCCGAGTCGCGGCCGCCCGGTGACCGGCGGGAGCGGGCGCCGTACCGGCGGGCCGGACGCAGCGGTGTGCGCCCGAGCCGGCCGGTCCCGTCATAGCGACCACCACCGCCGTACGCCCGGACGCCCGGCGTGACCACGCCCGGCGCCCCGGCGGCGACGGACATCGCACGGCCCGATCCGGCGGCCGGAGCATCAGACACGGGCTGCTCCGGCGGCCAAAGAGCTGGGGCGGGCTGCTCCGGCGGCCGGAGCGCCGGGGACGGGCTAAAGCGCCGGCCGGAGCGCCGGGACGAGTTGCTGCCGGAGGTGGGGCCAACAGGCCCCCGGCAGGCCCTCGTTCGTCAGCCGGCCTGCTCCTCGGCCGGCCCTCTCGTCAGCCGGTCTCCTCCTCGGCGAGGACCCGCTGGGCCGTCGCGAACGCCGCGTTGGCGGCCGGCACCCCGCAGTACACGGCGGTCTGCAGCAGCACCGCGCCGATCTCCTCCGGCGTCAGGCCGTTGCGCCGCGCCGCCCGCACATGCAGCGCCAGCTCCTCGTGGTGGCCGTGCGCGACCAGCGCGGTCAGCGTGATCATGCTGCGCTCGCGGCGGGACAGCGTCGGGTCGGTCCAGATCTCGCCCCAGGCGTAGCGGGAGATGAAGTCCTGGAAGCGGGCGGTGAACGGGGTCTGCCGGGCCTGCGCGCGGTCCACGTGGGCGTCGCCCAGCACCTCCCGGCGCGCCGCCGTCCCGCTCACCGGCGGCCCGTCCAGCTGGGTGCGCAGCGCGGTCAGCACGGCCCGCGGGCACTGCGCCGGCGCCAGATGGGCGGCCCCGGGCAGCTCCAGCAGCGTCGCCGCCGGCACCGCGTCGGCGATCTCCCGCAGATGCGCGGGCGGGGTAGCGGCATCGTGCCGGCCGGCCACGAGGAGCGTCGGGACGCCGATCCCGGCGAGCCGGTCGCGCAGGTCGAACGCGGCGAGCGCGTCGCAGCAGGCGGCGTACGCACCCGGGTCGGCCTCCCGGTGGTCCCGTACCAGCCGCGGCACGCTGAACCCCGCCGTGAACCAGCGCGCGTCGGCGCTCTCCACCAGCCACTCCAGCCCCTCGCGGCGCACCCGCTCCGCCCGCTCCCGCCAGAGTGCCTCCCCGCCGAAGTGGGCGGAGGAGCACAGCACCGCCAGCGAGGACAGCCGCTCCGGGTGGTGGACGGCCAGGTGCAGGCCGACCGCGCCGCCCAGGGACACGCCCGCGTACGCGAACCGGTCGATACCGAGGGTGTCGGCGAGCGCCAGCACCAGCTCGGCGAGGTCGCCGACGGTCGCGCCCGGCCCGATCAGGTCCGCCGCCGAACCCCCGTGCCCGGGCAGGTCCCAGCGCACCACCCGGTGGGCGGCGGACAGCTCCGGGGCGACCTGGTCCCACAGGGCGAGGGAGGTGCCGAGCGAGGGACCGAGCAGCAGGGGCGGCGCCGAGGCCGGGCCTTCTTCCCAGTGGTGGAGGAGTGTCATGGTCAGCGTCGCTCCAGAGCGCGGTCGGTGAGGGTCGCGGCGAACCCGGTGTAGTGGGCGGGGTCGCTCAGGTCGTCCAGGTCGAGGTCCGGCAGATCATCCTGCTCGCCGAGGAGTTCGCGCAGCGGCCGGTCCTCCGCGTGGGCGCGGCGGGCCAGTTCGGTCACCAGCTGCTTGGCGCGCGCACGGCCGAGGACGGGGGAGAGGGCGGCCGACAGCCGCTCGGAGACGATCAGGCCCCGGGTGGCGTCCAGGTTCCGGCGCATGGCGGCGGGGTGCACGCGCAGCCCCTCCGCCAGTCCGGCCGCGTGCCCGGCCGCGCCGCCCGCCAGCCGGAGCAGGTCGCGCAACGGCGTCCACTCGGCATGCCAGGCGCCGGCCGGCCGCTCGTCCTCGGCGACGAGGGAGCCGTACAGCGTGGCGGCGAGCTGGGGGGCGCGCCGGGCGGCTGCCGCCAGCAGTGCGGAGCGCACCGGGTTCGCCTTGTGCGGCATGGCGGATGAGCCGCCGCCGTCGCCCTCGCTCACCTCGCCGATCTCCGTCCGCGACAGCGTCAGGACGTCCGCGGCCAGTTTGCCCAGCGCCCCCGCCGTGAAGGCCAGGCAGCCCGCCAGGTCCGCGATCGGCGTGCGCAGCGTGTGCCAGGGCAACACCGGCGCGGCCAGGCCCGCTTCACGGGCGTACGCGCGGACCAGGGCCGTCGCGTCCTCGGTGCCGTACGCCTGGAAGGCCGCCAGGGTCCCGGCCGCGCCGCCGAGTTGGACGGGCAGCGAGCCCCGTACCCGGGTGACGCGGTCGCGGGCGTCCAGGACCAGCGAGCGCCAGCCGGCCGCCTTCAGCCCGAACGTGGTCGGTACGGCGTGCTGGGTGAGTGTCCGCCCCGGCAGCACCGTGTCCCGGTGCTCGGCGGCGAGGCCGGCCAGGGCCCGCTCGGTGCGGCCGAGGTCGGCCAGGACCGGGCCGAGGGTGCGCACGGCGACCAGCATCGTCGCCGTGTCCATGATGTCCTGGCTGGTGGCGCCCCGGTGGACGTAGGGGCCGTACTCCTCGCCGACCTCCCGGGTCAGGTCGCGGACCAGCGGGATGACCGGGTTGCCGCCGTCCGGGGTGCGCGCGGCCAGGCCGCGGATGCCGAACCGGCCCGGGACGGCGGCCTCGGTCACCGCCGTCGCGGCCTCGGCCGGTACGAGCCCGAGTGCGGCCTGCGCCCGGGTCAACGCGGCCTCGGCGTCGAGCAGCGCCCGCAGATACGCGTGGTCGCCGGTCTCGGACGCGGCGGCCGACAGCCCCCACTCGGGGGCGAGCAGGCCCGTGTCGGCGTACGGAGGGGACGCGGAACCGGTGTGCGGAGGGGGCGCAGATGTCACTGGAACTCCAGGAAGACCGTCTCGCCTTCGCCCTGAAGGCGGATGTCGAAACCGTAGACGCCGGCCCCCTCGTCGCTCGCGATCAGGGTGTCGCGCCGGTCACCCACCCGGGTGAGCAGCGGGTCCGTAGCCAGGGCGGCCGCGTCGCACGGCAGGTAGATGCGGGTGAAGAGGTGGACCAGCAGGCCGCGCGCGAAGACACAGACGCTGAGGTACGGCGCGCTCCCGCCGCGCGCGCCGGGGCGCAGCGTACGCGCGTACCAGTGGCCGTTCGCGGCGGTCTGGACACGCCCCCAGCCGGTGAACTCCACGCCGTTGCGGCCCGCGTAGCCGCCGGTGGCGGGGTCGCGCCGGATGGAGCCGTCCACCCGCGGCACCGATCCGTCGGGGCGCGGGCCCCACAGCTCCACCAGCGCGTCGGGCAGTGGCTCGCCCTCCCCGTCGAGGACGTACCCGTGCACGGTGATCGTGTCCGGGTGGCCGAGCGGGGCGATCTCCTCGCCGCCGCGGAAGGGCAGCGCGTAGCCGTAGAACGGGCCCACCGTGTGGGACGGGGTGGGCGGTACCCGCTCCGGGGCGTTCGTGTCGGCGGTCGTCATGGCGGTCAGCGTCCTTCCTCGGCCGAGGTGGCGGCCGGGCCGTCCAGCACGATGTCCCAGTGGTAGCCGAGGGAGAACTCCGGCACCGACAGGCTGTGGTCGTAGGTGGCGACCAGCCGCTGCCGGGCGGCGTCGTCCGTGACGGACTGCAGGATCGGGTCGTACGGGAAGAGCGGGTCGTTCGGGAAGTACATCTGTGTCACCAGCCGCTGGGCGAACGCCGTGCCGAACACGGAGAAGTGGATGTGGGCGGGGCGCCAGGCGTTGAGGTGGTTGCGCCACGGGTAGGGGCCGGGCTGGATGGTGGTGAAGCGGTAGCGGCCCGCGGCGTCGGTGAGGGTGCGGCCGACGCCGGTGAAGTTCGGGTCCAGCGGGGCGTCGTGCTGTTCCCGCCCGTGGGCGTAGCGGCCGGCGGAGTTGGCCTGCCAGATCTCGATCAGCTGGCCGCGGACCGGGCGTCCGCCGCGGTCCAGCAGCCGCCCGGAGACGGTGATCCGCTCGCCGACCGGCTCACCCCGGTGGTGCCGGGTGAGGTCGTTGTCGATCTCGGTGATGTCGCGCTCGCCGAAGGCGGGGGAGTGCAGCTCCACCAGCTCCGGGTCCTGCGCGGTGTCGATGGCGACCAGGGGCTGCTTGGGGTGGCGGAGCACGGAGGAGCGGTAGGGCGCGTAGTCGCGACGCGGATGGTGCTCGACCGGGGCGCCGTCGGCGACGCGCTTGGCGTACGCGGCCTGTTCGGCGGCGATCTCGAGGTCGATGGCGGCTTGGGTGAGGCTCATGGTGAGTCCTGGAAGTCCGGGGGCCCCGTGGGGGCACGAGGCGGTAGTCGGTGTGCGGCCGCGCCACGTGGGCGCGATCCGCCGCGCGGGCCCGTGGGTGACGTACGGGCCCCAGGGGAACGCGGGGGCCGGCCGGCGCGGTGCTCAGCGTTCGGGGACGAGGGCGAGACCCTGGCCCACGCCGATGCAGAGGGCGGCCACGCCGGTGCCGGAGCCGCGGCGGTCCAGCTGGTGGGCGACCGTGCCGGCGAGCCGGGCACCGGAGGCGCCGAGCGGGTGGCCGAGCGCGATGGCGCCGCCCTGTGGGTCGAGGACCGCCGGGTCGAACAGGTCATCGGGACGAACGGCGGACAGCGCGCCGTTGCAGCGGCCGATCGGGGTGCGTACGGCATCGACGATGTAAACCGGGTTCACAGCAGATTCTCCGCAACGGTCAGTTCCGCGTCGGTCTTGGCGATGACCTCGTCGACGCTCACGCCGGGCGCGGTCTCGGTCAGCATGAGGCCCCCGCCGGTGACGTCCAGGACGGCCAGATCGGTGATGACCCGGTTCACACACGCCTTGCCCGTGAGCGGCAGCGTGCACTCCTTGAGGATCTTCGCCGAGCCGTCCTTCGCGGTGTGCGTCATCACCACGATCACCTGCCGGGCACCGTGCACCAGATCCATCGCGCCCCCGATCCCGGTGACCAGCCTGCCCGGCACGGCCCAGTTGGCCAGGTCGCCGCCGGCGGACACCTGCATCGCGCCGAGCACGGCCACATCGATGTGCCCGCCCCGGATCATCGCGAAGGACAGCGCCGAGTCGAAGAAGGACGCGCCCGGCAGCACGGTCACGGTCTCCTTGCCCGCGTTGATCAGATCGGGGTCGACCTGGTCCTCGGCGGGATACGGGCCCGTGCCCAGGCTGCCGTTCTCCGACTCCAGCACCACCTCGACCCCCGCCGGGAGATGGTTCGGGATCAGGGTCGGCAGACCGATCCCCAGGTTCACGTACTGGCCGTCCCGCAGCTCGCGGGCCGCCCGGGCGGCCATCTCCTCGCGTGTCCAGGCCATCAGCCGCTCACCGTCCGCCGCTCGATGCGCTTGTCCGCCGCCTGCCCGGGGCTGAGTGCCACGACCCGCTGCACGAAGACGCCCGGCACGTGCACCGTGTCCGGATCGATCGCGCCGGGTTCGACCAGCTCCTCCACCTCGGCGATGGTGACCCTCCCGGCCATCGCGGCCGGCGGGTTGAAGTTCCGGGCCGACCGGTTGAACACCAGGTTCCCGTGCCGGTCCCCGAGCGCGGCCCTGACCAGCGCGAAGTCCGTACGGATGCCCCGCTCCAGCACGTACTGCACGCCGTCGAACTCGCGCACCTCCTTCGCCGGCGAGGCCAGCGCGACCCCGCCGGAGCCGTCGTAGCGCCAGGGCAGTCCGCCCTCGGCGACCTGGGTGCCGACACCGGCCGGGGTGTAGAAGGCGGGGACGCCGGCGCCGCCCGCGCGCAGCCGCTCGGCCAGCGTGCCCTGCGGGATCAGCTCCACCTCCAGTTCACCGGCCAGGTACTGGCGGGCGAACTCCCTGTTCGCGCCGATGTAGGAGCCGGTCACCCGGGCGATCCGCCCCGCGGCCAGCAGCACGGCCAACCCGGACTCCATCGCCCCGCAGTTGTTCGACACCACGCTCAGCCCGCCGACACCGCGCTCGTACAGCGCCCGGATCAGCTCGTTCGGCACACCGCTGAGTCCGAACCCGCCGACGGCGACGGACGCGCCGTCCGGCACATCGGCCACCGCTTCCACGGCCGTGGCGACCACCTTGTCCATGCGTGATGCTCCGTCTCTCCGGTTCATCAGTGCACTGATAATCTGAGCACTGAGTATGTGAGCGAGGTGCTGCTCACGCTGCCACCGCAGTCGGTGACCGTCAAGAGCTGTGCTTCGTACGACCATCCAGGCGAGACAGGCGGGTCAGGCGCCGCGTATTGTTCAGTGCACAAACGAAACGACCAGGGGAGCGCACATGGCCGCGGCGGACCTCGCCACCCACCCCGGGCACCTGGCCCGGCGGCTCCAGCAGGCGCACCACCTGCTGTGGAACACGATGGTCTCGGAGGAGATCACCTCGCCGCAGTTCGCGGTCCTGAACGCTCTCGTCGCCGAACCGGGAGTCGACCAGCGGACCGTGGGGGAGCGGGTGGGCCTGGACCGGTCGACCATCGCCGAGGTGATCAGCCGTCTCGACCGGCGCGGGCTGCTGCACAAGGTGCGTGATCCGCGGGACGGCCGGCGCTTCGTGCTCCGCCTCACCGACGAGGGGCTGCGCACCCACCGCAAGCTCGCCGTGCGCACCGCGCGGATGAACCAGGTCTTCCTCGCCCCGCTGTCCGCCGAGGAGCGGACCGTGTTCTTCGACCTGATCCGCAGGGTCGCCGACGCGGCCGAGGGCCTGCGCAACCCGGCCGAGCCGTCGGCCGCCCGGGGCTGACCGCTCCCTTCCGACACCGGCCCTCCAGGCACCGGCCCTCCACGGCACCGGCCCTCCACGGCACCGTCCTCTTCCACGGCGCCGGCACCCTCGCGTTCCACGGCGCCGGCACCCTCGCGTTCCACGGCGCCGGCACCCTCGTGGCACGGGGCCGGGTTCGACGTTGACGGGCACGGGTACCCGGCCGCCACCGCACACGGGACACAGCCGTACGTGAGCAGAGGGAGCGCGATCCATGAAGGCAGTCACCTGGCAGGGCAGGCGGGACGTCCGGGTGGAGGACGTGCCCGATCCGCGGATCGAGGAGCCGACGGACGCCGTCATCCGCGTCACGTCCACCGGGCTGTGCGGGTCCGACCTGCATCTCTACGAGGTGCTCACCCCGTTCATGACCCCGGGTGACATCCTCGGCCACGAACCCATGGGCATCGTGGAGGAGGTCGGCTCGGAGGTGACGAACCTGCGGCCCGGGGACCGTGTCGTGGTGCCGTTCCAGATCGCCTGCGGGCACTGCTTCATGTGCGACACCGGCCTGCCCACCCAGTGCGAGACCACGCAGGTCACCGACGAGGGCATGGGTGCGGCCCTGTTCGGCTACACCCGCCTGTACGGCGCCGTGCCCGGCGGCCAGGCCGAGTATCTGCGCGTCCCGCAGGCCCAGTTCGGCCCCATCAAGGTGCCCGAGGGGCCGCCGGACGACCGGTTCGTCTACCTCTCCGACGTACTGCCCACCGCCTGGCAGGCCGTCGAGTACGCAGCCGTCCCGCCCGGCGGCACCCTGGCCGTCCTCGGGCTCGGCCCCATCGGCGACATGGCCTGCCGGATCGCCAGGGCCCGGGGCGCCGAACGGGTCTTCGGTGTCGACCTGGTCCCGGAGCGGCTGGCCCGGGCGCACCGGCGCGGCGTCGAGACGTTCGACCTCAGGGCCTTCGACGACGAGAAGGCGCTGGTCCAGGCGATCCGGGACGAGACCGGCGGCCGGGGCCCGGACGCCGTGATCGACGCGGTCGGCACCGAGGCCCACGGCAGCAACATCGCCAAGCTCGTCCAGCAGACCGCCGCGATCATGCCCCGCAAGCTCAGCGGCCCGCTCGCCGAGCGCTTCAGCGTCGACCGGATGGGCGCCCTCTACATGGCGGTCGACCTGGTCCGCCGCGGCGGCACGATCTCGCTCAGCGGTGTCTACGGCGGGGTGGCCGATCCGATGCCGATGCTCACCATGTTCGACAAGCAGATCCAGCTCCGCATGGGCCAGGCCAACGTCCGCCGCTGGTCCGACGAGATCATGCCCTATCTGACGGAGCAGGACCCGCTCGGCGTCGAGGACTTCGCCACGCACCGGCTGCCGCTGGCGGAGGCGCCCCACGCGTACGAGATGTTCCAGCGCAAGCAGGACGGCGCCGTCAAGATCCTCATGCAGCCGTAGCCGTAGCCGTAGCCGTAGCGGTAGCCGTGGCCGAGCAGTGGACGTAGCCCTGGAAGGAGCCGCGACCGCGGCCGCACGCGTGGCTCAGTCGCGGTCCTTCTCGCCGAGGATCTCCGCCAGGTCGTAGCGCACCGGCTCCTCCAGTTGGGCGTACGTGCAGCTCTGCGGCGTACGGTCCGGACGCCAGCGGCGGAAGCGGGCCGTGTGCCGGAACCGCTGCCCGTTCTCCATGTGGTCGTACGCCACCTCGGCCACCCGCTCCGGCCGCAACGGCACCCACGACAAGTCCTTCTTGCCGGACCAGCGGCTCGGCGCGCCGGGCAGCCGGGCCGTCTCGTGGGCGGCCTCGTCCGTCCAGGCGGCCCACGGGTGGCCGGACACGTCGTCCATGCGCAACGGTTCCAGCTCCTCGACCAGCTCGGCGCGCCTCTTCATGGGGAAGGCCGCCGACACGCCCACGTGCTGGAGCCGGCCGTCGGCGTCGTACAGACCCAGCAGCAGCGACCCCACCACCGGTCCGCTCTTGTGGAAGCGGTACCCGGCCACGACGACGTCCGCCGTCCGTTCGTGCTTGATCTTGAACATGGCGCGCTCGTCCTGGAGGTAGCGCAGGGTGAGGGGTTTGGCCACGACCCCGTCCAGTCCGGCGCCCTCGAACCGCTCGAACCACTGCCGGGCCACCTCGATGTCGGTCGTCGCCGGCGCCAGGTGCACCGGCGGGGTCGCCTCGGCGAGGGCGCGGTCCAGCAGAGCGCGGCGGTCGGTCAGCTCCACGTCGAGCAGGGCGTGGTCGTCCAGCGCCAGCAGGTCGAAGGCGACGAAGGAGGCCGGGGTCTTCTCGGCCAGCATCCGCACCCGGGAGGCCGCCGGGTGGATCCGCTCGGTCAGCGCGTCGAAGTCCAGTCTTCCGTCCCGCGCGATCACGATCTCCCCGTCCAGCACGCACCGCTCCGGCACACGCTCCTTCAGCGCCTCGACCAGCTCGGGGAAGTACCTGGTCAACGGCTTTCCGGTACGGCTGCCCAGCTCGACCTCGGCGCCGTCCCGGAACACGATCGACCGGAAGCCGTCCCACTTCGCCTCGTAGTGCATGCCTTCTGGGATGGCGTTGACGCTCTTCGCCAGCATCGGCCTGACCGGCGGCATGACCGGTAGATCCATGGCATCTCACCTGCCAAAACTGCGCTGCGTTACTGAGTCCTTCGGTGGCTCCGTCTGTCCCTGCGTCGCCCTGGGTTTCTCCGTGTGGAGTGCCCTGGGATGTGCCCTGGAGGATCGCACCGAGCCCCTGCTCAACGGCGAGACGGGTGGTGCTGTCACTGTTCGGCCACAGGTGGCTGTAGGTGTCCAGCGTGACCGTCGCCGACGAGTGCCCCAGCCGCTTCTGGACGACCTTGACCGACTCGCCGTGCCGGATCAGCAGTGAGGCGTACGTGTGGCGAAGATCGTGCAGGGTGGTTCCCGCCGGGATCTCCTCCTCCCCGTTCTTGGTCAGGATCTCGTTCGCCCCCTTCACGATCTTCCGCCATGTGCGCGACCAGGGCGACCGCTGGACGGACTCGCCGGAATCGGTGGTGAAGATCAGCCGCACCTTGCGCTCTCTCCGTGTGCCGTCGGTCGTGTCGGCAAGGGTCTGGGGACGGGCCGCGGAGCGACCACTCCCTGTGCCGTCCGGACAACTGCCGTGACGCCCGCCGCGAGGATCTGGGCGACGACACCGCCGACGCACCCGGCACGGTCGGTGAGGCCGTCCGCGTGTATGTCGACGCCCTCCGGACGGTGCCTCCGGCGGTCCCCGGGAAGTGCTCGCGCGGCTCGCTGTACGGCTCGCCGAGGCCGCAGATCGAGGCCGCCCCGGTCCCTGGTACCGCGAACGTCTCCCGGGAGCTGAGAGCACTAATTGCGCAGCTCTCGGAGGCCGAAACGGAATGGTCCTACCAGGCCCGTGACGAACTCGTGGCGAGGCGTGCCGAACGCCGTATCGGTCTCATGCTCGATGATTGGGACAAGTCCTGGGCGCGGCGGCAGAACAACTGAACCTGGTGCCGCCCTTTCGCGGGTGCGGGGTGGCACCAACGCAGGGCCCTCGACCGGTAGTTGCCGGACTGGTCGGGGGCGCCCTTGTCTCGTGGCCTACCTGAGACTGTGACGCACGCGGCTGATTACGTGCTGGGCGTCGGTACCGAACTCGGCGCTTTCGTTGAGCGTCGCCCAGACGCGCCGGTACAGGGCGATCGTGTCGGCATCGTCCAGCCACAGTTCGGCATGCCAGTCCTCGGTGATCACCAGCCGGTCATCGAAGATCCAGAACGGGTTCGCGGGCGGAATCCCTAGAGCGGCCTCGTGAGGCACGATCCCGAGACGGACGGTATCCATGCCCACGACGCCCAAGAGGCGGTCCAGTTGGGCCGCCAGGACCGCAGGAGGGCACACCTGAGCCCGTAGCGCTCCCTCCCACATCAGCAGGTGCAGCCGCTTGCCTGGCCGGTAAAGCCACTCCTGCCGCCTCATGCGGGCCCGGACAGCGTCATCCGCGTCCCCGGGAGAGTTCTGGAGTGCCGCGTAGCTCTCGAAGATGTGCCGCGCGTAATCGGCAGTCTGAAGCATGCCGTTGACCGCGTTGTTCTCCCAGACATGCAGAGTGCTGGAATCGTCGACCAGCGTGTTCCAAGTCTCCTGCACCGGCCGGTGACCTGCCGCCAACTGCCGCCGCCATGACCGGATGTGCGACTCGAAGCCCTTCAACCGGCCGTGGAGCTCATCGAACGCCTCCGGCTGGCCCGTGGCCTCCGCCCATCCCCGGAGGTCTTCGGCTGTCGGTGTCTGCCGCCCGTTCTCCAGCTTGCTGATCTTCGACTGAGGCCAGCCAAGCTGCTCGGCTAGACGCGTACCGGTGAGACGGCCGTGCGGGCTCTCGACGCGCAGCTCCCGGAGCCTACGCCCCAAGTCCTCGCGTGCCTTCTGATAGTCCGTGCTCACCGGTACTGCGTTCCGTTCCCTACTCGGCCAGCCCGGCCGCGAAATCCTTGTACGGCACCGCGTGATGCCATGCCGCATCCCGGATGACGGAGTAGCGGACGACCTCAGCCGGCTCCGTGATCAGCTCCACGTCCACGAGCTGGTCGTCGTCATCGAACCGCAAGAGCGCCACGAGTCGGCTGTCGAACAACCAGAAGTCTTCGGCCGGGAGTTGGTAGAGCCGTTCGGCGTCCGCACGCCACAGGTTGCGGATGTCCTCGCCAAGGGCACTGTTCCGCTTCGCGTTGTCGAGCAGGTAGAGCTGTCCGGTGGTCGGCGGCTGGTCCACGATCCGTACCCGCTCCACCCGCTTGCCCTGGGCGGTCTGGGAACGGATCAGTTCGCAGTACGGGTCGTCCGGGTCCCACTGGGCGGCACCGGTTTCGAGGAACTGCCGGTAGGTGTCAGTCGTTTCGTCGCTGGCGTAGCGTTGTCGCATCTCCAGTCGCCAGGCCGTGTGCTTGAACGTCCGGAACAGATCCTCGAACTCGTCCAGTCCGATGATCCTCGCCTGGCGCGTGCCATCCCCCTTCGGCGTCCAGTCGACCAGCAAGTCACGCGGCACGACGACGGCGACCTCCCCCTCGGAGAGGTGCTGAAGCTGGGCGACGTCCTTGGGGTCTGTGAGCGGCGGACCATGAACGATCACCTCTCGGCTGTCCAGGTCTTCGTGCACGGACGGGCATCCTGTGCCTCCGCTGCCCGTGCCGTTGAAGCGCAGTCTGCGTGCCATTGCGGTCACCTCTCGTGTCGCCCTGGAAGCCCGGCCAGACAAGGGTGTCTGCGGCAGCGTGGGAATGTCGAGGCATCTCGGCATGCCGCGTGAGAATAACGGAGAATATCCGGGCCGAGGCCCAACTTCCGCTTCCTACGGTCGTATCCGGAGTCACGGAAAGTTGGGGAGACACGATGCGTCACAAGACCACTCAGGAAAACCCCATCGTCCTGCCGGTGGGGTTCAACGCGTGGCTGCTCGACTGCGCTCCAGCGCCGGGCTGCAAGGTGTGCGCCGCCAACTGGCAACAGCTCACCGCCGCGAAGGACAAGGGCGACATCACGCAGGCTGCCAAGCACGCCGACGAGATTCGCTCCCACGCTGCCGGGACTCACTGATGGACATGCAGACGTACCGGGACAGCCGCGCGAGGGCCGCCGACGCTTCCGAGGCGATCAGGGCTGCGATGGCCTCACTAGGTATCCCGGAAAGCGTCTGGGGAACCATCCGGCCAGTTGTCACACACAGAGGCAGCCCGTACGTGCACTTGGGCATCGTGCGCGCGGACATGGTCGAGAGGATGGCCAAAGCTATGCGTGGCGAGTGATCAGAGCTTGAGAGCGTAGTCCTTGGCAGCTTTGTCGATGCTGGCGGCTAGACGTTGCAGGTCCACCGGAGATGCTTCGTCCCAGTCAGTAATACGGCAGTCGGTCTCGACGACTCCCAGACCGGAGAGTTTCTCCACCTGCCGTCGCAGCTGGGCGACGACCGCGCGGTGTTGACCGTACTTCTCGCGCTCAGCGTTGGCTTCGGCCGCCGTGTGCGGGTAGCTCCGGCTCGTCATCTCCAAGGCGCCAACGAAGATGCTGTTTGTATAGGTTCTAACAGCATCGTTTGCGAGCGGGAGAGTCTTCTTCAGTTCCGAGTGCGCGCGGCGGACCCTCTTGCTTTCCGCTTCCGCTGCGAGAGCGAGTCTCTGCCGTTCTGCCTCCGCAGCTTCAGCGTCTGCTGCCAGTTCCCGATCAAGCCTTGCGTGACGAATGGCCTGTTTCTTCCGCCGCTCGACCTTGCGCACCTTGACCTGATCGCGGAGATCCTCAAGCCACGCCAGAGCAACTCCCTTGGCTACGATGCGCCAGGCTGTTGTCAGTCCGCCGAGAAACCCGACCGCTGCGCCACCGAACAGCTCCACCCACATGGCTGCACCCCCACACTCCCCCGTGTCCGTCTGGGTGCAGAGTGTAGCTAGAGCGATGCCGTGAGAATTCTGGAAGTCGACGATGAGTGTCGAAGCGTGCCGTGCAAGGGGGGCTCAGATCTGACAGCGGCCCCCGTGTCCCATGACGGGGGGGCGCTTGTGTGCCCTGGAAGTGCCCTGGAGATCACCCGATCGGGTTAATCGCGCAGGTTAGATCGACTGTACAGTCACTTCGCCTCGTAGTGCATGCCCGGCGGGATCTTCGCCACCGACTTGGCGAGCATCGGCTTCACGGGCGGCATCACGGGGAGATCCATGCATCCGATTCTGCTCGCATGCATATGGGTTCGCCCGGTATGCGAGCTGTGTGCGGTACGCCTACCGTGGCCGCATGGGTGATGCGGTGGAACTCGAGGTGGGCGGCCGGACCGTACGGCTGTCCAGCCCGGACAAGGTGTTCTTCCCGGAGCGGGGTTTCACCAAGCTGGACCTCGCCCGGTACTACGCCTGCGTCGCCCCCGGCATCCTGCGCGCACTGCGCAACCGCCCCACCACCCTGGAGCGCTACCCGGACGGCGTCGGCGGCGAGTGGTTCTACCAGAAGCGGGCCCCGAAGGGGATGCCCGACTGGATCCCGACCGCCCACATCACCTTCCCCAGCGGGCGCAGCGCCGACGAGATGTGCCCGACCGAGGAGGCGGCCGTCGTGTGGGCCGCCCAGTACGGCACCCTCACCTTCCACCCCTGGCCCGTGCGCGCCACCGATGTCGACCACCCCGACGAACTCCGCATCGATCTCGACCCGCAGCCGGGCACCGACTACGACGACGCGGCTCGCGCCGCCGGTGAACTGCGAGCGGTGCTGGACGAGTTCGGCGGACTGCGTGGCTGGCCGAAGACCTCGGGGGGCCGGGGCCTGCACGTCTTCGTGCCCATCGAACCGCGCTGGACCTTCACCCAGGTGCGACGCGCGGCGATCGCGGTCGGCCGGGAGATGGAACGCCGGATGCCCGAGCAGGTGACCATCAAGTGGTGGAAGGAGGAGCGCGGGGAACGCATCTTCCTGGACTACAACCAGACCGCCCGCGACCGCACCATCGCCTCCGCCTACTCCGTACGCCCCCGCCCCAACGCCCCCGTCTCGGCGCCGCTGCGCTGGGAGGAGGTCGGTGTCGCCCACCCCCAGGACTTCGACCTCGCCACCATGCCGAGCCGGTTCGCCGACGTCGGCGACGTGCACGCCGACATGGACGACCACGCCTACTCCCTGGACGCCCTGCTCGAACTGGCCCGCCGCGACGAACACGACCACGGCCTGGGCGACCTGCCGTACCCGCCGGAGTACCCGAAGATGCCCGGCGAACCCAAACGCGTCCAGCCGAGCCGCGCTCGCCGCGAGCCATCACCCTGACGGGGGCGGGGGACCGGGGATCCCGGCTGCCGCCTGGCTCCGCTCCTCGCCTGCCGGGTCGCCTGCCGGGTCCTGCACCGGGTCGCCTGCCGGGAGGCGGAGCGTCGGGAGGTGCGCGGGTGGCGGGCCGAGCCGTCCGACTGCGGCCCGTTCCCACTCCGCCCGTTCTCACTCCGCCCGTTCCCACTCCGCCCGTTCCGACTCCGGCGTGTTTCCGACTCCGGCCCGTTCCGGGACCGGCCGGTCCGGCACCCCGCGGCTATCCTGATCGCCAGCCGCCGATGAGGAGTCCCGAAGTGCCCGAGGCAGTGTCGCGTCCCACCCTGGAGGCCGTGGCCGCACGGGCCGGCGTGTCCCGGGCCACCGTGTCCCGGGTGGTCAACGGCGGCGACGGGGTCCGCGAGCCCCTGGCCGAACGGGTCCGGCGGGCCGTGGAGGAGCTGGGCTACGTCCCCAACCAGGCGGCGCGCAGCCTCGTCACCCGGCGCCACGACGCCGTCGCGGTCGTCATCGCCGAGCCCGAGAGCCGGGTCTTCGCCGACCCGTTCTTCGCCCTCCAACTGCGCGGCATCAGCAAGGAGCTGACCGCGCACGACAACCAACTGGTGCTGCTGCTCACCGAGGGCCGGCCCGACCACGCGCGCGTGGCGCGTTATCTCGCCGGCGGCCATGTCGACGGCGCGCTCGTCTTCTCCCTGCACCTGGACGACCCGCTGCCCGGTCTCATCCGTGACGCCGGTGTGCCCACGGTGTTCGGCGGGCGCCCGCACTGGAGCGAGGACACCCGGGACGCTGGCCCGGGACGCGCGGGGGAGGGAGCGGACCGGGGCGTGGTGTACGTCGACTGCGACAACCGGGGCGGGGCGCACACGGCGGTACGGCACCTCGTGGACCTCGGCCGCCGGCGTGTCGCGCACATCGCCGGTGCGCTGGACCAGACGTCGGCGGTCGACCGGCTCGACGGCTACCGGGACGTCATGGCCGACGTCCTCGGGGAGAGCGACCCCCGGCTGGTCGTGGAGAGCGACTTCACCCCGGCGGGCGGTGAACGCGCCATGCGTGAACTCCTGGACCGCTGCCCGGACATCGACGCCGTGTTCGCCGCCAACGACCTCACCGCGCTCGGCGCCCTGCGGGTGCTGCGCGAGAGCGGCCGGCGCGTGCCCGAGGACGTGGCCGTGGTCGGCTTCGACGACATGGTGCCGGTCGCCGAGCAGACCGAGCCGCCGCTCACGACGGTCCGCCAGGACATCGAGGAAATGGGCCGGCTGATGGCGCGTCTGCTGCTGCGGGGGCTGTCCGAGGGCCGGGACGGGGAGCATCCGGCCGCCGGTGCCCAGGGCGCACCGGGGAGGGGTGTGATCCTGCCGACCAGCCTGATACGCCGTGCCTCCGCATGACCGAGGCTCAGCCCTGGGGCGACTCGCTTCTGATCACGGCGAAACGGGCCCCGTAGGGGTCGGCGAGCCTGGCCGTGCGGCCCACGCCCGCCACGGTCGTCGCGGGCATCCGCACCGCGCCGCCGAGGCGCTGTGCCTGTTCGACCACGGCGTCGGTGTCCGCCACCTCGAAGTACGGCAGCCAGTGCGGACCGCCCGCGGCCTCGTCGGGTGCGTCGGCCAGCGGCACCATCCCGCCGAACATCGCGTCGTCCCCGGCACCCCCGGGATTGACACAGGTGTACGTCCCACCCGGGAAGGGCACGCCGGAGGTCTCCAGGCCGAGCACCTGGTGGTAGAACGCGGCGGCCGCCGCGATGTCCGGCGTGTACAGCTCGACCCAGCACAGCGAGCCCGGCTCACCCGCCACGTCCACGCCGCTGGTCCGCCCCGGCTGCCAGATCCCGAACGGGGCGCCCGCCCGGTCACCGAGGACCGCCATGTGCCCCTGGCCCATCACGTCCGTCGGCGGCACCAGCACGCTGCCGTGGGCGTGTTCGGCAGCCTCGGCGGTGGCCCGGGCGTCCTCGCTGCGGAAGTACACCGTCCAGGCCGGCGGTCCCTGCCCGGGGCCGGCCGGCATGCCACCCGCCACGGTCCGCCCGTCCAGCTGGAAGAAGCCGTAACCGCCGGCGTCCGGGCCCGCGGAACGAAACCGCCAGCCGAAGAGCGCGCCGTAGAAGGCGGCGGCGCCGTCGATGTCGGGGCCGGCGACGTCGATCCAGTTGGGGGCGCCGTCGACGAAACGGGTGGTGAGCATCTCGGCCCTCCTCGAAAGGGTCCGGTCCTGTGCACTGCCGAGTCTGGCACCGCCCACTGACAACCGCCGCCGGGACCACCGCGACGCGCCGCACTCAGCCGGTGTGACGGCGCGCGTCCTCCCGGTTTTCCCACCGCCCCGCGCGCCGCCGTGCGCGCGCCGGTCCCCGGGGAGCATCATCGGGGCGGTCCGACGCTCCTGGTCCGCCGTTGATCCGGCGTTGATCGAACGTTTTTCGGCGTGCGGCAGGCTCCTGGGCATGCACATCGACACCATCACCCCGGCCGACGACACCTGGCGGACGCAGGCCCTGTGTGCGCAGACCGGGCCGGACTTCTTCTTCCCCGAGCCCGGCAGCTCGGTGCGCGACGCGAAGCGCATCTGCGCCATGTGCGAGCTGCGGCCGGCCTGTCTGGATTACGCGCTGGCCAACGACGAACGGTTCGGTGTCTGGGGCGGCCTGTCGGAGAAGGAGCGGCTCGCCCTGCGGCGTACCGCCCCCTGACGACCCCCGGCCGGCTCCGTCCGCCCACACCGCCGGCTCCGTCCGCCCACGCGACGGGCTCCGGCCCCGTACGGCGCCGGCCCCGCCCCGGGCCGGCCACCCGGCCCGCGCGCGCGGGGCAAGGCCATCCGGCCCGCGCGCGGGGCACGACGGCCCGGCTCTCGCGCGGGGCAAGGCCATCCGGCCCTCGCGCGGGGCACGATCGCCCGGCCCTCGCGCGGGGCACGATCGCCCGGCCCTCGCGCGGGCGTCAGCCCCCGGCGCGCGCCGCCATCCGGGCCTTGCGCGCGGCCAGCTTCTCGTCGAACTTCGAGGCCTCCGCGTCCAGCCCGCCCAGGAACAGGCCGAGTTCCTGCTGCGCCTGGCGTCCCTCGGGACCGAGACCGTCGATCTCCAGGACCTTCAGGAAGCGCAGCACCGGCTGGATCACGTCGTCGTGGTGGATGCGCAGGTTGTAGACCTCGCCGATCGCCATCTGCGCGGCGGCCCGCTCGAAGCCGGGGATACCGTGGCCGGGCATGCGGAAGTTCACCACGACGTCCCGGACCGCCTGCATGGTCAGGTCGGGGGCGAGCTCGAAGGCGGCCTTGAGCAGGTTGCGGTAGAACACCATGTGGAGGTTCTCGTCGGTCGCGATGCGGGCCAGCATGCGGTCGCAGACCGGATCCCCGGACTGGTGGCCGGTGTTGCGGTGCGAGATGCGGGTGGCCAGCTCCTGGAAGGCGACGTAGGCGATCGAGTGCAGCATCGAGTGCCGGTTGTCGGACTCGAAGCCCTCGCTCATGTGCGCCATGCGGAACTGCTCAAGCTGGTCCGGGTCCACCGCGCGCGAGGCCAGCAGGTAGTCGCGCATCACGATGCCGTGCCGGCCCTCCTCGGCCGTCCAGCGGTGCACCCAGGTGCCCCAGGCGCCGTCGCGCCCGAAGAGCGTGGCGATCTCGTGGTGGTAGCTCGGGAGGTTGTCCTCGGTCAGCAGGTTGACGACGAGGGCGATCCGGCCGATCTCCGTCACCTTGGACTGGTCCTTGGCCCAGGACTCCCCGTCCTCGAAGAAGCCGGGGAAGTTGCGGGCGTCGCTCCACGGCACGTACTCGTGCGGCATCCAGTCCTTGGCGACCTGCAGGTGCCGGTTCAGTTCTTTCTCGACCACTTCCTCCAGCGCGTACAGCAGCCGCGCGTCGGTCCAGACGGACGGGCTGCCGAGGTGAGGGGAGGTGATCGTCACAGGAACTCCAGGGGGACGCGGAACAGGGGGAGGGGACGGTCCGGCGAGCGGTGCCGGAAACCTACGTGATCGTAGGCTACGAACCCGTAGGTTACGAAGCCGTAGGTTAAGGTGACCGTAAAGAAACCGCTGATCAACCCACCCGGACGAGCCCTCCGCGGCGCGCGGTCAGCCCCGGGACCCACAGGTCGGAAGGCTGTCGGCGTGACGGAATCACCCGGTCAGGTGTACAGCTCCCGCAGGCGGACGGAGAGGCACGTCACACACCCCTCCAGCTTCTCGAACTCGCTGATGTCGACCGTCACCACGTCATGGCCGAGATCGGTCAGCAGTTCCGCCGTCTTCGGGGCGCTCGCCGCCATCAGCAGCTTGCCGCCGCCCAGCAGTACCACGTGCGCGCCGGACTCCTCGGGGACCGACAGGAAGCCCGGGAACAGCGAGGGCCGGTCCACCTTGGGTATGTGCCCGATCACCGTGCCGTCCGGCAGCGCGGTCACCGCCGACTTCAGGTGCAGCACCTTGCTCACCGGCACGGCCACCACGCGGGCGCCCAGCGGCTCGAAGGCCGCCCGCAGCTGCTGCACTCCGGCCGCGTTCGTCCGCCCGCCACGGCCGACGTACACGGTGTCGCCGACCTTCAGGACGTCACCGCCGTCCAGGGTGGCCGGCTCCCATATCCAGTTCACCGAGCAGCCGAGGCGGGCCACCGCCTCCTCCACCCCGGCGGTCTCCTCGCGCCGGGACTCCGCACCCGGCCGAGTGATCAACGCCACGTTCCGGTACATGACCACGGTGTCCTCGACGAACACCGCGTCCGGGCAGTCGTCGGCCGGCTCGACCTCGATCGTCTCCCAGCCGTGCGTGCGCAGGGCCTCCACGTAGGCCTGCCACTGCTCGCCGGCGAGCGCGGCATCGACCTTCTCCCGCTCGATGTGCGTCACCAGGCCGTCGGCGAGGCGGGGACCGGGGCGGCGGACAAGGGCCTTCTTGCTGGGCACGAGGGGCCTTTCGAATCGGTCGGTGCGGTGGCGCGGTGTCCGGCGCCTTGCACAAGGCGCCGGTCCGTCATCATGCAGGGCGCTCCGGTCAGGGCAAAACCCGTCGTTGTCAGGCTGTGCCCGTCCTGAGACCACCGTGCCCGGTCAGTCCCGGTCCGTCAGCTCTTCGAGTGTCGTCCCGGTCAGCTCCCCTCCCTCCATCAGCAGCCACCGCGTGATCCCGACCGACTCCAGGAACGGCAGGTCGTGGCTGGCGATGACGAGCGCGCCCTCGTACGACTCCAGGGCCGTGGTCAGCTGCCGGACGCTGGCCATGTCGAGGTTGTTGGTCGGCTCGTCGAGCAGCAGCAGCTGGGGTGCGGGCTCGGCGAGCATCAGTGCGGCCAGGGCCGCCCGGAAACGCTCACCGCCCGACAGGGTGGCCGCTTTCTGGTCGGCGCGCGCGCCCCGGAACAGGAAGCGGGCGAGACGGGCCCGGATCCGGTTGTTGGTCGCGCCCGGCGCGAACCGGGCGACGTTCTCGGCGACCGACAGACCGTCGTCGAGCACGTCCAGCCGCTGGGGCAGGAACCGCAGCGGGACGTGGGCCGTCGCCGTTCCGCTCACCGGTGCCAGCTCTCCGGCGACCGTCCGCAGCAGCGTCGTCTTGCCGGCGCCGTTGCGGCCGACGAGCGCGATCCGCTCCGGGCCGCGCAGCTCGAAAACGCCCTCCACGCGCGCGTGGTAGGCCATGTGCAGGTTCTCCAGGGTGAGCACCTGCCGGCCGGGCGGTACGGCCGTGTACGGCAGGTCGACGCGGATCTCGTCGTCGTCCCGTACGGCCTCCGCCGCCTCGTCCAGCCGTTCCCTGGCCTCGGCGAGCCGTTCCTCGTGCATGACGCGGTGCTTGCCCGCGGACTCCTGGGCGGCGCGTTTGCGGTTGCCCATGACGATCTTCGGCTCGCGCTTCTGCTCGTACATCTTCTGCCCGTACCGCTTGCGGCGGGCCAGCTTGACCTGGGCGTCGGCCAGTTCGCGCTTCTGCTTGCGCAGGTCGGCCTCGGCGACCCGCACCATCCGTTCGGCCGCGTCCTGCTCCACGGCGAGGGCCTCCTCGTAGGCCGAGAAGTTGCCGCCGTACCAGGTGACCTCCCCGGAGCGCAGCTCCGCGATCTGGTCGACCAGGTCGAGCAGTTCCCGGTCGTGACTGACCACGATCAGGACGCCCGGCCAGGTGGCGACGGCCTGGTAGAGCCGCCGGCGCGCGTACAGGTCGAGGTTGTTGGTGGGTTCGTCGAGCAGCAGGATGTCGGGGCGGCGCAGCAGCAGCGCGGCGAGCCGCAGCAGCACCGACTCGCCGCCGGACACCTCGCCGACGGTCCGGTCCAGACCGATGTGGCCGAGGCCGAGTTCGCCGAGGGTGACCAGGGCGCGCTCCTCCACGTCCCAGTCGTCGCCGACGGTCTCGAAGTGCTCCTCGGCGACGTCACCCGCCTCGATGGCGTGCAGGGCGGCCCGCCGCTCGGCGATGCCGAGCGCCTGGTCGACACGGAGGGCGGTGTCGAGCGTGACGTTCTGCGGGAGGTGGCCGATCTCGCCGGCCGCCTTGACCGTGCCGTCGGCCGGGGTGAGTTCCCCGGCCAGCAGTTTGAGCAGGGTGGACTTGCCCGATCCGTTGACGCCGACGAGCCCGGTTCGGCCGGGGCCGAAGGCGATGTCCAGGCCGTCGAAGACGGCGGTGCCGTCGGCCCAGGTGAAGGACAGGGACGTACAGGTGAGGGAAGCAGACATGGGCGCCTCGCAGGAAAGATGCGGTCGGGTTGACGCGTGTCGAGACACCGCGAGGCGGAAACCGAAGGGCCTGGGCACGCAGGCGCCAAAAGAAAAAGGGCCTGTGCCGAAGGACGGCTCGGACGCCGAGGTCGTACGCCGCGCACACCTCACCGGTGCGACGCGGTGCCTCAGGACCTCAGACGAGCAACGTCCTTCTCCGATCGACGGCAACAGAACCGCTGTACACCGTACGAGGGGGCGGGAGGGCTGTCAACGCTATTTCCGCCGGGGAGGCGGCGGCGGACGCGTCCCTCACGCGCGCGTGACGCTCAGCAGGCGTCCCGCATCAGCTCCGCGAGGTCGTGGTCGAGGTCGAGCTGCAGGTGTTCCAGGCCGACGGGGACCAGTTCACCGGCCGCCTCCAGGAACCGCCGTATCTCACCCGAGCGCACATGCACGACCGCGGTCCCTTCCGGGGCGTGGAACTCCAGCACCGTGCGGTCGTACCCGTACGGCCGGACGCGGACGTCACCGTGGCCCTCGGCCCCCTGCAGCCCGGCCGCCAGCAGTTCGCGGGAGAAGGTCCAGCACACCTCGACACCCTCCAGGGTGGCCGGCGCCGGGAACGTCATGCGGACCGCGAACGGGTCGCGCCGGTCGTAGCGCAGCGTGGCGGGAATGCTCGGCATGCGCGGGGCGGCGGCGACGAGACGCGCCTCTACGGGCTGCTCGATGACGGTGGACAACGCCTTGCTCCCTCGTGACGGCTGGACTACGTGCGGGTGTGACACCTGGCACTGGAAGAGACGTCGGAAACGGCCGATGCGTGCACACGCGGAACGAGTGACCTCGGTCACCGCCTTCATGCGCGGGCGGCGCACGGCCGTCCCGGTTCGCTCCGTGCGGCGTCTCCGGCTCGGGTGGCCCTCTGGACGGGGCCGGGGCACTGCACTAGCTTCGCCCGCCATGAGGCGCTTGGGGAGCACGCGACGCAGGGGACGGGCGAACCGGCTGATGGCCGCGGGGGTGGCGACCGCGGCGGCGCTGGCCGTCCTGACGGCCCCGGCGGCGGGCGCCCGGCCGCTCGGAACGGAAGGCACCGGCCGGGCGGGCGTGGCGCAGCCGGACGGGAGGCGGCCGGACTTGGACCGGGGAAGCGTGGAGCGGACGGGGCGGACGGGTTCCGGCCGGGAGGACGCGCACTGGGCGGTGAAGGACACCGGCGCGCCAGGGATCCGGTTCCGCGGCCTCGCGGCCGTCGACCGGCACACCGCCTGGCTGGCCGGTACGGGCGGCACGGTGCTGCGTACCACCGACGGCGGCGCGAGCTGGCGGAACGTCTCACCGCCCGCAGCGGCCGGCCTGGAGTTCCGGGACGTGACGGCGTCCGGCGCGCGGGGCGCGGTCGTGCTGGCCGTCGGCGAGGGCGAGGCGTCCCGCGTCTACCGCACCGACGACGGCGGCACGACCTGGACGGAGTCCTTCCGCAACGCCGACCCGCGGGCCTTCTACGACTGCCTCGCCTTCTTCGACCGCCGCCACGGCCTCGCCGTGAGCGACCCGGTGGACGGGAGGTTCCGCATCCTGTCCACCGCCGACGGCGGACGCTCCTGGCACGTACTGCCCGCGGACGGCATGCCGCCCGCGCTGGACGGCGAGGCCGGGTTCGCCGCGAGCGGCCAGTGCCTGGTCACCTCCGGCCCCGGGGACGTCTGGCTGGCCACCGGCGGCGGCGCCCACGCGCGCGTGCTGCACTCCGCCGACCGGGGACTGACCTGGACGGCCGCCGGCACACCCGTGCCGGCGGGCGATCCGGCGAAGGGCGTCTTCGCGCTCGCGTTCCGCGACCGCACCCACGGCATCGCGGTCGGCGGCGACTACCGCCCCGGCATGCCCTCGCCGGAAGCCGCCGCGGTCACGGCCGACGGCGGCCGAACCTGGCGGCCCGCCACCACCGCTCCGCCCGCGTACCGTTCCGCGGTCGCCTGGCTTGCGCACAGCCGCGCCGCCGCGCTGGCCGTCGGCCCGACCGGCACCGACCTCAGCACCGACGGCGGTCGCAGCTGGCGGACGGTCGACACCGGCTCGTACGACACCGTGACCTGCGCCCCCGACCACAGCTGCTGGGCGGCCGGCGAACAGGGGCGGGCGGCGCGGCTGGAGAGATGAGACAGGGCCGGAAACGGTGAGCGGTGAGATAGGTGTCGTGGAACGCGGGTACCCGTTCCCTGCCGCAAAGGAAGGGAGCAATCATGCCTGCCGGTTCCAGCCCCAAGCGCGAGCGTCAGTACGAGCACATCAAGGAGAGCGCCCAGGACCGGGGCGAGAGCGCCGGACGCGCCAAGGAGATCGCCGCGCGGACCGTGAACAAGGAACGCGCCCGTTCCGGCGAGTCCAAGACGGCCAGCCGCAGCTCCACGCAGGACATGTCGTCCGGCCGGCGCGGCGGTCAGCGGTCGGGCAACCGGACGGGCCCGCAGGGCCCGACCCGCGACCAGCTGTACAACGAGGCCAAGCAGCGCGGCATCGAAGGCCGTTCGCACATGAACAAGGACGAGCTGCAGCGCGCGCTGAACCGCAAGAAGGGCTGATCCGCCGGGTGCGAGGCGGTTGCCGCAGACCCCGTACAGTCCCCGGCATGACGATCGTCGCCGTACCCGCGGGCTGGCCCGCGACCGAGGAAGAGGCCCGCGCCGTACAGGACGAGCTGCGCGGCCGCGTGGTGCTGGACGAGCCCGGACCGCGTCCCGGTTCGGGCCACGTCACGGGGGTCGACGTCGCCTACGACGACGGACTCGACCTGGTCGCGGCGGCGGCCGTCGTACTGGACGCGGCCACCCTGGACGTCGTCGCGCAGGCGACGGCCGTCGGCCGGGTCTCGTTCCCCTACGTGCCCGGGCTCCTGGCCTTCCGCGAACTGCCGACCGTCCGGGCCGCCCTGGACCGGCTGCCGTGCCCGCCCGGCCTGGTCGTGTGCGACGGCTACGGTCTGGCCCACCCGCGCCGCTTCGGCCTGGCGAGTCACCTGGGCGTCCTCACGGACCTGCCGACCATCGGCGTCGCCAAGAACCCCTTCACGTTCACGTACGACGACCCGGAGCCGGCCCGCGGCGGCTGCGCGCCGCTGCTCGCCGGGGCCGAGGAGGTCGGGCGTGCCCTGCGCACCCGGGACGGCGTCAAGCCCGTCTTCGTCTCCGTCGGCCACCGGGTGGGCCTCGCCGGTGCGGTGGCGCACACCCTGGCGCTGACCCCGCGGTTCCGGTTGCCGGAGACCACCCGCCGGGCGGACGCACTGTGCCGGCAGGCCCTGCGGCAGGCGACGGCCGCCCTGGCCGGCGGCCCGGCCCAGGGCTCCACGCGCCGGGCCCCGGCCCCTGACGGCGGAGCCGGCGTCCCGGCACACGGGTCGGCCTCCTGACTCGGCCCCGGCAGCCGCCGGTCAGCGTCGCGCCGCCACCCGGAAGGTGATCCCGGCCGCGCGCAGCCTCTCGGTCAGGGCGTCCCCCATGGCCTCGGCCGTGGTGACCTGCCCGGCCGTGGGCGGGAGGTCGTCGAAGGCCAGGCACAGCGCGGCCTCGGCGAACATCTTCGCCGTCTCGTCGTATCCGGGGTCGCCGCCCGCGACCTCGGTGAACACGCGCCGCCCGCCTCCCTCGCCGACGAACCGCACCGTGAACCAGCTCTTCGCCCGCCTCTCGGCGCTCGGCCCGTCACCCGGCCGGAGCCGGTCCGACAGCCGGCGCCGCACGGGCGGCAGCTGGGCCGCGGCCGCCATGGTGCCGAGGGCGGCCACCCCGCCGAGGGCGACCGGCAGGTGCTTCACGGCGGCGTAGTGCCGGTAGCGGAAGTCAGGGCCGTACCGCTCCAGCGCCCGCGCGGAACGGCGCACGATCTGCGGGTCGAGGGTGGGCAGTGGGAGCGCCCACGCGCCGACCTCCGCGGCGAACCGCGGCGCGCCCGTCGGCGCCGTCACCCGGCGGCCCGGCAGCCGCGGTTCGTGGCGTGCCCGCTCGCGCGCGGCCGACAGCATCTGCCGCCCGCGCGCCAGCTGGTTCAGCGCCGAGGCCAGAGTGCCGCCGGAAAAGGCCGCGTCCACGGTCACATAGCCGTCCACGGTCAGCGGCACGCCCTCGGGCAGCTGCCGGACGGTGAAGTACGCGCCCAGGTCGTGCGGCACCGAGTCGAAACCGCAGGCGTGCACCAGCCGCGCGCCCGTCTCCCGCGCGCGTGCGTCGTGCCGGACGTACATCAGGTCCACGAACTCCGGCTCGCCGGTGAGGTCCAGGTAGTCGGTTCCCGAGTCGGCGCAGGCCGCGACGAGTTCCCCGCCGTGCAGCAGGTACGGCCCCACGGTCGTGGCGACCACGCGCGCGTGCCCGGCGAGGGCGCGCACGGTGGCCGGTTCTCCCACGTCGGCCCGCAGCACACCGATGTCCGCGCCGCCGGGCAGGCTCTCTCGCAGCCGCTGCAGCTTCCGCTCGTCACGGCCCGCGACCGCCCAGCGCAGGTCCCGCGGCGCGTGCGCGGCGAGATGGCGGGCCGTGAGCGCGCCCACGAAGCCGGTGGCTCCGAAGAGCACGAGGTCGTAGGGACGGTCCGCTCTGCTCATCCTGCTCATGACACCCCTTGTCTCGTGCCCCGCCGCGCAGCACGCGCCGCTGTCGGTGGCCGAGGCTAGCGTGAGAGGTGCCCAGTGCGAAGACCAGCCCGGAGGCAGCGGTGGCCCCTAGCCAGCAGTACCCGGAAGAAGCGGGAGACGGCGCCAGGGTGCCCGCCGGGGCGGCCGGCCGGCAACCGTGCGGCGAGGCCGTGTCCGAGATGAACCGGAAGGCTCCGGCCCGTCACGGTGGACCGGGTGCTCCCGGAGACCGTGCGGGGCCCGCTCACTCTCCCGGGTGAAGGTCCCCGCGTCGGTCCTGTGCCGGGCACTTGGCTAAGCGCTTGCTCGTTCAGGTCTTGTGTCCGGTGGAACGCGTTCTTAGCATCACCGGTGTTACATCAGTTGTGTCACACACGCTTGGGGGCAGGACGCATGACAACGGCAGGGACACCGCCGGCGCCGGGCACCGGTCCGCTCTCCGGTGTGCGCGTGGTGGAGCTGGCCGGCATCGGGCCGGCCCCCTTCGCCGCCATGCTGCTGGCCGACCTGGGCGCCGACGTGGTCCGGGTGGACCGTCCGGGCGGTGCGGGTCTCGCCATCGACCCGGCCAGTGACGTCACCAACCGCAACAAACGCTCGACGGTGGTCGACCTGAAGGCGCCGGACGGCGCCGCGCGCGTCCTGGACCTGGCCGAGCGGGCCGACATCCTCGTCGAGGGCTACCGGCCGGGCGTCGCCGAGCGGCTCGGCGTCGGCCCCAGGGACTGCCACGCCCGCAACCCCCGCCTGGTCTACGGCCGCATGACCGGCTGGGGCCAGGACGGCCCCCTCGCCCACCGCGCCGGGCACGACGTCGCGTACATCGCGCTCACCGGCACGCTCGGCCTGATCGGCCGCCCGGACGAGCCCCCCGCGGTACCCGCCAACCTCCTCGGGGACTACGCGGGCGGCTCCCTCTACCTGGTCGTCGGCGTCCTCGCCGCCCTGCACCACGCGCGTGCGACCGGTACCGGCCAGGTGGTCGACGCGGCCATCGTCGACGGTACGGCCCACCTGTCCGCGATGATCCACGGCATGCTCGCCGCCGGCGCCTGGCAGGACCGGCGCGCCGCCAACCTCCTGGACGGCGGCTGCCCCTACTACGGCACCTACGAGACCGCCGACGGCGGGTACATGGCGGTCGGCGCCCTGGAGGCCAAGTTCTACGAGGAGTTCCTGTGCCTGCTCGGCCTGTGCGACCTGGCGTCCGCCCACAGTGACTGGAGCCGCTGGGGCGAGCTGCGCGAACGGATCACGGCCGCCTTCAAGTCCCGTACCCGGGCCGAGTGGACCGCCGTCTTCGACGGCTCCGACGCCTGCGTGGCCCCCGTCCTGAGCCTGCGCGAGGCCCCCTCCCACCCGCACCTCGCCGCCCGCGGCACCTTCACCGACCACGGCGGCATCACCCAGCCCGCCCCCGCCCCCCGCTTCTCCGCGACCCCCGCCACCCTGCGCACCGGCCCCGCCCGGCCCGGCGCGGACACGGCGGCGGTGCTGCGCGACTGGGGGATACCGGCACACCCCACCGACGACCCCGACGACCTGGTCACCGACGGCGGCTGACCCCGCCACCCGCTCGGCCCACCCTCCCGAAAGGCACACCAGTGAGCACCGAAGCGTACGTGTACGACGCGATCCGCACCCCGCGCGGCCGCGGCAAGGCGAGCGGCGCCCTGCACGGCACGAAGCCCATCGACCTGGTCGTCGGCCTCATCCACGAGATCCGCGACCGCTTCCCCGGCCTGGACCCGGCCGCGATCGACGACATCGTGCTCGGTGTCGTCGGTCCCGTCGGCGACCAGGGCTCCGACATCGCCCGCATCGCCGCGATCGCCGCCGGGCTGCCGGACACGGTCGCGGGCGTGCAGGAGAACCGCTTCTGTGCCTCCGGCCTGGAGGCCGTCAACCTGGCCGCCGCCAAGGTCCGCGCGGGCTGGGAGGACCTGGTCCTGGCCGGAGGCGTCGAATCCATGTCCCGGGTCCCGATGGCCTCGGACGGCGGCGCCTGGTTCAACGACCCGATGACCAACCTCGCCGTCGACTTCGTGCCGCAGGGCATCGGTGCCGACCTGATCGCCACCATCGAGGGCTTCTCCCGCCGTGACGTGGACGAGTACGCGGCCCTGTCCCAGGAGCGCGCCGCCACCGCCTGGAAGGAGGGCCGCTTCGACCGCTCGGTGGTCCCCGTCAAGGACCGCAGCGGCCTGGTCGTCCTCGACCACGACGAGCACCCGCGCCCCGGCACCACCGCGGACTCCCTGGCCAAGCTCAAGCCGTCGTTCGCGGACATCGGCGACCTGGGCGGCTTCGACGCGGTCGCGCTGCAGAAGTACCACTGGGTGGAGAAGATCGACCACGTCCACCACGCGGGCAACTCCTCCGGCATCGTGGACGGCGCCTCGCTCGTCGCGATCGGTTCCCGGGAGATCGGCGAGCGCTACGGTCTCACCCCGCGCGCGCGGATCGTCTCCGCGGCCGTCTCCGGCTCCGAGCCGACCATCATGCTCACCGGCCCCGCCCCGGCCACCCGCAAGGCCCTGGCCAAGGCCGGCCTCACCATCGACGACATCGACCTGGTGGAGATCAACGAGGCGTTCGCCGCGGTCGTGCTGCGCTTCGTGAAGGACATGGGCCTGTCCCTGGACAAGGTCAACGTCAACGGCGGCGCCATCGCCCTCGGCCACCCGCTCGGCGCGACCGGCGCCATGATCCTCGGCTCGCTCGTCGACGAACTGGAGCGCCAGGACAAGCGGTACGGCCTGGCCACCCTGTGCGTCGGCGGTGGCATGGGCATCGCCACCATCGTCGAGCGCATCTGAACTCCCCGCGGAACCAAGCGACTTCAACGGAGACGACTGTCATGACCGAGAGCACCACCATCCGCTGGGAGCAGGACGACACCGGTGTCGTCACCCTCGTCCTGGACGACCCGAACCAGTCCGCGAACACCATGAACCAGGCGTTCCGCGACTCCCTCGCGGCGATCACCGACCGGCTGGAGGCCGAGCGGGAGTCCATTCGCGGCATCATCTTCACCTCGGCGAAGAAGACCTTCTTCGCCGGCGGCGACCTGCGCGACCTCATCCGGGTCACGCCCGGGACCGCACAGGAACTGTTCGACGGCGGCCTCGCCATCAAGCGCAACCTGCGCCGCATCGAGACCCTCGGCAAGCCGGTCGTCGCGGCGATCAACGGAGCGGCCCTCGGCGGCGGCTACGAACTGGCCCTCGCCTGCCACCACCGGATCGCCCTCGACACCCCCGGTACGAAGATCGGCTGCCCCGAGGTCACCCTCGGCCTGCTCCCCGGCGGCGGCGGAGTCGTCCGCACCGTACGGCTGCTGGGCATCGCGGACGCCCTGCTGAAGGTGCTCCTCCAGGGCACCCAGTACAACGCCCGCCGCGCCCAGGAGAACGGCCTGGTCCACGAGGTGGCCCAGAGCCCGGAGGAACTGCTCGCCAAGGCCCGCGCCTTCATCGACGCCCACCCCGACTCCCAGCAGCCCTGGGACAGGCCGGGCTACCGGATCCCGGGCGGCACCCCGGCCAACCCCAAGTTCGCCGCCAACCTGCCCGCCTTCCCGGCCAACCTGCGCAAGCAGACGGGCGGCGCCCCCTACCCCGCCCCGCGGAGCATCCTCGCCGCGGCCGTCGAGGGCTCCCAGGTGGACTTCGAGACCGCCCAGGTGATCGAGGCCCGCTACTTCGTGGAGCTGGCCGCCGGGCAGACCTCGAAGAACATGATCCAGGCGTTCTTCTTCGACCTCCAGGCGGTCAACTCCGGCGCCAACCGCCCCCGGGGCATCGAGCCCCGCCAGGTCCGCAAGGCCGCCGTCCTCGGCGCCGGCATGATGGGCGCCGGCATCGCCTACGCGTGCGCCCGCGCGGGCATCGACGTCGTCCTGAAGGACGTCTCCCTGGAGTCGGCCGTCAAGGGCAAGGGCTACTCGGAGAAGCTGTGCGCCAAGGCCGTCGCCAAGGGCCGTACCAGCCAGGAGAAGGCGGACGCGCTGCTCGCCCGGATCACCCCCACCGCCGACGTGGCCGACCTGGCGGGCTGTGACGCGGTCATCGAGGCCGTGTTCGAGGACACCGCCCTCAAGCACAAGGTGTTCCAGGAGATCGAGTCGGTCGTCGCCCCCGACGCGCTGCTGTGCTCCAACACCTCCACGCTGCCGATCACCACGCTCGCCGAGGGCGTGGAGCGGCAGACGGACTTCATCGGGCTGCACTTCTTCTCGCCGGTCGACAAGATGCCGCTGGTCGAGATCATCAGGGGCGAGCGCACCGGCGACGAGGCGCTCGCGCGCGCGTTCGACCTGGTCCGGCAGATCAACAAGACGCCGATCGTCGTCAACGACTCGCGCGGCTTCTTCACCTCCCGGGTGATCGGCCACTTCATCAACGAGGGCGTCGCCATGGTCGGCGAGGGCGTCGAGCCCGCCTCCGTGGAGCAGGCCGCCGCCCAGGCCGGCTACCCGGCCAAGGTGCTGTCCCTCATGGACGAGCTGACCCTCACCCTGCCGCGCAAGATCCGCAACGAGACGAAGCGGGCCGTGGAGGAGGCGGGCGGCACCTGGACGGCGCACCCGGCGGAGGCGGTCATCGACCGCATGGTCGACGAGTTCGGCCGCCCCGGCCGCAGCGGCGGCGCCGGCTTCTACGACTACTCCGAGGACGGCAGGCGCACCGGACTCTGGCCGGGCCTGCGCGAGCACTTCACCGACCCCGGACACCGGATCCCCTTCCGCGACATGCAGGAGCGCATGCTCTTCGCCGAGGCGCTCGACACCGTCCGCCTCCTGGAGGAGGGCGTCCTCACCTCGGTCGCCGACGCCAACATCGGCTCGATCCTCGGTATCGGCTTCCCGGGCTGGACCGGCGGCGTCCTGCAGTACATCAACGGCTACGAAGGGGGCCTGCCCGGATTCGTGGCCCGCGCGCGTGAGCTGGCCGAGCACTACGGCGAGCGGTTCACCCCGCCCGCGCTGCTCGTGCGGAAGGCCGAGAAGGGCGAGCCGTTCAGCGACTCAGTCCGCCCCTGAATCCGCCCCTGACTCCGGTCCTGAGTCCGCTCCCGAACCGGTGACCCACTCCCTCAGCTCTTCCCGCAGCGAGCGCTGGAACGTCGTCAGCAGCGCCTGCACCACCAAGGGGTGCATGTGTGCGGACAGGGACTTCACGTCCCGGGCGTCACGCTCCGCGACCTCCCCGCGGAAGAGCTGGGAGAGTGCGTGGGCCGCGGCGCGTGAGTGCTCGATGAGCACCTTGCGCGCCGCGAGGATCACCTCGTGCGCGAGCGGTACGTCGAGGAGCTGCACACCGAGCCGGAGCAGCCCGGAGTCGACGCGGAAGGTGTCGCCGTCCGCCGCACCGTCCGCCGCCACGATGACGTTCATCGCCGCCAGCCGTTCCACGTCCTCGGCGGTGAGCGGCCGTCCCGCCCGCCGCTCCAGCTCCCCGCGCGACACCGTGTCCACCGACTCAGGCGCCCAGGAGGCGACCACTGCCCGGTGAATGGCCAGGTCGTGGGGGGTGAGGTCGTCAGGGAGCTGCTTCAGGTACCGATCGATCGCCGACAGGGTCATGCCCTGCTGGCGCAGCTCCTCGATGAGGGCCAGCCGGGCCACATGGTCCGGCCCGTAGTGCCCCACCCGGCGCGGGCCGATCACCGGCGACGGCAGCAGCCCCTTGCTGCCGTAGAAGCGGACGGTGCGGACCGTGACGGCCGCCCGGGCTGCCAGCTCGTCGATGGTGAGGGGAGCCTCGTCCCCGGCCTCGGTCGTCATACGGAACAGTATTGCTGTCTCACCAGAGGTGTGAAACCTCTGGTGAACGGTGTGTGGCCCCGGAGTGGATCGTGTGAGAAGCAACGCTCTGTGACATGGCTCACCGCGTGTCGGCGGATCCCTCTGGGAAGCTGCTGTCCTGGTCTGTACCGCGACACGAGGGTGGTGCGGGCCAAGACCTGCACGAACCCCGGGTCCATGAGGTCCGGGCGCACCAGGAATGGAACCACCCGTGAGCAAGGAAGCCGTGGAATCGGCACAGGCCACCACCCACCCCCAGGTGGCCCGGACGCCCTCGGACGCGGGCGACGCCGGCTACAGCAAGGACCTCAAGGCGCGCCACGTCAACATGATCGCCATCGGCGGCGCCATCGGAACCGGACTCCTCCTGGGTGCCGGCGGACGTCTGCACAACGCGGGCCCGGCACTCGCCCTGGCATACCTGGTCTGCGGCGTCTTCGCCTTCTTCGTCGTGCGGGCCCTCGGCGAGCTGGTCCTGTACCGCCCGTCCTCCGGGTCCTTCGTGTCCTACGCGCGCGAGTTCCTCGGTGAGAAGGGCGCCTACGTCGCCGGCTGGATGTACTTCCTGAACTGGTCGACCACCGGCATCGCCGACATCACCGCGATCGCGCTCTACACGCACTACTGGAGCCTTTTCACCTCCGTACCGCAGTGGGTGCTGGCGCTGATCGCCCTCGCGGTGGTCCTCGCCGTGAACCTGATCTCGGTGAAGATCTTCGGTGAGATGGAGTTCTGGTTCGCGATCATCAAGGTCGCGACCATCGTCGGCTTCATGCTGATCAGCATTTTCCTGCTGGCCACCCAGCACAAGGTCGGCGGCCACACCCCGGGCCTCAGCGTCATCACCGACCACGGCGGCGTCTTCCCGCACGGCGTGATGCCGGTCGTCCTGGTCATGCAGGGCGTGATCTTCGCCTATGCCGCCCTCGAACTGGTCGGCGTGGCCGCCGGTGAGACCGCCGAGCCCGAGAAGGTCGTCCCGCGCGCGGTGAACTCGATCATGTGGCGCGTGGGCCTGTTCTACGTCGGCTCGGTCGTGCTGCTCGCGGTGCTCCTGCCCGGTTCGGTCTACTCCGCCGACCAGAGCCCGTTCGTGACCGTGCTGTCCAAGATCGGCGTTCCGGCGGCCGGCGACGTGATGAACCTGGTCGTGCTGACCGCCGCCATGTCCTCGCTGAACTCCGGCCTGTACTCCACCGGCCGCATCCTGCGCTCCATGGCCATGGCCGGTTCCGCGCCGAAGTTCACCGCCCGCATGAACCGCAGCCAGGTGCCCTACGGCGGCATCCTGCTGACCTGCGCGGTCTGCGTGCTCGGCGTCGGCCTGAACTACCTGGTGCCCAGCCAGGCCTTCGAGATCGTGCTGAACGTCGCGTCCCTCGGCATCATCAGCACCTGGGTGATCATCATGCTCTGCCACATGATCTTCGTCCGCCGCGCCCGGGCGGGGCTGGTGACGCGACCGCACTTCCAGCTGAAGTTCAGCCCGGTCACGGAGGTCGCCACGATCGTCTTCCTGCTGGTCTGCCTCGGCATGATGTGGAACGACCACGAGGTCGGCCGCAAGACCCTCCTGCTCATCCCGCTGCTCGCCGTCATGCTGGTCGCCGGCTGGTTCGGCGTCCGCCGCCGGGTGGCCCAGAACGCCGGCCGGCAGCTGACCGACCTCACGAAGTAGCGGCCCGGCGGCACACCCCGGATCGCCCGGGCACCCCCGAGCGCTCGTCGACGAGCGCTCGGGGGTCCCCCGGCCGACGCGCCGCGCGGCGTCAGTGCCCGTGCACGTCGTTCGTCGCCTCGATCTTCTTCCACGACCTCGGCTGCGCCACCGCCGTACCGGACCGCACCAGCGCGCGGGCCGACGGCGCGGCCGGCTTCGACGGCTGGAACAGCCAGGTGTCGAACAGCGCGGCCAGCGGCTTGCCCGACACCTGCTCGGCGTACTTCCGGAAGTCGGCCACCGAGGCGTTGCCGTAGGCGTGCTTCTTCGGCCAGCCCTTCAGGATCCTGAAGAACGCGTCGTCGCCGATCGCGTTGCGCAGCGCCTGGATGGCGAGGGCGCCGCGGTCGTAGACGGCGATGTCGAACTGGTTGTCCGCGCCCGGGTCACCGGGCGCCACCTTCCAGAACGCGTCGTCGGCCGGGTGCGAGGCGTACACGTAGTCGGCGAGTTCCTGCGCGGTGCCCTCGCCCTCGTGCTCGGACCACAGCCACTGCGCGTACCGGGCGAAGCCCTCGTTGATCCAGATGTCCTTCCAGCGCTTCAGCGACACGTCGTCGCCGTACCACTGGTGGGCCAGCTCGTGCACGACCACGGACGTGTTGGAGCCGTTCGCGAACTGCTTGGGGCTGTAGTAGACGCGGGTCTGCGTCTCCAGCGCGTACCCGGTCGTGGTGTTCGGCACGTAGCCGCCCGCCGAGCTGAACGGATACGGCCCGAAGTAGCCGCTCAGCCAGTCCACGACCTCTCCGGTGCGCTCCACGCTGGCCCGCGCGGCCCCGTCGTTGCCGCCGAGGTCCTTGCTGTAGGCGTTGATCACGGGCACCCCGCCGTCGGAGGTGCCGGTGGTGATGTCGAACTTCCCGAGCGCGAGCGTGGCCAGATAGGTGGCCTGCGGCTTGTCCTGCCGCCAGTTGTAGCGGGTCCAGCCCAGCTTCGAAGCGGTCGACTGGAGGGTGCCGTTGGAGATGGCCTGGGTGCCGTCGGGCACGGCCACCGACACGTCGTAGGTCGCCTTGTCGCTCGGGTGGTCGTTGCTCGGGAACCACCACCAGGCCGCCTCGGGCTCGTCCGCGGCCACCGCGCCGTCCGGCGTGCGGTGCCAGGTGGAGAAGCCGTAGGCGCTCTTCGTGGACGGCACCCCGCTGTAGCGGACCACGACCGTGACCGGCGTGCCCTTGGCCAGCGGCGTCCTGGGGGTGACGACCAGTTCGTGCTGGCCGGACGCCGTGAAGGAGGCCTTGGCGCCGTTGACCCGCACCTCACTCACGTCCAGCAGGAAGTCCAGGTCGAAGCTGGACAGGTCCTGCGTGGTCTTCGCCAGGATGGTCGCCGTGCCCTGCAACTCGTCCGTCTTCGGCTGGTACTGGAGTCTCAGGTCGTAGTGGGAGACGTCGTAGCCGCCGTTGCCGTAGTTCGGGTAGTAGGGGTCGCCGATGCCCGGTGCGCCGGGGGAGTGGCTCGCGGCCGATGCCGGGATCGCCAGCAGGAGGGAGGCCGCCGCCAGTGCGCCCGGGGCGATGATTCTGCGGTGCACGTCAGCTCCAAGTCGTCAGGACTGCAAATCCGTTCGTCAGAAGTCTGTTCGGAGCCTATTCAGTCCCTGTGGCCTCCGGCCTGTCCATGGCACCCCCTGTCACACGATCGCCATTCAGCCGTCACGAGTACCCGAAAGCCCCCTTCTGCACGAGAGTTGCCCGGAGTACCGTCCGCGCATGCCGAAACGCACGCGCACGACGATCTGGAGAACGGCGACGACCACCTTCGTCGTCACCCTCATGGCGGTGTTCCTCGCCCCGGCCGCCGCCCGGGCCGCCGCACCCCGGGAGAGCCGGCCCGTCTACTCCTACGCCCAGGCCATCCGCGAATCCGTGTGGGTGGACACCGGGCTGGACGAGGACGGTGACGGCAGGAGCGACCGCGTCGCCGCCGATGTCGTCCGGCCCGCCGAACCGGCCCGCCAGGGCCGCAGGGTGCCGGTCATCATGGACGCCAGCCCGTACTACTCCTGCTGCGGGCGCGGCAACGAGAGCCAGCTCAAGACGTACGACGAGCACGGCCATGTCGTCCAGATGCCGCTGTTCTACGACAACTACTTCGTGCCCCGCGGCTACGCCTTCGTCGGCGTCGACCTCGCCGGCACCAACCGCTCCGACGGCTGCGTCGACGTCGGCGGCCGTTCCGACATCCTCTCCGCGAAGGCCGTGGTCGACTGGCTGAACGGCCGCGCCAGGGCGTACACCAGCCGCTCGGGCGGTACCCCGGTGAAGGCCGGATGGACCAACGGCCGAACTGGCATGATCGGCAAGAGCTGGGACGGCACCATCGCCAACGGCGTCGCCGCCACGGGTGTCAAGGGCCTGAGGACGATCGTCCCGATCAGCGCCATCTCCTCCTGGTACGACTACTACTTCGCCCAGGGCGCCCCGCTCTACGACGGCGGCCCGGACGAGCTGGCCGACCTGGTCGAGAGCGGCGGCGCGCGGGCCCACTGCGCGGCCGTGCAGCGCAGGCTGGCCGACGGCAGCCCGCGCAGCGGCGACCGGACCCCGCTGTGGACCGAACGGGACTACGTCAAGGACGCGGCCAAGGTACGCGCCAGCGTGTTCCTGGTGCACGGCATGCAGGACCTCAACGTCCGCACCAAGCACCTCGGCCAGTGGTGGGACGCCCTGGCCCGGCACGGCGTCGAGCGCAAGATCTGGCTGTCGCAGACCGGTCACGTGGACCCCTTCGACTACCGGCGCGGTGCCTGGGTCGACACCCTGCACCGCTGGTTCGACCATGAACTCCTCGGCTACGACAACGGCGTCGACCGCGAGCCGATGGCCGACATCGAACGCCACCCCGACCAGTGGGCCACCTCCACCACCTGGCCCCCGCGCGGCACCCGCACCGCCGTCCTGCACCCGGCCGCCGGCGGCCAGGCCGGCGTCGGCACCCTCGGCCTGCGCCGCGCCGCCGGCACCGAGACCTTCACGGACGACCCGGGGCTGGGCGAGACCGACTGGGCCGCGCACCTCACCGCCTCCACCCCCGAGAAGGCGGGCTTCCTCACCGCGCCCCTCACCCGCGACCTGCGCCTGGCCGGCTCCGCACAGGTGACGGTCACCGCGACCCCGACCACCGCCTCCGCCCACCTGTCCGCCGTGCTGGTCGACGTCGGCCCCGACACCATCCGTGACTACGCCGCCGCCGGCGAGGGCATCAGCACCCTCCCCGGCCGCACCTGCTGGGGCGAGAGCACGGCCGGGGACAGCGCCTGCTTCAAGGAGACCAGGGCGAAGACCGCCGCCGTCGACTACACCGTGGTCAGCCGCGGCTGGGCCGACCTCGGCCACCACGCCTCGGCGACCAGGGGGGTCCCGCTCACGCCGGGCAGGCCCTACTCCATGACGCTCCGCCTCGCGGCCACCGACCACGTCGTACCGGCGGGGCACCGCCTGGCGCTGATCGTCGCCGGCACGGACAAGGACCTCATCGACCCTCCGTCCACCAGGCCGACGCTCACCGTCGACCTGTCCCGGACGACGGCGAACGTACCGCTGGTGGGCGGTGCGGCGGAGTTCGCCCGGGCCACGGGCGGCAGGGCCCGGGTCCCCGCCCCGGCGGTCCTGGACGGCGTCCGCGCACCCCGCGCCACCCGGCACATCCCGGCCGGCTGACGCACTGCGGCCGGTGAGGTGACGCCGGTCGCAGTGGGGGCGCCCAGGTGCCCGGGGAGTACGCCGCCCCCCCCTTCCCGGCCGGTCGCTCAGGCCGCCGGGAACGCCAGGGCGGCCGTCTCCCGTGCGCATCCCCAGGCGACCGTGACGCCGGCGCCGCCGTGGCCGTAGTTGTGCACCAGCGCACGTCCGTCCGGGAGGGGCTGACGCTCCAGCCGTACCGCCTCCCGGGCGGGCCGCAGCCCCACCCGGTGCGCGAGCACCCGGGCACCGGCGATCTCCGGCCGGACGGCCGCGCACCGGGTGACGATCGCCGCGGCGGTATCCGGATCCGGCTCCAGGGACCAGTCGTCCTCCTCGGCCGTGCCGCCCAGGAGCAGCCGGCCCGGCTGCGGAATGAAGTAGGTGGAGGCGGCCGAGGAGTGGTCGACGCGGGTGAACCAGTCGGTGACGCCCGGGTTCTCCACCACGACCAGCTGCCCGCGCACGGGACGCACTGCCGGGTCCGGCACCAGCGAACGGGCCCCCAGCCCGGCGCAGTTGACCACCACGGCGGCGGGCACGGCGGTCAGGTCGGTCACCTCACGCACCTCCACCGTGCCCCCCGCCCGCACCAGCCGCCGGCGCAGCCACGCCAGATGCACCGGCATGTCGATCACCGGCAGCCGCGCCGCCAGCCCCCCGGCGACCGCCCGCAGCCCCGGCACCCGGGCCGCCCAGGAGCCCAGCTCCGCCGGCCGGATCCCCTGGTGCACGCCCTCGACCAGCCGTACACCCGTCTCCGCCGGTCGCGCCGCCAGCTCCCGGTACACACCGAGGGACTCCAGCGCCCAGGCCCCGGCCAGCGGCCCGGGCTCGATGCGGTACGGCCACCACAGGCCCCCGGCGACCGCCGAGGTCGTCCGCTCGGCCGTCTCCCGCGCCCACACCCGCACCCGCCGCCCGGACTCGGCCAGCACCACGGCGGTCGTCAGCCCGGCGACCCCGCCACCCACCACGACCACTTCGTCACCCGGCGCTGTGTCCATGCCAGGACGATAGGCCCCGCGCGGCCGGTCCCGTCAGACCGGGCGGCTGCGGCATGCGGCGGCGGACCTGGCCGGGACGCGTGCGTGCCGCCATTAAAATCGCTTCCTGATGACTGCCACCCTCGTTGCCAAGAACCTCGCCGCCGGGCACGGCGACCGCTCCCTGTTCTCCGGGCTCGACCTGGTCGTCGCGCCCGGCGATGTGATCGGGCTGGTCGGCGCCAACGGCGCGGGCAAGTCGACCCTGCTGCGGATGCTCGCCGGACTCGTCCCGCCCGAGCGGGGCGAACTCCGGCTGTCCCCGCCGACCGCGACCGTCGGTCACCTGCCGCAGGAGCCGGAGCGGCGGCCGGGAGAGACCGTCCGGGACTTCCTGGCCCGCCGCACCGGCGTCGCCGAGGCACAGCGGATCATGGACGAGGCCACCCAGGCGCTGGTGGACGGCGCGCCCGGCGCCGACGACGCCTACGCGACCGCCCTGGAGCGCTGGCTGGGTCTCGGCGGCGCCGACCTGGAGGACCGCGCGGAGGAGGTCGCCGACTCCCTCGGCCTGGCCGTGGACCTGGACCAGCCGATGACCTCCCTCTCCGGCGGCCAGGCGGCCCGCGCCGGCCTCGCCTCCCTGCTCCTGTCCCGCTACGACGTCTTCCTCCTGGACGAGCCCACCAACGACCTGGATCTGGACGGCCTGGAGCGTCTGGAACGGTTCGTCACCGGCCTGCGCGCGGGCACGGTCGTCGTCAGCCACGACCGCGAGTTCCTCACCCGCACCGTCACCAAGGTCCTCGAACTCGACCTCGCCCAGCAGCGGATCAACCTCTACGGCGGCGGCTACGCGGCCTACCTCGAGGAGCGGGAGGTGGCCCGCCGGCACGCCCGCGAGGAGTACGAGGAGTACGCCGACAGGAAGGGCGCCCTCCAGGACCGCGCGCAGATGCAGCGGGCCTGGATGGACAAGGGCGTGAAGAACGCCCGGCGCAAGGCGGGCGGCGACAACGACAAGCTCGGCCGCAAGTTCCGCAGCGAGGCCAGCGAGAAGCAGGCCGCCAAGGCCCGGCAGACCCAGCGCATGATCGAACGCCTCGACGTCGTCGAGGAGCCGCGCAAGGAGTGGGAGCTGCGCATGGAGATCGCGTCCGCCCCGCGTTCGGGCGCGGTCGTGGCGACGCTGCGGGACGCCGAGATCCGCCGTGGCGACTTCTCCTTCGGCCCGGTGTCGCTGCAGGTCGACTGGGCGGACCGGATCGCGGTGACGGGGGCCAACGGCGCCGGGAAGTCGACCCTGCTCGGCGCGCTGCTGGGCCGGATCCCGCTGGACCGCGGTCATGCGGCCCTCGGTTCCGGCGTCCTGGTCGGCGAGGTCGACCAGGCCCGGGGGCTGTTCCACGGCCCCGAGACCCTGCTCGACGCCTTCTGCACGGCCGTCCCGGACACCGAACCGGCCGAGGTCCGCACCCTGCTGGCCAAGTTCGGCCTGAAGTCGGACCACGTCCTGCGCCCCGCCGAGTCCCTGTCCCCGGGCGAACGCACGCGTGCCGCACTGGGCCTGCTCCAGGGCCGGGGTGTCAATCTCCTCGTCCTGGACGAGCCGACGAACCACCTGGACCTGCCGGCCATCGAGCAGCTGGAATCGGCCCTCGACGCCTACGAGGGCACCCTGCTGCTGGTCACCCACGACCGGCGCATGCTGGACGCGGTCCGGGTGACCCGGCGCCTGGAGGTGTCGGGCGGCAAGGTGACGGAGCGCTAGGGTCTTTCGCCCGGATCAGGCTGGATCAGGCTGGATCAGGGCGGCTCCGGGCCCACTGCCGTGGCGGCGGGCCCGGACCGCGGTGATCAGCGCTTCTTCGGGTCCAGCAGCCCCGCGCGGCGCAGTGCGTCCGCCATCGCGCTGTTGGCCGGCGGCGGGGCCTGCCGTCCGCCACGGTCGCCGCCGCCACGGCCCTGCCGCTGGCCGCCGCCCTGCCGCTGACCGCCTTCGCCGTGCCGCTGGCCGCCCCCGCCCTGCCGCTGGCCGCCGCCCTGCCGCTGCTGGGGCGGACGGGCACCGCCGCCGCGCTGCTGACGGCCGCCGCCGCCCTGTCCCTGCGACGCGTCCGCGGCCTCGTCGTCCAGCCGCAGGGTCAGGGCGATGCGCTTGCGCGGGATGTCCACGTCCAGGACCTTCACCTTGACGATGTCGCCGGGCTTGGCGACATCCCGCGGGTCCTTGACGAACGTCTTCGACATCGCCGAGACGTGCACCAGGCCGTCCTGGTGGACACCGATGTCCACGAACGCGCCGAAGGCGGCCACGTTGGTGACCACGCCCTCCAGGACCATCCCCGCCGACAGGTCGGAGATCTTCTCCACGCCCTCCTTGAAGGTGGCCGTCTTGAAGGCGGGCCGCGGGTCCCGGCCCGGCTTCTCCAGCTCCCTGAGGATGTCGGTGACGGTCGGCAGACCGAAGGTGTCGTCCACGAAGTCGGCCGGCCGCAGGGAGCGCAGCACGCCCGTGTTGCCGATGAGGGACGCCACCTCCTGGCCCGCGGTCTTCACCATGCGGCGCACCACCGGGTACGCCTCGGGGTGCACGCTGGAGGAGTCCAGCGGGTCGCCGCCGCGGATCTGCAGGAAGCCCGCGCACTGCTCGTACGCCTTCGGGCCGAGCCGCGCCACCTTCTTCAGCTCGGAGCGCGAGGTGAACGGCCCGTTCGCGTCCCGGTGCGCCACGATGTTCTCGGCGAGACCCGAGGAGATGCCGGACACCCGTGAGAGCAGCGGCACGGACGCGGTGTTGACGTCCACGCCGACGCCGTTCACACAGTCCTCGACGACCGCGTCCAGCGAGCGGGACAGCTTCACCTCGGACAGGTCGTGCTGGTACTGGCCGACGCCGATCGACTTCGGGTCGATCTTCACCAGCTCGGCCAGCGGGTCCTGCAGCCGGCGTGCGATGGAGACCGCGCCCCGCAGCGACACGTCCATGTCCGGCAGCTCCCGCGAGGCGTACTGCGACGCCGAGTACACCGACGCGCCCGCCTCGGACACCATCACCTTGGTGAGCTTCAGCTCGGGGTGCCTGGCGATCAGTTCGCCGGCGAGCTTGTCGGTCTCGCGGGACGCCGTGCCGTTGCCGATCGCGACCAGCTCGACCGCGTGCTCCTCGGCCAGCCGCGCCAGCTTGGCGAGCGCCTCGTCCCACTTGTTGGCCGGGACGTGCGGGTAGATCACGTCCGTGGCGACGACCTTGCCGGTGGCGTCGACCACGGCGACCTTCACGCCCGTACGGAAACCGGGGTCCAGGCCGAGGGTGGAGCGGGTGCCGGCCGGGGCGGCGAGCAGCAGGTCCCGCAGGTTCGCCGCGAACACGTTCACCGCCTCGTCCTCGGCGGCCGTACGCAGCCGCAGCCGCAGGTCGATGCCGAGGTGGACCAGGATGCGGGTGCGCCAGGCCCAGCGGACCGTGTCCGTCAGCCACTTGTCGGCCGGGCGGCCCCGGTCGGCGATCCCGAACCGCGCGGCGACGACGCCCTCGTACGACGACGGGCCCTCGGTGGCCTCCTCCGGCTCCAGGACGAGGTCCAGGACCTCCTCCTTCTCACCGCGCAGCATCGCCAGCACACGGTGCGAGGGCAGCTCGGTGAACGGCTCGGCGAAGTCGAAGTAGTCGGCGAACTTGGCGCCCGCCTCCTCCTTGCCCTCCCGCACCTTCGCGGTCAGCCGGCCGCGCACCCACATGCGCTCGCGCAGCTCGCCGATCAGGTCGGCGTCCTCGGAGAACCGCTCGGTGAGGATCGCCCGCGCGCCGTCCAGCGCCGCCTGCGGGTCGGCCACGCCCTTGTCGGCGTCCACGAACGCGGCGGCCGCCGCCGTCGGTTCCACCGTCGGGTCGCTCAACAGCCCCTCCGCGAGCGGCTCCAGGCCCGCCTCGCGCGCGATCTGCGCCTTCGTACGCCGCTTGGGCTTGTAGGGGAGGTAGACGTCCTCCAGCCGCGCTTTGGTCTCGGCGCCGCGGATCCGCGCCTCCAGCTCCTCCGTGAGCTTGCCCTGCTCCCGCACCGACTCCAGGATCGCGGTCCGCCGCTCCTCCAGCTCCCGCAGATACCGCAGCCGCTCCTCGAGCGTGCGCAGCTGCGCGTCGTCGAGCATCTCGGTCGCTTCCTTGCGGTAGCGAGCGATGAAGGGCACCGTCGAACCGCTGTCGAGCAGCTCCACCGCGGCCTTCACCTGCCGCTCCCGGACGCCGAGCTCCTCGGCGATCCTGCCTTCGATGGACCCTGCTGCGAGGGACCCGGGTGTCGTCACGATGCCGTACCGCCTTCTCCACTGGGTTGCGCGGCAATTGTGGCAGGTGACACGGACATCCGGGGATCAGGGCGCACCTGGCGGGGCGCCGGGCCGGGTGCCGGGCGGTGACGACGGTTGACGGTGACCGGAGACCTGGCCGTGGTTCCGTGCTGTCGCAGGCCCCGGCCCGCCCGGTGAGACCGCATGGCAGAAAAGGTGGGAAGGACGTCATTGCGGCCACGGTCGGGGCCGCGAAGAATCGGGGGATGGCGCAGCGAACCCTCCTCTTCGTCCTCTTCGACGGTGTCCAGAGCCTCGACGTCACCGGCCCGCTGGAGGTGTTCGCCGGCGCCGAGAAGCACACGCCGGGCACCTACCGGGTCCGTACGGCCTCCCTGGACGGCGGCCCGGTGCGCACCTCCTGCGGCCTGACCCTCGTACCGGACGAGGCGCTCGACGCGGCAGCCGACCCGCACACCCTGCTGGTCCCCGGCGGCGAGGGCACCCGCGTCCCCGACCCGAGGCTGACCGAGTGGCTGCGCACCCACGGCCCGCGCGCCCCACGCCTGGTCTCCGTCTGCACGGGCGCCGTCCTGCTCGCCGCCGCCGGACTCCTCGACGGCCGCCGGGTGACGACGCACTGGGCGTACTGCGGCACACTCGCCCGCGACCACCCGGCCGTCCTGGTGGACCCGGAGCCCATCTACGTCCGGGACGGGCACGTCGCCACCTCGGCCGGAGTGACCTCCGGCATCGATCTGGCCCTCGCCCTGGTCGAGGAGGACCTGGACCGGGACGTCGCCCTGACGGTCGCCCGGCATCTGGTGGTCTTCCTGCGCCGGCCCGGCAACCAGGCGCAGTTCAGCGCCCAGCTCGCCGCCCAGACCGCGCAGCGGGCACCGCTGCGCGAGGTCCAGAGCTGGATCACCGAGCACCCGGCCGGCGACCTCACGGTCGAGTCGCTCGCCGCCAGGGCCCGGCTGTCACCGCGGCACTTCGCCCGCGCCTTCCGGGAGGAGACCGGCATGACCCCCGGCCGCTATGTCGACCGGGTCCGCCTGGAACACGCCCGCCGTCAGCTGGAGGACACCCCCGACGGCATCGAGGAGGTCGCCCGCGCCAGCGGCTACGGCACCCCGGAGGCCATGCGCCGCGCCTTCGTCAAGGCGCTCGGCACGGCTCCGGCCGAATACCGGCGCCGGTTCAGGCCGGCACCCGCCCACTGAAAGGAAGCCGATGCAGATCGCCCTGGTCGTCTACGACCGCTTCACCGCCCTGGACGTCGTGGGACCCTACGAGATCCTCAGCCGGCTGCCGGACGCGCGACTCGCCTTCGTCGCCGAGCGGCCCGGCCCCGTACGCACGGACACCGGTTTCCTCGCCGTCACCGCCGACAGGGCCCTGGACGAGGTGCCCGGCCCCGACCTCGTGGTGGTCTCCGGCGGGCCCGGCACCATGGCCCAGATGGAGAACCCGGCTCTGCTGGAGTGGCTGCGCGCGGCCGACGCGACGAGCACCTGGACGACGTCGGTCTGCTCCGGCTCGCTGCTGCTGGCTGCCGCCGGACTGCTGCGCGGCCGCCGCGCGACCAGCCACTTCACCGCCCTGGACCTGCTGGGGACGTTCGGTGCCGAGCCGACGGGGGAGCGGGTCGTGACCGACGGCAAGTACGTCACCGCCGCCGGGGTCTCCGCCGGCATCGACATGGCGCTCACCCTGGCCGGCCGGATCGCGGGCGACGAACACGCCCAGGCCGTCCAGCTCTTGACCGAGTACGATCCCCAGCCGCCCTACGACGCCGGTTCCCCGCACAAGGCGCCCGCGCACCTGGTCGAGGAACTGCGCGCGGGACGGCGTTTCAGCCTGACGTAGAAACGCTCCAGGTGAAGCGCGGCTGCCGGCGCTCCAGGAACGCGGCGACTCCCTCCGCGGTGTCGCCGCTGCCGCGTGCCTGCGCGGTCCAGTGGGCCTCCCGGCCGGTGCGGCCGTCGGCGAACTCCTTGGCGGCGGCCTGGGTGAGCTGCGAGCGGGACACCAGGACCCGGGTCAGGTCCGCGACCCGCTTGTCCAGTTCCCCCTCGGGCAGCACCTCGTCCACCAGACCGGTGCGCAGCGCCCGCCCGGCGTCGATCAACTCGCCCGTGAACAGCAGGTACTTGGCCGTCGCCGGACCGACCAGCGACACCAGCCGACGGGTGGAGGAGGCCAGGTAGACGACGCCGAGCTTCGCCGGCGTCACCCCGAACAGCGCCCCCTCCTCGGCCAGCCGCAGATCACAGGCCACCGCGAGCTGCGCCCCGCCGCCCACGCAGTGCCCGCGCACCGCGGCCAGGGTCGGCTTGGGGAACGCGGCCAGGGCCTCCTCGGCCGCGGCCGAGAGGGACTGCGCCTCCTCCGGCGAGCCCTTCAGCGTGGAGATGTCGGCGCCCGCGCAGAAGGTGCCGCCCTCACCGGTCAGCACCAGGGCCCGTACGCCGGGATCGCGGGCCAGCCCGTCCAGCAGCGGGGGGAGAGCACGCCACATCGCCGTCGTCATGGCGTTGCGCTTGGCGGCATGACGGATCACCACGGTGGCCACTGAGTCGGCGACCTGGTGGGACAGCTGGGGCTCCATGCGGCGGATCGTATCGGAGGGCGATCCGCCGGCGGCAGACGGAACCCGTACAACCCGACTAGTTCGGGAACCGGCGTCCGAGGAGCAGGAAAACAGTCCCACCCGGGACCCGCTCATACGCAGTCGGTCAGAAAGCGTTCGATACCCGCTGACTTGTGTTCAGGCAGCCGGGCCGGAGCGCGTCGTTACCAACACTCGACGTGTGGTGACAATCGAGCGCGAGGGTGGCGACCGGACGATGGACAACCACGGGCGCGGGGACGGCCCGCGCCCCGCGGGAGGCGGCGAACGCCCACCGGATCCACTGCCCTACGAAGGTGTCTGGCGGTTCACCGCAGCGGCGGTGGACGCCTCGGTCCCGCAGGCCCGGCACGCGGTACGGGACCTGCTGCTGCGCCAGGGCGTGCCGGTCTCCGACGACCTGGTGCACGGGCTGCTGCTGATCGTCTCCGAGCTGGTCACCAACGCGGTCCGGCACGCGGCGCTGCTGTCGCCGGTGCTGGCCGTGGAGGTGGCCGTGGGAGCCGAGTGGGTGCGGGTGTCCGTGGAGGACAACCACCCCTATCGGCCGACCGCCCTGGAGGCCGACCACGGACAGACCGGCGGCCGGGGGCTGCTCCTGGTCCGCGAGGTGGCCCGGGAGGCGGGCGGGGTGGTCGACGTGGAGCACACCGCGAGTGGCGGCAAGGTCATCTGGGCCGCTCTGCCGCTCAAGCCCGCGGCGCTCCCGTAGGGACCGGCGGGGTCACCAGCCCGCGGACGGGCCCGTCAGCTCCCTGATCGCCGGGCGGGCCGCGTCCAGCACGGTCATGAACCAGGCCGAGAACGGCTGCTCGGCGTGGCGCGCGGCCAGCTCGGCCGCCGTCACGAAGGCGGTCGAGGCGACCTCCTCCGGGTCCGGCGCGAGCGGCGCCTGCACCAGGCCGACGAACAGGTGGTTGAACTCCTGCTCCACCAGGCCCGAGGCGGGGTCCGGGTGGTTGTAACGGACCGTTCCGGCCTCCGCGAGCAGCGACGGCGACCCGCCCAGCTCCTCGTACGTGCGCCGGGCCGCCGCCGCGAACGGCGCCTCGCCCGGGTAGGGGTGACCGCAACAGGTGTTGGACCACACGCCGGGGGAGTGGTATTTGCTGAGCGCCCGCTGCTGGAGCAGCAGCCGGCCCTGCTCGTCGAAGAGGAACACCGAGAACGCCCGGTGCAACTGCCCCGGCGGCTGATGCGCGGCGAGCTTCTCCGCGGTGCCGATCGTCACGCCCTTCTCGTCGACCAGTTCCAGCAAAATCGCCTCTGCGGTGCCGTTCGACGAGCTGTGCGTCGCGGTGGCAGGTGTGATCGGCATACCCATCCTTCGCTTCGGTCCTAGCACCCCAAGTCTGCCGTACGAATCCGGCACTCCCGGCACGTCGGCCTGTCAGCGCGGCGCGGCACCGGGAGCCGGGTCCGGTAGATCATCGTGCCCGGCGTCCGCGGCCGGGAACCGTCCGGGGGTGCGCCGAACGGGAGTCCGTACGGTCAGTGGCACAGCCGTGCCTCGTGCTCCGCGTGCCCGCCCGGCTCCAACTGGAAGGTGCAGTGCTCGACGTCGAAGTGGTGGCCCAGGCAGCCCTGCAGCTCGTGCAGCATCTTCTCGTGCCCGATGGCGTTCAGCACCTCGGAGCTGACCACCACGTGCACGGACAGCACCGGCAGGCCCGAGGTGATCGTCCAGGCGTGCAGATCGTGGACGTCCTCCACGCCGTCCAGCTCCAGGATGTGCGCCCGGACCTCCGCCATGTCGACCCCCTTGGGGGCCGCCTCCAGCAGCACGTCCAGCGTCTCCCGCAGCAGCTTCACCGTCCGCGGCACGATCATCAGCCCGATGACCAGCGAGGCGACCGGGTCGGCGGCCTGCCACCCGGTGGTCAGGATCACCGCCGCCGAGATCAGCACCGCCACCGAGCCCAGCGCGTCCGCGGCCACCTCCAGGAAGGCGCCGCGCACGTTCAGGCTCTCCTTCTGCCCCCGCATCAGCAGGACCAGGGAGACGGAGTTCGCGACCAGGCCGACCAGGCCGAACACGATCATCAGGCCGCCCCGCGTCCCGGCGGGCTCGACGAACCGCTGCACCGCCTCGTACAGGACGTATCCGCCGACCCCGAGCAGCAGCAGACAGTTGGCCAGGGCCGCGAGGATCTCCGCGCGGGCGTAGCCGAAGGTGCGGTTGGTGCTCGGCGGGCGGGCGGCGAAGTGGATCGCCAGCAGTGACATGCCGAGGCCCACCGCGTCGGTCGCCATGTGCGCCGCGTCCGCGATCAGCGCGAGCGAGTCCGCGAACAGGCCGCCGATGATCTCGACCACCATGATCGACAGGGTGATGCCCAGCGCGATGCGCAGTCGGCCCCGGTACGCGGCCGTGGCCGTACCCGGAGCCGGCGCGTGGGAGTGCGCGTGCCCGTGGTCGTGCCCTGCGCCCATGACCCGCCGCCTTCCGTGTGCCTGCCCGGACGCCCAGTGAACTACGGGTGGGGGGTATCTGGCAACGCGGCACTGAACACCGTTGTCATATCCTCTGACCTGCGGAAACGTTCCGCAGGTCAGAGCGGCACGGGCTCACCGGGCGTACGGCGCGGGCTGGGACCGGGGGCGGGGCTCAGCCGCCGTGGCGGAGTCGCCAGCCCGTCCACGCCGACTCGATCATCTCCCGTACCCCGCGGCGCGCCCGCCAGTCCAGGGTCTCGGCGGCCCGCTCGGCCGAGGCCACCGCGCGCGGCGCGTCGCCCGGGCGGCGGTCCTCCACCAGCGGCGCCCGGCGGTCACCGGTGACCTCGCCGATGACGGTGATCAGCTCGCGCACCGAGACCCCCTCGCCCCGGCCGATGTTCAGCGTCAGATCGCCGGTGAGGTCCCCGGCGGCCAGCCGGCGCGCCGCCGCCAGGTGGGCCTCCGCGAGGTCGGCGACGTGGATGTAGTCCCGTACGCAGGTGCCGTCCGGTGTCGGGTAGTCGTCGCCGAAGATCCGCGGCGCCTCGCCGCGGGTCAGCCGGTCGAAGACCATGGGCACGATGTTGGACACGCCGGTGTCCGCCAGCTCCGGGGCCGCCGCGCCCGCCACGTTGAAATAGCGCAGACAGACCGTGGAGATTCCGTGGGCCCGCCCGGCCGCCCGGACCAGCCACTCCCCGGCCAGCTTGGTCTCGCCGTACGGGTTCACCGGGGCGCACGGGGTGTCCTCGGTGATCAGGTCCACGTCCGGGTTGCCGTACACCGCCGCCGACGAGGAGAACAGCAGCCGGCCGACCCCGGCCTCCGCGACCGCGTCCAGCAGTGTGGCCAGACCGCCCACGTTCTCCCGGTAGTAGCGGGTGGGCCGGGCCACCGACTCGGCGACTTGCTTGCGCGCCGCGAGATGGACGACGCCCGTCACGCCGTACTCCGCGAGGACCCGCTTCAGCAGCGGCCCGTCCAGCGTCGAGCCGCGCACGAGCGGAACCTCCGCCGGCAGCCGTTCGGGCACGGCGGCCGACAGGTCGTCCAGCGCCACGACGCTCTCCCCGGCGCCTGCCATGGCCCGTGCCACATGCGCCCCGATGTATCCGGCTCCGCCGGTGATCAGCCACGTCATGGTCGCCCAGCCTATGCCGGGCCGCCCCGTGTCCCGGTTGCCCGGGTCTGCCCCATGGGTTTGTGGGCCGGGCCCCGGATCACCGATGATGATCGCGGCAAAGGCCGGGTAGCCCCTGAGGGCCGGGCCGTGAACGGCCGGTGAACACGGACTCCGGCGCATCGGATAGCCTCTGCCGACATGCCGCCCGGGTGCCGCAGGCAGGGGCGCCCCACCACGCAGAAGACCGGCGCCCGCGCGCCGGCACCCAGGGAGTGAGTTCGGTTGCCGACCGCCATCGTCACCGGTCAGCCGGTCCCCGGATCGTCACTGGAGGGCGATCTGCGGTCCCTCGGCTTCGACGTGCGCGTGGCCGCCGACGCCGCCGGGACGCAGGCCCAGCTGGCGGCCGTGCCGGCCGACCGGCGCGTGGCCCTGGTCGACGCCCGCTTCGTCGGCCACACGCACGCGCTGCGCCTCGGCCTGACCGACCCGCGCTTCCCGCTCGCCGCCGTCCCGGGCGCCGTCACCGCCCAGCCGGCCGCCCGGCAGCAGCTCACCCGGGTCTTGGCCCGGGAGACCCCGGCGTACGACGCCCAGCCCACCGAGGGCCAGGCCCCGCTCGCGGCGGGCGGCGCCCCCGCGCTCGCCGTGGACAGCCTCGCCGACCGCGTCGCGACCGCCCTCGACGCCGACGGTGCCGCGGTGCACCGGCCCGAGCTGGGCAGCCTGGTCGCCGCCGTGCCGGCCGACCCGCAGGCCCGCAACGAGGCCCGGCAGGCCGTCGCCGCCGTCGACGACGAGGCCGTACGCCTGAAGTCGGCCGTGAAGTCCCGGGACGGCTTCTTCACCACCTTCTTCATCAGCCCCTACTCGCGCTACCTCGCCCGCTGGTGCGCCCGTCGCGGTCTGACCCCGAACCAGGTCACCACGGCCTCGCTGCTCACCGCGCTCATCGCGGCCGGCTGCGCGGCGACCGGCACCCGCGGCGGCTTCGTCGCGGCCGGCGTGCTGCTGATCGCCTCCTTCGTGCTGGACTGCACCGACGGCCAGCTCGCCCGCTACGCGCTGAAGTACTCCACCCTCGGCGCCTGGCTCGACGCCACCTTCGACCGGGCCAAGGAGTACGCCTACTACGCCGGCCTCGCCCTCGGCGCGGCCCGCGGCGGTGACGACGTGTGGGCCCTCGCCCTCGGCGCGATGGTCCTGCAGACCTGCCGGCACGTGGTCGACTTCTCCTTCAACGAGGCCAACCACGACGCCACCGCCAACACCAGCCCCACCGCCGCCCTCTCCGACAGGCTCGACAGCGTCGGCTGGACAGTCTGGCTGCGCCGCATGATCGTGCTGCCGATCGGCGAGCGCTGGGCGATGATCGCGGTCCTCACCGCGGCCACGACCCCGCGGATCACCTTCTACGTCCTGCTCGCCGGCTGCGCCTTCGCGGCGGCCTACACCACGGCGGGCCGCGTGCTGCGCTCGGTGACCCGCAAGGCCCGGCGCACCGACCGGGCCGCGCAGGCACTGGCCGACCTCGCCGACTCGGGGCCGCTCGCGCAGGCGGTGGGGCGCGTGGCCGGGCGCGGCCTGCCCGGTCTCGCCGTGCCCGTCGTCGCCCTGCTCGGCGGCGCCGCGGTGGTCGCCTGCTCGGCGCTGACCGGCTTCGGCGGGGCACTCCCGGTCGCCGGGGCCGCCGTCTACGTCCTCACCTCGGCCCTCGCCGTCGCCCGCCCCCTCAAGGGCGCCCTCGACTGGCTGGTCCCGCCCTTCTTCCGGGCCGCCGAGTACGGCACCGTGCTCGCCCTCGCGGGAAAAGCCGGGGTGAACGGTGCCCTCCCCGCGGCTTTCGGCCTGGTGGCCGCCGTCGCCTACCATCACTACGACACGGTGTACCGCATCCGCGGTGACGCCGGGGCGCCCCCGGCCTGGCTGGTGCGCGCCATCGGGGGGCACGAGGGGCGGACGCTGCTCGTCACCGTCCTGGCCGCGGTGCTCACCGCCTCGCAGTTCACGGTCGCGCTCACGGTCCTCGCCGTGTCCGTGGCCCTGCTGGTGCTCGTCGAGAGCATCCGCTTCTGGGTGTCCGCTGGGGCGCCCGCCGTACACGACGAAGGAGAACCCGCATGATCGGCCTCGTGCTGGCGGCCGGCGCCGGACGGCGTCTGCGCCCCTACACCGACACCCTGCCCAAGGCGCTGGTGCCGGTGGGGCCCGCGGGCATAGAGGACTCCATCACGGTCCTCGACCTCACGCTCGGCAACTTCGCCGAGATCGGGCTGACCGAGGTCGCGGTGATCGTCGGTTACCGCAAGGAGGCCGTCTACGAGCGCAAGGCGGCCCTGGAGCGCAAGTACGGCATCAAGCTCACCCTGATCGACAACGACAAGGCCGAGGAGTGGAACAACGCCTACTCCCTGTGGTGCGGCCGTGACGCACTCAAGGACGGCGTGATCCTCGCCAACGGCGACACCGTCCACCCGGTCTCCGTCGAGAAGACGCTGCTCGCCGCGCGCGGCGAGGGCAAGCGGATCATCCTCGCGCTGGACACGGTGAAGGACCTCGCCGACGAGGAGATGAAGGTCGTCGTCGACCCCGAGCGGGGCATGACGAAGATCACCAAGCTGATGGACCCGGCCGAGGCCACCGGCGAGTACATCGGCGTCACCCTGATCGAGGGCGACGCCGCGCCGGAGCTGGCCGACGCGCTGAAGACGGTCTGGGAGACCGACCCGCAGCAGTTCTACGAGCACGGCTACCAGGAACTGGTCAACCGGGGCTTCCGGATCGACGTGGCGCCGATCGGCGACGTCAAGTGGGTCGAGATCGACAACCACGACGACCTCGCCCGCGGACGGGAGATCGCGTGCCAGTACTGACCCGGCTGATCCCCTCGCCGGTCGTCGTGGACATCCGCCCGGGCGCCCTGGACGACCTGGCGTGCGTGCTGGCCGACGAGCGCATCTCGCAGTCGGGCAAGCTCGCCGTCGCCGTCAGCGGCGGCTCGGGCGCCCGGCTGCGCGAGCGGATCGCTCCCTCGCTGCCCGGCGCCACCTGGTTCGAGGTGGACGGCGGCACCATCGACGACGCGGTCCGGCTGGCGAGCGACATGAGGGGCGGCCACTACGACGCGGTCGTCGGCCTCGGCGGCGGGAAGATCATCGACTGCGCCAAGTTCGCGGCGGCCCGGGTCGGCCTGCCGCTGGTCGCCGTCGCCACCAACCTCGCGCACGACGGCCTGTGCTCGCCGGTCGCCACCCTCGACAACGACGCGGGCCGCGGCTCGTACGGCGTGCCGAACCCGATCGCGGTGGTCATCGACCTGAACGTGATCCGTGAGGCCCCCGTCCGGTTCGTGCGCTCCGGCATCGGCGACGCCATCTCCAACATCTCCGCGGTCGCGGACTGGGAGCTGGCCAACCGGGTCAACGGCGAGAAGATCGACGGCCTGGCCGCCGCCATGGCCCGGCAGGCGGGCGAGGCGGTGCTCCGGCACCCGGGCGGAGTCGGCGACGACGGCTTCCTCCAGGTGCTGGCCGAGGCGCTGGTCCTGACCGGTATCGCCATGTCCGTGTCGGGCGACTCCCGCCCCTCCTCCGGCGCCTGCCACGAGATCAACCACGCCTTCGACCTGCTCTACCCCAAGCGGGCCGCCGCCCACGGCGAGCAGTGCGGCCTCGGCGCCGCCTTCGCGATGTACCTGCGCGGCGCCCACGAGGAGTCGGCGTACATGGCCGAGGTGCTGCGCCGGCACGGACTCCCGGTGCTGCCGGAGGAGATCGGCTTCACGGTGGACGAGTTCGTCCGCGCGGTGGAGTTCGCTCCGCAGACCCGGCCCGGCCGCTACACGATCCTCGAACACCTCGACCTCAAGACGAACCAGATCAAGGACACCTACGCCGACTATGTCAAGGCCATCGGTAGCTGAACTCCGTCCGGTCGTCCACCCCGCGGGGGTGAAGGACCGGCGCAGCGGTGAGCACTGGGCGGGACGCCTCTACATGCGCGAGGTGTCCCTGCGCGTCGACCGCTACCTGGTGAACACCAGGGTCACGCCCAACCAGCTCACGTACCTGATGACCGTCTGCGGCGTGCTCGCGGCCCCGGCCCTGCTGGTGCCGGGGATCGCGGGCGCCGTCCTCGGCGTCGTCGCCACCCAGCTGTACCTGCTGCTGGACTGCGTCGACGGCGAGATAGCCCGCTGGAAGAAGCAGTACTCGCTCAGCGGGGTCTACCTGGACCGCGTCGGCGCCTACCTCACCGACGCCGCCGTGCTGGTCGGCCTCGGGCTGCGCGCCGCCGACCTGTGGGGCAGCGGCCGTATCGACTGGCTCTGGGCGTTCCTCGGCACCCTCGCCGCGCTCGGCGCCATCCTCATCAAGGCCGAGACCGACCTGGTCGGCGTCGCCCGCCACCAGGCCGGGATGCCGCCGGTGAAGGACGCCGCCGGCGTCGCCGAGCCGCGCTCCGCCAAGATGGCGCTGGCCCGCCGGGCCGCCGCGGCGCTGAAGTTCCATCGGCTGATCCTCGGCATCGAGGCCTCGCTGCTCATCCTGGTCCTCGCGATCGTGGACCAGGTCCGCGGCGACCTGTTCTTCACGCGCCTCGGTACGGCCGTCCTCGCGGGCATCGCCGTGCTCCAGACGCTGCTGCACCTGGTGTCCATCCTCGCCTCCAGCAGGCTGCGGTGAGTGCGGCCATGAAGGTCGGCGCGGTCGTCATCACGATGGGCAACCGGCCCGACGAGCTGCGGGCCCTGCTCGACTCGGTCGCCAAGCAGGACGGCGAGCCGGTCGAGGTGGTCGTCGTCGGCAACGGCTCTCCCGTTCCCGACGTGCCCGAGGGTGTGCGCACCGTGGAACTGCCCGAGAACCTGGGCATCCCCGGCGGGCGCAACGTCGGCATAGAGGCGTTCGGGCCCAGCGGCCGCGATGTCGACATATTGCTCTTCCTCGACGACGACGGCCTGCTCGCCCGCCACGACACCGCCGAGCTGTGCCGCGAGGCCTTCGCCGCGGACCCCCGGCTCGGCATCATCAGCTTCCGCATCGCCGACCCCGACACCGGTGAGACCCAGCGCCGCCATGTGCCCCGGCTGCGCGCCTCCGACCCGATGCGCTCCTCCCGGGTCACCACCTTCCTCGGCGGCGCCAACGCCGTCCGCACCCGTGTCTTCGCGGAAGTCGGCGGGCTCCCGGACGCATTCTTCTACGCGCACGAGGAAACCGACCTGGCATGGCGGGCCCTCGACGCGGACTGGATGATCGACTACCGGTCCGACATGGTGCTGTACCACCCGACGACCGCGCCCTCCCGGCACGCGGTCTACCACCGCATGGTCGCCCGCAACCGCGTCTGGCTGGCCCGCCGCAACCTCCCCGCCCCTCTGGTCCCGGTCTACCTCGGGGTCTGGCTGCTGCTCACCCTGCTGCGCCGCCCCTCGCGGCCGGCCCTGCGGGCCTGGCTCGGCGGCTTCCGGGAGGGCTGGGCCACACCGTGCGGCCCCCGCCGTCCCATGCGGTGGCGTACGGTGTGGCGACTCACCCGACTGGGCCGTCCCCCGGTGATCTGAGAAGCTCGACCCTGAGCGGTCGCGCCCGCCGGACAGCTCGGAACACGTGCCCGCCGGCGAGGCGGGGCGCGGCAGACGAACCCGAAGACGAAAGTTTCCCCCTGTGAGTGAGACCACGCACGACGCCACGGTCGCGGTGACCGCGGCCCCGTCGTCCGACGCGGGACTGACGGCGGCCGAGCTGGCCGAGAAGTACGGGCTCGCCGTGAGCGGCGCCCGGCCCTCGCTCGTGGAGTACATCCGTCAGCTGTGGGGGCGCCGTCACTTCATCCTCGCCTTCTCCCAGGCGAAGCTGACCGCCCAGTACAGCCAGGCCAAGCTCGGCCAGCTCTGGCAGGTGGCCACGCCGCTGCTGAACGCGGCCGTGTACTTCTTCATCTTCGGGCTGATCCTGCACGCCAGCCGCGGCATGTCCCAGGACGTGTACATCCCGTTCCTGGTCACCGGCGTGTTCGTGTTCACCTTCACCCAGAGCTCGGTGATGTCGGGCGTCCGCGCCATCTCCGGCAACCTCGGCCTGGTGCGCGCCCTGCACTTCCCGCGCGCCTCCCTGCCGATCTCGTTCTCGCTCCAGCAGCTCCAGCAGCTGCTGTTCTCGATGATCGTCATGTTCATCGTGGCGATCGGCTTCGGCAGCTACCCGGGTCCGTCCTGGCTGCTGATCGTGCCGGCGCTGGTGCTGCAGTTCCTGTTCAACACGGGCCTCGCGCTGATCGTGGCCCGCCTGGGCGCCAAGACGCCCGACCTCGCTCAGCTGATGCCGTTCATCCTGCGGACCTGGATGTACACCTCCGGCGTCATGTTCTCCATCAACCACATGCTGCAGGGGCGGTCCGAGTGGGCCGTCCGGCTGCTGCAGGTCAACCCGGCCGCGGTCTACATGGACCTGATGCGGTTCGCCCTGATCGACGGCTACGGTTCCTCGAACCTGCCGCCGCACGTGTGGGCCATCGCCCTGTTCTGGGCGGTGGCCGTCTTCGCCGGCGGCTTCGTGTACTTCTGGAAGGCGGAGGAGCGGTACGGCCGTGGCTGAGCAGAACATCCAGGACCCGCGTCCGACGGTCATCGCGGACGAGCTGCACATCGTCTACCGGGTCAACGGCGCCAGGACCGGCAAGGGCAGTGCGACGGCCGCCCTGAGCCGGATACTCAGGCGGGGCTCCGACGACGCGGCGCGGGGCGTGCGCAAGGTGCACGCCGTGCGCGGGGTGTCCTTCGTCGCCTACCGCGGCGAGGCCATCGGCCTGATCGGCTCCAACGGCTCCGGGAAGTCCACCCTGCTGCGCGCCATCGCCGGGCTGCTGCCCGCGGAGAAGGGCAAGGTCTACACCGACGGCCAGCCCTCCCTGCTGGGCGTGAACGCGGCCCTGATGAACGACCTCACGGGTGAGCGGAACGTCATTCTGGGCGGTCTCGCCATGGGCATGGCCCGGGAGCAGGTCAAGGAGCGCTACCAGGACATCGTCGACTTCTCCGGCATCAACGAGAAGGGCGATTTCATCACCCTGCCGATGCGGACGTACTCCTCCGGCATGGCGGCCCGGCTGCGCTTCTCCATCGCCGCGGCCAAGGACCACGACGTCCTCATGATCGACGAGGCGCTGGCCACCGGAGACCGCAAGTTCCAGAAGCGCTCGGAGGAACGCATCCGGGAACTGCGTAAAGAGGCCGGAACGGTCTTTCTGGTCAGCCACAACAACAAGTCGATCCGCGACACCTGTAACCGCGTGCTGTGGCTGGAGCGCGGTGAACTGCGGATGGACGGACCCACCGACGAGGTCCTGAAGGAGTACGAGAAGTTCACGGCCAGGTGAGCGGTTTCGGCCAGGGCCCCGCCGGAATTTTCCGGCGGGGCCCTTCGCCTGCAAAGGAAGCGTCAACTCGCTTCGCCGTAAGGAATCTTGGAGCCAATCGGTGTGTTGTTGTGATGTGCAGGACACCCCGAGGGTCCGCGCTGCGTTGTACAACGTAAGCTGTACCGGTGCCGGAAAGCGGCAAGTAGGGCGATAATGCACGGCGCCCTCCCTGGGGTGACCCTGTGCATTGCGGGGCGGCGTGTCCGAAATAGTGTGTATTAGGTCGGCAGTGTAGAACGGGAGATGTGACGGCAATGGCTACGGAAACTCCCCAGCTCAGCGCAGCATGTGCCGTCCCCGCCCCGGGCAGCGCCCGATGACGGGCACCGCCACGGCGCCCGACCTGGAACGCGCCACGCTGGACAAGGCCGCGAGCGAGAACTTTCCCGTGGCCCCCTTCTTCCTGCCCCGGGCCTGGCGCGACGACCTCATGGCCGTCTACGGCTTCGCCCGCCTCGTCGACGACATCGGCGACGGCGACCTCGCCCCCGGCGGCGCCGACGCCCGGACGCTCGGCGTGTCGGCCGCCGACGCCACTGACCGGCTGGTCCTGCTCGACGCCTTCGAGGCCGACCTGCGCCGCGTCTTCGACGGCACCCCCGGCCATCCGCTGCTGCGCCGCCTGCAGGCCACCGTCCGCCGCCGCGCCCTCACCCCAGAGCCCTTCCTCGGACTGATCGCCGCAAACCGCCAGGACCAGCTCGTCACCCGGTACGAGACCTACGACGACCTCCTGGCCTACTGCGAACTGTCCGCCAACCCCGTCGGCCGCCTCGTCCTCGCCGTCACCGGCACCTCGACCCCCGAACGGATCCGGCTGTCCGACGCGATCTGCACCGCCCTGCAGATCGTGGAGCACCTCCAGGACGTCGCCGAGGACCTCGGCCGCGACCGGATCTATCTCCCCGCCGAGGACATGAAACGTTTCCACGTCGGGGAAACCGACCTCGCCGCGAAAACCGCGGGCGCATCGGTGCGCGCCCTGGTTGCATACGAAGCGCAACGCGCCCGCGGTCTGCTGAATGAAGGCGCCCCCCTCGTGGGTAGCGTCCACGGCAGGCTGAAGCTGCTGCTCGCGGGGTTCGTGGCGGGGGGAAGGGCGGCGGTCAGGGCGATCGCCGCCGCCGAATACGACGTACTTCCCGGCCCGCCCAGACCCGGCAAGGTCCAGTTGCTGCGTGAGGCGGGCGTGATCCTGCGAGGAGAGGGGTGATCCGGGTCGTGGATTCCGCGCCGCACGTGTCCGCACCGGTACTCGCCGCCTACAGCTACTGCGAGGCCGTGACCGGGCAGCAGGCCCGTAACTTCGCCTACGGCATCCGGCTGCTGCCGACGGCCAAGCGCCGCGCCATGTCGGCGCTGTACGCGTTCTCCCGGCGCGTGGACGACATCGGCGACGGCGACCTCGCCGACGAGGTCAAGCTGGCACGCCTGGAGGACACCCGGGCGCTGCTCACCCGGATCCGCGAGGACGAGGTCGAGGAGGACGACACCGACCCGGTGGCCGTAGCCCTCGGCCACGCCGCACGGGCCTTCCCGATCCCGCTCGCCGGCCTCGACGAGCTGATCGACGGCGTCCAGATGGACGTACGCGGGGAGACCTACGAGACCTGGGACGACCTCAAGGCCTACTGCCGGTGTGTCGCCGGTGCCATCGGCCGCCTCTCGCTCGGCGTGTTCGGCACCGAACCGGGCGCGCGCGGCGCCGAGCGCGCCGCCGAGTACGCCGACACGCTGGGGCTCGCGCTCCAGCTCACCAACATCCTCCGCGACGTCCGCGAGGACGCGGAGGGCGGCCGTACCTACCTGCCCGCCGACGACCTCGCCAAGTTCGGCTGCTCGGCCGGGTTCCGCGCGCCGACCCCGCCGGAAGGATCCGACTTCGCCGGCCTCGTCCACTTCGAAGTGCGGCGCGCCCGCGCCCTGTTCGCCGAGGGCTACCGGCTGCTGCCCATGCTCGACCGGCGCAGCGGTGCCTGTGTGGCAGCGATGGCCGGCATCTACCGCCGGCTGCTGGACCGCATCGAACGCGACCCGGAGGCCGTGCTGCGCGGCCGGGTCTCGCTCCCGGGGCACGAGAAGGCCTACGTCGCCGTACGCGGCCTGTCCGGGCTCGACACCCGGCATGTGACCCGCCATGTCTCCCGGCGCTCCGTCAGGAGGCGCGCTTGATGGGCCGGACCGGAGCGGACGGCGTGGGGCGGGCAACCTTCCGCTGCGGCGTGGCGTCCCTGACTGCGACGGCCGGGCGTGCACCGTTCAACCAGCACGCCCGGCACGCACGGAAGGACGCACGATGAGCGACGGCTCACCCCCGGCACAGGCACGGGCCGGCGACCCGCGGACGGCGGGCCGCAGCGCGGTCGTGGTCGGCGGCGGCCTCGCCGGTGTCACCGCGGCGCTCGCCCTCGCCGACGCCGGCGTCCGGGTCACCCTGCTCGAAGGCAGACCCAGGCTGGGCGGCCTCGCCTTCTCCTTCCGGCGCGGCGAACTGACCGTCGACAACGGCCAGCACGTGTACCTGCGTTGCTGCACCGCCTACCGCTGGTTTCTCGACCGGATCGAGGGCACGGCGCTGGCACCGCTGCAGGACCGCCTGGACGTGCCCGTCGTCGACGTCGCCAAGCCCGAGGGACGGCGGCTCGGCAGACTGCGGCGCGACCCGCTGCCCGTCCCCCTGCACCTGGGGCGCAGCTTGGCCGGCTATCCGCACCTCTCGCTCGCCGAGCGCGCCGCCGTCGGGCGTGCCGCGCTCGCGCTGAAGGGGCTCGACCCCACCGATCCGGCCCTGGACGCCCAGGACTTCGGCAGCTGGCTGGCCGCGCACGGCCAGTCGGCACGTGCCGTCGAGGCCCTGTGGGACCTGGTCGGGGTCGCCACCCTCAACGCGGTCGCGGGCGACGCCTCGCTGGGGCTCGCCGCGATGGTGTTCAAGACCGGTCTGCTGTCCGAACCGGGCGCGGCCGACATCGGCTGGGCCCGCGTCCCGCTGGGCGAACTGCACGACCGGCTGGCCCGCAGGGCTCTCGACTCCGCGGGCGTGCGTACCGAGGTCCGTACACGCGTCACCTCCGTCTCCTACAACGAGAACGGGGCCTGGAGCGTTCAGGTTCCCGGCGAGACGCTCTCCGCGGACGCCGTCGTCCTCGCCGTACCCCAGCGCGAGACCCACGAGCTGCTGCCGCCCGGCGCCCTCGACGCCCCCGGACAGCTGCTGGAGATCGGCACCGCGCCGATCCTCAACGTGCATGTCGTCTACGACCGCGAGGTGCTCGCGCGGCCCTTCTTCACGGCCCTCGGCACCCCCGTGCAGTGGGTGTTCGACCGCACCCACGCCTCCGGGCTGCGTGCGGGCCAGTACCTCGCACTGTCCCAGTCGGCCGCCCAGGACGAGATCGACACGCCGGTCGCCGAGCTGCGCGAGCGCTATCTGCCCGAGCTGGAGCGGCTGATCCCCGGCACGCGCGCGGCCGTGGTGAAGGACTTCTTCGTGACCCGGGAGCGCACGGCCACGTTCGCCCCCACCCCCGGCGTCGGGCGGCTGCGGCCCGGCGCCCGGACCAAGGCCCCCGGCCTGTACCTGGCCGGAGCGTGGACCGCCACCGGGTGGCCCGCGACCATGGAGAGTGCGGTCCGCAGCGGCGTGAGCGCGGCCGACGCCGCCCTCAGCGCCCTCGGCCGCCCCCGCCCCCGCCACCTCTTCGAGTTCGAGGAGGCGGCCTGATGCCCGACCGGCAGGCGGCAGGCCCCCGCACCCCCGGTACCGCAACAAGAGGAGAGACTGTGCCCCCTGTGCCCCCGGCCGCGACGCCCGCTCGGAGGCCCGCGGTGGACGTGCCCGCGCTCCTGGAGCGCGGCCGGACCCTGGCCACACCGGTGCTGCGCACGGCCGTCGACCGCCTGGCGCCGCCCATGGACACCGTCGCCGCCTACCACTTCGGCTGGATCGACGCCGCCGGCAATCCCGCCGACGGTGACGGCGGCAAGGCCGTGCGGCCCGCGCTCGCCGTGCTCTCCGCCGAGGTCACCGGCGCCGCGCCCGAGGCGGGCGTCCCGGGTGCGGTCGCCGTCGAACTCGTGCACAACTTCTCGCTGCTGCACGACGACCTGATGGACGGCGACGAGCAGCGCCGGCACCGCGACACCGTGTGGAAGGTGCACGGCCCCGCCCAGGCCATCCTGGTCGGCGACGCCCTGTTCGCCCTCGCCAACGAGGTCCTGCTGGAGCTCGGCACCGTCGAGGCGGGCCGCGCCACCCGCCGGCTGACCACCGCGACCCGCGCCCTGATCGACGGCCAGGCCCAGGACATCTCCTACGAGCACCGCGACCGCGTCAGCGTCGAGGAGTGCCTGGAGATGGAGGGCAACAAGACCGGCGCCCTGCTCGCCTGCGCCTGCTCCATCGGCGCGGTCCTCGGCGGCGCGGACGACGCCACCGCCGACGCGCTGGAACGGTACGGCTACCACCTCGGCCTCGCGTTCCAGGCCGTGGACGACCTGCTCGGCATCTGGGGCGATCCGGAGGCCACCGGCAAGCAGACCTGGAGCGACCTGCGTCAGCGCAAGAAGTCCCTGCCCGTCGTCGCCGCCCTCGCGGCCGGCGGCCCCGCCTCCGAGCGGCTCGGCGAGATCCTCGCCGCCGACGCCAAGAGCAGCGACTTCGAGAACTTCTCCGAGGAGGAGTTCGCCGCCCGCGCCGCCCTCATCGAGGAGGCCGGCGGCCGGGACTGGACGGCCGAGGAGGCGCGCCGTCAGCACACCATCGCCATCGAAGCCCTCGACGCCGTCGACATGCCCGACCGGGTACGGGAGTCGTTCACGGCGCTCGCCGACTTCGTCGTCGTACGAAAGAGATGATCACTATCGGCCCGACACGCCTCGCGTAGTCGCCGGCCGGTGCCGCAGGATGTGCGGAACCGGCCGACGGCGGACCCACAGCAGCACGACTCGCACGACTGCACGAAGGGGAAGCCATGACAGCGACGACCGACGGAAGCACCGGGGCGACCCTGCCGCCCCGCGCTGCCGCGGCCAGCGACACCACCCTCACCGCCCCCGAGACGGCCGGGGTACCAGAAGCCGCCGCCCGCGCCGCACGACGCGCCACCGACTTCCTGCTCGCCACGCAGGACACCCAGGGCTGGTGGAAGGGCGACCTGGAGACCAACGTCACCATGGACGCCGAGGACCTGCTGCTCCGTCAGTTCCTGGGCATCCTCGACGAAGACACCGCTCAGGCCGCCGCGAAGTTCATCCGCGGCGAGCAGCGCGAGGACGGCACCTGGGCCACCTTCTACGGCGGCCCCGGCGAACTGTCCACCACCATCGAGGCGTACGTCGCCCTGCGCCTGGCCGGCGACGCGCCGGGCGCCCCGCACATGGCGCAGGCCGCCGCCTGGATCCGCGAGCGCGGCGGCATCGCCGCCGCCCGGGTCTTCACCCGGATCTGGCTCGCCCTGTTCGGCTGGTGGAAGTGGGAGGACCTGCCCGAACTCCCGCCGGAACTCATCTACTTCCCCACCTGGTTCCCGCTCAACATCTACAACTTCGGCTGCTGGGCGCGGCAGACCATCGTGCCGCTCACCATCGTCTCCGCCAAGCGCCCGGTGCGCCCGGCGCCCTTCCCGCTGGACGAACTGCACACCGACCCGGCGAACCCGAATCCGCCGCAGCCGCTCGCCCCGGTGGCCAGCTGGGACGGAGTCTTCCAGCGGCTCGACAAGGTTGTCCGCGGCTACCGCAAGGTCGCCGTGCGCCGGCTCCGCAAGGCCGCGATGAACACGGCGGCCCGCTGGATCATCGAACGCCAGGAGAACGACGGCTGCTGGGGCGGCATCCAGCCCCCGGCGGTGTACTCGGTCATCGCCCTGCACCTGCTCGGTTACGACCTGGAGCACCCGGTGCTGCGCGAGGGCCTCGCCTCGCTGGACCGGTTCGCCGTCTGGCGCGAGGACGGCGCCCGGATGATCGAGGCCTGCCAGTCCCCGGTGTGGGACACCTGTCTGGCCGCGATCGCCCTGGTGGACGCCGGACTGCCGGTGGACCATCCGCAACTGGTCAGGGCGGCCGACTGGATGCTCGGCGAGGAGATCGTCCGGCCCGGCGACTGGGCCGTACGCCGTCCCCAACTCCCTCCGGGCGGATGGGCCTTCGAGTTCCACAACGACAACTACCCCGACATCGACGACACCGCCGAGGTCGCCCTGGCGCTGCGCCGGATCCGGCACCACGACCCCGAGCGCGTGGACCGGTCGATCGGGCGGGCCGTCCGCTGGAACCTGGGCATGCAGTCGAAGAACGGCGCCTGGGGCGCCTTCGACGTCGACAACACCAGCCCGTTCCCGAACCGGCTGCCGTTCTGCGACTTCGGCGAGGTCATCGACCCGCCGTCCGCCGACGTCACCGCGCACGTCGTGGAGATGCTCGCCGCCGAGGGCCTGGCCCACGACCCGCGCACCCGGCGCGGCATCGACTGGCTGCTCGCCGAACAGGAGGCGAACGGCTCGTGGTTCGGCCGCTGGGGCGTCAACTACATCTACGGGACCGGCTCGGTCGTCCCCGCGCTCACCGCGGCCGGACTGCCCGGCTCGCACCCGGCGATCCGGCGGGCGGTGGCCTGGCTGGAGAGCGTCCAGAACGACGACGGGGGCTGGGGCGAGGACCTGCGCTCCTACAAGTACTCCAAGGAGTGGAGCGGCCGGGGTGCCTCCACCGCCTCACAGACCGCGTGGGCGCTGATGGCGCTGCTCGCGGCGGGGGAGAAGGACTCCAAGGCCGTCGAGCACGGCATCCGGTGGCTGGCCGACACCCAGCGGGAGGACGGCACCTGGGACGAGCCGTACTTCACCGGCACCGGCTTCCCCTGGGACTTCTCGATCAACTACCACCTGTACCGGCAGGTGTTCCCGCTCACCGCGCTCGGCCGGTACCTGCACGGAGACCCTTTCGAGCGCAAGCTGCTCGCCCGGGCCGAAAAGGCGCCGGCCCGGGCCGAGGGGGACTGAATTGAGCAACCAGCCCGCTCCCACCCCGCTGCTGATCGCCTGCGCGCTCGGCATCGAGCACCTCGCCCTGCGCACCGGTGACAGGAGCGGGGCGGACGGGCCGGTGGCCTTCGTCCGTACGGGCATGGGGCCCCGTGCGGCGGAACGCTCCGTCACCCGGCTCCTCGCCGGCCCGGCGCCGGCCGACACGGCGGTGCTGGCCACCGGCTTCTGCGCCGGGCTGGCCCCAGGTATGCATCCCGGCGACCTGGTCGTCGCCGAGGAGACCCGGGACCCGCGCAGGACCGTTTCCTGCGTGGGTACCGAACTGCTCGTCAAGGAACTCGTGCGCCTGCTGCCCGGACGCACCGTCCACACCGGCCCGCTCACCGGCTCCGACCACGTGGTCCGGGGCCCCGAGCGGTCCGATCTGCTCGCCACCGGCGCGATCGCGGTGGACATGGAGTCGGCGGCCACGCTCCTGGCCGCCGTCCGCGCGGGCGAACGCCCGGTCGCGGCCGTCCGGGTGGTCGTGGACGCTCCCGAACACGAACTCGTCCGGATCGGTACGGTGCGCGGTGGGATAACAGCCTTTCGCGTTCTCCGTTCCATCCTTCCTGCTTTTTTCGAATGGCACCGTTCTTTGCTGCTCCCCCGGAGGTGAGCCAGATGGCCATGCCGTTGCGTCAGTCCATCAAGGTCGCTACATACCTGGCTGAACAGAAGCTTCGCAAGCGGGACAAGTTTCCGCTCATCGTCGAACTGGAACCGCTGTTCGCCTGCAATCTGAAGTGCGAGGGCTGCGGCAAGATCCAGCACCCGGCGGGTGTGCTCAAGCAGCGCATGCCGGTGGCCCAGGCCGTGGGCGCGGTGCTGGAGTCCGGCGCGCCGATGGTGTCGATCGCCGGCGGCGAGCCCCTGATGCACCCGCAGATCGACGAGATCGTGCGGCAGTTGGTGGCGAAGCGGAAATACGTCTTCCTGTGCACCAACGCGATGCTGCTGCGCAAGAAGATGGACAAGTTCAAGCCCTCTCCCTACTTCGCCTTCGCCGTGCACATCGACGGCCTGCGGGAGCGGCACGACGAGTCCGTCGCGAAGGAGGGCGTCTTCGACGAGGCGGTGGAGGCCATCAAGGAGGCCAAGAGCCGCGGCTTCCGTGTGACCACCAACTCCACCTTCTTCAACACCGACACCCCGCAGACCATCGTCGAGGTGCTCAACTTCCTCAACGACGACCTCAAGGTCGACGAGATGATGATCTCGCCCGCCTACGCGTACGAGAAGGCGCCCGACCAGGAGCACTTCCTCGGCGTGGAGCAGACCCGCGAGCTGTTCAAGAAGGCCTTCGCGGGCGGCAACCGCAAGAAGTGGCGCCTGAACCACTCCCCGCTCTTCCTGGACTTCCTGGAGGGCAAGGTCGACTTCCCGTGCACCGCGTGGGCGATCCCGAACTACTCGCTCTTCGGCTGGCAGCGCCCCTGCTACCTGATGAGCGACGGGTACGTGCCGACGTACCGCGAACTCATCGAGAAGACCGACTGGGACAAGTACGGCCGCGGCAAGGACCCGCGCTGCGCCAACTGCATGGCGCACTGCGGCTACGAGCCGACCGCCGTCCTCGCCACCATGGGTTCGCTGAAGGAGTCGCTGCGGGCGATGCGCGAGACCGTCTCCGGGAACCGGGAGTGAGGCGGTGAACGCCGTTTCCCTGGGCGTTCCCGAGGTGCCGGCCCGTCCGGTCGCGCCGCGACGCCACTCGCGGCAGATCCACGTCGGGCCGGTGGCCGTCGGGGGCGGGGCCCCGGTGTCGGTGCAGTCGATGACGACGACCCGTACGTCCGACATCGGCGCCACCCTCCAGCAGATCGCGGAACTCACCGCGTCCGGCTGCCAGATCGTCCGCGTCGCCTGCCCCACGCAGGACGACGCGGACGCCCTCGCGACCATCGCCCGCAAGTCCCGGATCCCGGTGATCGCCGACATCCACTTCCAGCCGAAGTACGTCTTCGCGGCGATCGAGGCCGGCTGCGCGGCGGTCCGTGTGAACCCGGGCAACATCAAGCAGTTCGACGACAAGGTCAAGGAGATCGCCAAGGCCGCCAAGGACCACGGCACCCCGATCCGCATCGGCGTCAACGCCGGCTCCCTGGACCGGCGCCTGCTCCGGAAGTACGGCAAGGCCACCCCCGAGGCCCTGGTCGAGTCCGCCCTGTGGGAGGCGTCCCTCTTCGAGGAGCACGGCTTCCGCGACATCAAGATCTCGGTGAAGCACAACGACCCGGTCGTGATGATCGAGGCGTACCGGCAGCTCGCCGCGCAGTGCGACTACCCCCTCCATCTCGGCGTCACGGAGGCCGGCCCGGCCTTCCAGGGGACGATCAAGTCGGCGGTGGCCTTCGGGGCGTTGCTGTCGCGGGGCATCGGGGACACGATCCGTGTGTCGCTGAGCGCGCCGCCGGCTGAGGAGGTCAAGGTCGGCATCCAGATCCTGCAGTCCCTGGGGCTGCGGCAGCGGAGCCTGGAGATCGTCTCCTGTCCGTCCTGCGGCCGGGCCCAGGTGGACGTGTACAAGCTCGCGGACGAGGTCACGGCGGGTCTGGACGGCATGGAGGTGCCGCTCCGGGTCGCGGTGATGGGGTGCGTGGTGAACGGTCCGGGGGAGGCCCGGGAGGCCGACCTCGGGGTTGCCTCGGGCAACGGGAAGGGGCAGATCTTCGTCAAGGGCGAGGTCGTCAAGACCGTCCCCGAGTCCAAGATCGTGGAGACCCTCATCGAGGAGGCCATGAAGCTCGCCGAGCGGACGAGCCCCGCGGAACAGATGAGTTGAGGCAAGGCACGGATCGAGAGGGGGCCCGAGCGTGACCATTCTGGAGAGCATCCGGGGACCACGCGACCTGAAGGCGCTGTCCGAGGCGGAACTCGGCGAACTGTCAGACGAAATACGGGCGTTCCTGGTGAACGCGGTGTCCAGGACCGGCGGACACCTCGGACCCAACCTGGGTGTGGTGGAGCTCTCCGTCGCGCTCCACCGGGTCTTCGACTCACCGGTCGACCGCATCCTGTGGGACACCGGCCACCAGAGCTACGTCCACAAGCTGCTGACGGGACGTCAGGACTTCTCCAAGCTGCGCGGCAAGGGCGGCCTGTCCGGCTATCCCTCGCGCGAGGAGTCCGAACACGACGTCATCGAGAACAGCCACGCCTCCACCGCGCTCGGCTGGGCCGACGGCCTCGCCAAGGCCCGTCAGGTACGGGGGGAGGAGGGCCATGTGGTCGCGGTGATCGGCGACGGCGCGCTGACCGGCGGCATGGCCTGGGAGGCGCTGAACAACATCGCCGCGGCCCGGGACCGGCCGCTGATCATCGTCGTCAACGACAACGAGCGCTCCTACGCCCCCACCATCGGGGGCCTCGCCAACCATCTGGCCACCCTGCGCACCACCGACGGCTACGAGAGGTTCCTCGCCTGGGGCAAGGAGGTGCTCCAGCGCGCCCCGGTCGTCGGCGGCACGCTCTACGAGTCCCTGCACGGCGCGAAGAAGGGCTTCAAGGACGCCTTCGCCCCGCAGGGCATGTTCGAGGACCTGGGCCTGAAGTACCTCGGCCCGATCGACGGCCACGACATCAAGGCCGTCGAGTCGGCGCTGCGCCGCGCGAAACGCTTCCACGGTCCCGTCCTGGTCCACTGCCTCACCGTCAAGGGCCGCGGCTACGAGCCCGCCCTCGCGCACGAGGAGGACCACTTCCACGCCGTCGGCGTGATGGACCCGCTGACCTGCGCGCCGCTGACGCCGCCCGCCGGCCCCTCCTGGACCTCGGTGTTCGGCGAGGAGATGGTGCGGATCGGCGAGGAGCGGGAGGACGTCGTCGCCATCACGGCGGCCATGCTGCGCCCCGTCGGACTCGGCAGGTTCGCCGAGCGCTTCCCGGACCGGGTGTGGGACGTGGGCATCGCCGAGCAGCACGCGGCCGTCTCCGCGGCCGGCCTGGCGACCGGCGGACTGCATCCGGTCGTCGCCGTGTACGCCACCTTCCTCAACCGCGCCTTCGACCAGCTGCTGATGGATGTCGCCCTGCACCGCTGCGGGGTGACCTTCGTGCTGGACCGGGCCGGTGTCACCGGTACCGACGGCGCCTCCCACAACGGTATGTGGGACCTGTCCGTCCTCCAGGTCGTCCCCGGCCTCCGGATCGCCGCGCCGCGCGACGCCGACCAGCTGCGGGCCCAGCTGCGCGAGGCGGTCGCCGTGGCCGACGCGCCCACCCTGGTGCGCTTCCCGAAGGAGTCCGTGGGCCCGTGCGTCCCCGCGGTCGGCCACGTCGGCGGCATGGACGTCCTGCACCGCGCCGAACACCCCGAGGTGCTGCTGGTGGCCGTCGGTGTGATGGCGCCGGTGTGCCTGCAGGCCGCCGAGCTGCTGGAGGCCCGCGGCATCGGCTGCACGGTCGTGGACCCACGCTGGGTCAAGCCCGTCGACCCGGCACTGCCCGGACTGGCGTCCGCGCACCGGCTGGTGGCCGTCGTCGAGGACAACAGCCGTGCCGGAGGCGTCGGTTCCGCCGTGGCGCTGGCCCTCGGCGACGCCGACGTGGACGTGCCCGTCCGCCGGTTCGGCATCCCGGAGCAGTTCCTGGCGCACGCCAAACGCAGCGAGGTGCTGGCCGACATCGGTCTCACGCCCGTCGAGATCGCCGGGCGGATCGGCGCGAGCCTCGCGGCAGGGGACACCGGGCGCGCGGACGCGGGCGCCCGGCGGCGCGCGGACGCGGGCGCCGGGAAAGGCCCTGGCGGGTCCGCGGCGCCGTCGGGGCCGGTCGCTTCCCCGCGTTCCCGTCCCCGCTCGAACCCGGGGGGGACCTCCACCGCGGCGGCAGCCGCATCCCGGACTGGGTCCGTGCCCCCGCGGGGCGCCGACAAGGAGAGTGAATGAGCACGGAGTTCGACCTCGGCGCACTGATCGCCGAGCGCGGAGCCGAACGCTACGAGCTGCACGCCAAGCACCTCAACCCGCAGCTGCCGCGCATGCTGCACACCATCGGCTTCGACAAGGTCTACGAGCACGCCGAGGGAGCGCACTTCTTCGACGCCGACGGCAACGACTACCTGGACATGCTCGCCGGGTTCGGGGTGATGGGCCTCGGCCGCCATCACCCGGTCGTCCGCAAGGCGCTGCACGACGTCCTGGACCTGGACCTCGCCGACCTCACCCGGTTCGACTGCCAGCCGCTGCCCGGCCTGCTGGCCGAACGGCTCCTCACGCACAGCCCGCACCTGGACCGGGTGTTCTTCGGCAACAGCGGTACCGAAGCGGTCGAGACAGCCCTGAAGTTCGCCCGGTACGCCACCGGTAAGCCCCGCGTCCTCTACTGCGACCACGCCTTCCACGGTCTGACCACCGGTTCCCTCTCGGTCAACGGCGAGAGCGGCTTCCGCGACGGATTCGCGCCGCTCCTGCCCGACACCGCCGTACCGCTCGGCGATCTGGACGCGCTGGCCCGGGAGCTGGCCAAGGGCGACGTGGCGGCCCTGATCGTGGAGCCGATCCAGGGCAAGGGCGTGCACGAGGCGCCGCCCGGCTACCTGCGGGCAGCGCAGGAGCTGCTGCACAAGCACAAGGCGCTGCTCATCGCCGACGAGGTGCAGACCGGGCTCGGCCGCACCGGTGACTTCTACGCCTACCAGCACGAGGACGGCGTCGAACCGGACCTGGTGTGCGTGGCCAAGGCCCTGTCCGGCGGCTATGTGCCGGTCGGCGCGACCCTCGGCAAGGAGTGGATCTTCAAGAAGGTCTACTCGTCCATGGACCGGGTGCTGGTGCACTCGGCGAGCTTCGGCGCCAACGCCCAGGCGATGGCGTGCGGCCTCGCCGTGCTGTCGGTCATGGAGAACGAGCAGATCGTCGCCGGTGTGCGCAAGGCGGGCGACCTGCTCAAGTCCCGGCTCACCGCACTGATCGACACCTACGAGCTGCTCGCCGACGTCCGCGGCCGGGGTCTGATGATCGGCATCGAGTTCGGCAGGCCCTCCTCACTGAAGCTGCGCAGCCGCTGGACCATGCTCCAGGCGGCCCGCAAGGGCCTGTTCGCGCAGATGGTCGTCGTCCCGCTGCTGCAGAAGCACCGGATCCTCACCCAGGTCTCCGGCGACCACCTGGAGGTGATCAAGCTGATTCCGCCGCTGGTCGTCGACGAGGCCGACGTCGAGCGGTTCGTGGACGCCTTCACCGCGGTGATGGACGACGCGCACAGCGGCGGCGGCCTGATGTGGGACTTCGGCAAGACCCTGATCAAGCAGGCGGTGGCGAACCGCTGACCCCGGGGTCGCACAGGCGGGAGGGGCCCGGGTCCACCACCGGGCTCTTTGCCTGAGAGGCAACAAAATTGCCGCTGAGGCAATCATCCGGCTCAATGGAGGTATGAACGCCTCAGACGCCGCGCCGCCGCCGGCCGCGGACGACGGCCTGCCCGCCGTCGCCCCGCAGCTGCGGGCTCTGCGCCGGCGCGCCGGCCTCACGCTGGAGGCCGCGGCCCGCGCCGCCGGCCTCTCACCGGCCCATCTCTCCCGCCTGGAGACCGGACAGCGCCAGCCGTCGCTGCCGATGCTGCTCGCGCTCGCACGCATCTACGGTACGACCGTCTCCGGACTGCTCGGCGAGACGGTCGCCGACCGGGACGCGATCGTGCGCGCCGCCGACATGGAACCGACCCGGGCGGGCGGCTGGACGTACGTCCAGGCCGGATCGCCCGGCCGCGGCATGCAGGCCCTGCGGGTGCGGGTGCCCTACGGCTCGCAGGGCGACATCGTGCGCGTCCACCCCGGCGAGGAGTGGCTCTACGTCCTCAAGGGGCGCCTGCGGCTGCGGCTGGGGGACACCGCGCACCTGCTCGCGCCCGGTGACAGCGCGCACTTCGACTCACTCACCCCGCACCGCCTCGCCGCCGAGGACCACGACGGCGTGGAACTGCTGTTCGTCCACACCCTGCTGCAGAGCCCCACGGCAACGCTGTGCCTGGGCCCGCTGACCGGAGAGCTGCCATGACCGACCTGGAGACCAAGTTCCCCCGTGCCCTGTGGGTCCGGCTGATCATCTACATCGCCCTCGGGCACGTCCTGGCCGCGTTCCTCTACCTGCTCTTCGCGGTGGGCGCCAAGGGCTGACACGCCCCCGTACGGCGGGCCGGCCGTGCCGTCCGTCGTCAGTCCAGCAGGCGTTCGCGCAGCCGCTCGCGGGTCTCGGGGCCGAGGCCGAGGCCCTGTGCCAGATAGGTCTCGACGTCGCCCCAGGTCTCCTCGATGCTCGCGAAGGCCGCCTGGAGGTACTCGGCGCGGGCGTCGAAGAGCGGGCTGATCAGGTCCATCACCTCGGGGGTGTACGCGGAGTCCGCGCTGCCGCTGCGGCGGACCTTGTAGCGGCGGTGCTTGGCGTTGGACTCCAGGTAGTCGGCGACGATCGCGTCGCGCTCGACACCCAGGGCGAGGAGGGTGACGGCGATGGAGATGCCCGCGCGGTCCTTGCCGGCAGCGCAGTGCATGAGCGCGGGGACGCTGTCGTCGGCGAGCGCCCGCACCACCCGGGAGTGCTCGGCGGTGCGCTCCTTGACGATCTTGCGGTAGGAGGCGGTCATCCTGGCCGCGGCCTTGCCGTCGTCGAGGATCGCGCGCAGCTGGTCGAGATCGCCGTCGCGGACCATCTTCCAGAACTCGGCGCCGTCGGCCGGGTCGCTCAGCGGCAGGTTCACGTTCCGCACGCCGGGCAGCTCGACGTCGGGCCCCTCCAGCTTCTGGTCGGCCGCGTTGCGGAAGTCGAAGATCGTGTGCAGGCCCAGGGAGGCGAGGAAGGCCGCGTCCTCGGCCGTCGCGTGCGCGAGATGGCCGCTGCGGAACAGCACTCCGTGGCGCACCCGCCGCCCGTCCACGGTGGGCAGCCCGCCCACGTCACGGAAATTGCGGACTCCGGCCAGCTCCGGCTCGGTCGACGGGACCTGCTGCGTCACGGGGGCTCCTCCCGGTCGGCCCCGCCGGCGCGGCTCGTCGGCGGGCACTCCGTCGACCATACGACATCGATTTCCTCGGGCAATGAGTTGTCCACAGGCATTGTCAGGCAGGCCGGCGGCCCTTGATGATGTTGGCACTTGAGTGCATCTGTTGACACCTGTGAGGTTTCGATGGTGGACATCGCCGGAGACGGCCGTACCTGGCTCCTGTCGGGCCCCGGCAGCAGTTATGCCCTGCATCTCAGCGCCGCGGACGAGCTGCTCCACCTGCACTGGGGGCCACGGCTCGCCCTCGCCGACGCCGAGGCGCTCGCGGCGCGCCCGCTGCCCGGCTACTGGCCCTTCGAGTCCCCGCTCGACGGCCGCGAGGAGTACCCCGTCGAGGGCGGCCCCCGGTTCGTCCGCCCCGCCCTGTCCGTACGCACCGAGGAGCGGCGCGGCACCGAATGGCGCTTCGTGTCGTACGAGACGGAAGGAGAGGAGCTGCGGCTGCGCTTCGACGACGACGGCCTGGCGGTCGTCCTGCACTACCGGATGCGCGGTGACGTCGTCGAGCGCCGGGTGACCGTCGAGAACGGCTCCCGCGCGCGCGTGGAGCTGCTGCGCGCCGACGCGGCCACCTGGACCCTGCCCGACCGCGAAGGCTGGCGGCTGTCCCAGCTGCACGGCCGCTGGGCCGCCGAGTCCCGGCTCACCACCGCCCCCCTCACCTACGGCGAGAAGATCATCGGAAGCCGCCGCGGGCACACGGGCCACCAGCACCTGCCCTGGCTCGCCCTCGACACCGACGCCACCGAGGAGCACGGTGAGGTCTACGGCTGCGCGCTCGGCTGGTCCGGCTCCTGGCGCATCGCGGTGGCCCAACTCCCCGACGCGCGGGTGCAGATCACCGGCGGCGCCGGCTACGACGACTCGGGCCTGCTGCTCCTGGAACCCGGGGAGTCGTACACCACCCCGGTCTTCGCGGGCCTGTGGAGCGACGGCGGCTTCGGCGGCGCGAGCCGCACCTGGCACGCCTACCAGCGCGCCCACGTCATCCCGGACGCCGAGCGGGACCGGCCCGTGCTGTTCAACTCCTGGGAGGCCACGAACTTCGACATCTCCGAGGAGCAGCAGGCCGCCCTCGCGCGCCGGGCCGCGGAGATCGGCGTCGAGCTGTTCGTGGTGGACGACGGCTGGTTCGGCGCCCGCACCAGCGACCGCGCCGGACTCGGCGACTGGACGCCCAACCCCGGCCGCTTCCCGCACGGCCTCAAGCCCCTCGCCGACCGGGTGCACGGCCTGGGCATGCGGTTCGGCATCTGGGTCGAGCCCGAGATGGTCAACCCGGACAGCGAGCTGTACCGCGCCCACCCCGACTGGGTGCAGCACCAGCCGGGACGGAAACGGACGGAACTGCGCCACCAGCTCGTGCTCAACCTCGCGCGCGAGGACGTGCGGGAGTACCTGTGGGAACGGCTGGACGCCCTGCTGGGCAGCGCCCCGATCGACTACGTGAAGTGGGACTTCAACCGCTGCTTCACCGACGCCGGCTGGCCCGGGGAGGCGTACCCGCAGCGCCTGTGGGTGGACCACGTCCACGCCCTGTACGCCCTGCTGGACCGGCTGCGGGCGGCGCATCCCGGGGTCGCCTTCGAGTCCTGCTCGGGCGGTGGGGGCCGCATCGATCTCGGCGTGCTGAGCCGCACCGACCAGGTGTGGACCTCCGACAACACCGACCCGCTGGACCGGCTCGCCATCCAGCACGGCTTCACCCAGATCCATCCCGCGCGCGTGATGGCCGCCTGGGTCACCGACAGCCCCAACACCCAGCTCAACGGGCGGGTCAGCTCGCTGCGCTTCCGGTTCGTCAGCGCCATGGCGGGCGTGCTCGGGGTCGGCGGCGATCTGACGGAGTGGAGCACGCGGGAACTGTCCGAGGCGCGGCGATGGGTGGAGCTGTACAAGGAGATCCGCCCGGTCGTCCAGCACGGCGAGCTGTACCGGCTGCGGCCCCCGACGGGCGGTCTGAGCGCGGTGCAGTACGTCCTGGGGGAGGAGGCGGTCGTCCTCGCCTGGCTCCAGGCGCAGAGCTACGGCGAGCCGGTGCCGGCGGTGCGGCTGCGCGGACTCGATCCGGCAGCCTCGTACGAGTGCCGTGAAACGGGTGAAGTCCACCGAGGAGCCGTTCTGCTGCACCACGGGCTGCGCACGGGGCTCAAGGGGGACTTGGATGCGACGGTCATCCGGATTCGTCGTGTTTGATCCCCGGGCCCGGCCTTCGGTGTGCCCGCTGCCAACAGCTCCCCGAGCGGCCGTATTCCTGATATCGCAAACCTTGAAGAGTGGCTCATCTCACCGTTCGTCAACCCCCGCCTACGGTCGCGTAGGTCACATCCGAAGGTGAATCATGGTCCGACGTGGCAGACGATTCGAAGAGTGACAGCAGATCAGTGATCGGGTCGTACGTGGCGGTGGGGGACAGCTTCACCGAGGGCGTCGGCGACCCCGGGCCCGACGGGGCGTTCGTGGGGTGGGCAGACCGGTTCGCGGTGCTGCTGGCCGACCGGCGCCCCGAGGGCGACTTCCAGTACACCAACCTCGCCGTGCGCGGGAAGTTGCTGGACCAGATCGTGGCCGACCAGCTTCCGCAGGCCGTGGACATGGCCCCGGACCTGGTCTCCTTCTGTGCGGGCGGCAACGACATCATCCGCCCGGGCACCGACCCGGACGAGGTGGCCGAGCGCTTCGAAAGCGCCGTGGCCCAGCTGGCCGAGGCCGCCGGCACCGTGCTGGTGACGACCGGCTTCGACACCCGCGGCGTCCCCCTGCTCAAGCATCTGCGCGGCAAGATCGCCACCTACAACGGGCACGTCCGGGCCATCGCCGACCGGTACGGCTGCCCCGTCCTGGACCTGTGGTCCCTGAAGTCCGTGCAGGACCGCAGGGCCTGGGACAGCGACCGCCTGCACCTCTCGCCCGAGGGGCACACGCGCGTGGCGCTGCGGGCCGGACAGGCACTCGGCCTGGACATCCCGGCCGACCCGGAACAGCCGTGGCCACCGCTGCCGCCCCGGGGCACCCTGGACATCCGCCGCGACGACGTCCAGTGGGCGCGCGAGTACCTCGTCCCCTGGATCGGACGCCGGCTGCGCGGCGAGTCCTCCGGCGACCACGTGACCGCGAAGGGCGCGCTGTCGCCGGACGACATCAAGCTGCGGATCGCTCCCGTGGCCTGACACCGCCGACCGCGCCCCGGGCCGCACCGGCGGCCCGGGGCGAGCCGCCCCCACGCAGACCGGCCCGGGGCGAGCCGCCCCCCATACCGGCGGTCCGGGGTGGCCCGCGGGTGTGCTCACCGCTCGCGTTCGGTCAACGCCCTGCGGTCCAGGCCCAGTTCACGGGCGAGGGCGTCGTCCACCCACTCCTGGGCCCGGGACCGCGCCACCGCGCCCGGGTACGACGTCAGCTGCACCGCCAGCCCGTCCAGCAGCGCGGTCAGCCGGAGCGCCGCACCCACCGGGTCCGCGCACGTGAACTCGCCGGCCGCCACGCCCTCGGCGACGACCTCCGTGATCGCCGCCTTCCACTGCCGGTCCAGGTCCCGGGTGACCGCCCGCAGGGCCGGCTCGCGCAGAGCCACGGCCCAGCCCTCGATCCACAGCCGCCAGCCCTTCGCCTGACCGGTCGGCGCGTACCAGCGCACCGCCGCCCGCAGCCGGCGCAGCGCGGTGGTCCGCCGGCCCAACAGCCTGCGCAGATGCGCGAGATCACCCTCGGCCGCGTAGGTGAACGCGGCGGCGACCAGCTTCTCCTTCGTCGAGAAGTGGTACAGCACCAGCGCGTTGCTCACACCGAGGGCCGAGGCCACGTCGGCGATCCGGACCGCCGCCACCCCCCGCGCCTCGATCTGCACGATGGCGGCCCGCAGCAGTTCCTCCCGCCGCTCCGCCACGCTCAACCGCACTCTCGCCACGCGGTCACCCTAGTCGTTCACCCCGGTGTCACGAAGCCGTCGGACCCGTCAGCGGCACCGCGCGAAGCCGTGCCCGGTCACCGGTACCAGCCGAACCGTTCCGCGATCACCGGCAGCCGTTCGGTCACCAGGGCGTGCGCCGCCGCGCGCGGGGTCGTACCGTCGGCCTCCGCCCGGTCGAGCATCAGGCCGACCAGGGCGCGCATCGAGCGGCGGATGTGCGCGAACGCCTCGTCGGCGTCCGCGCCGATGTCGCCGAACAGGGTCCACCACCACCAGGCGTTCGTCCCGGAGTTGACCACCACGTCCGGCAGCACCGTCACCCCGCGCGCGTTCAGCCGCACCTCCGCCTCGGGGACGACCGGCATGTTGGCGGCCTCCACGATCCAGCGCGCCCGGACGCGCTCCTGGTTCGCGCTGTCGACCGCGTACGACACGGCGGCCGGCACCAGCACCTCCGCCTCCGTGGACAGCCAGGCGTCACCGGACAGTTCCCGGTCGTCCGGCCGCAGGGCGCCGCGGTCGACGGTGCCGTGGCCGTCCCGCGCCGCCAGCAGCGCCTCCACGTCCAGCCCCGCCGGGTTGGCGATCGTGCCCTTGAGGTCGGCGACGGCCACCACCGTCAGACCCGCGCGCGCGAGGAAGCGCGCGGTGGCCCCGCCCATGGTGCCCAGACCCTGCACGGCGACCCGGGTGCCCGCGTACGGCACCGCCGCCCGGTCCAGGGCCGCCAGCACCGACTCGGCGACCCCGCAGCCGCCGGCCAGCTCGTCCAGGCCGATGCCGTCCACCTCCACCGCGAAGGCGTCCGCGAGCCGCCGCCGGGCCGCCGACTCGTCGTCCAGCAGCGGATACACCGCCTGAATGGAGGAGACCAGGCCCGCCTCCGCCGCCGCGCGGTCCACCAGGTCCTGGCTGAGCCCCAGATCCTCACCGGTGGCCCAGCAGCTCTCGACGTACGGCCGCATGGCGCGCAGATAGCGGACGAGGAGGCCGTACGCCCGCGGGTCCCGCGGGTCGCAGTCGATGCCGCCCTTCGCCCCGCCGAGCGGGATGTAGCGACCCCCGGGGCCGCAGGGGTCGTAGTGCAGGGCCTCCTTCATCGTCATGCCGCGGGCCAGCCCGGCCACCTCCTCCGGCGTGCAGCCCGGCCGCATCCGCAGCCCGCCGCTGGCCACGCCCCGCACCAGCCGGTCCACGACCAGGAAACCCCGGCGGCCGGTGACGTGATCGGTCCAGACGAGCGAGATCAGGGGGGTGGTCATGGGATCTCCGAGGGGGCGACGGTGGGTACCGGCAGGATGACGGTAAGTACTACTGAATGGTGGGTCAGTATCCGGAGGTGTTCCGGAGCCTGTCAACGTGCTGAACGGATCTCCGGTGACGGCAGAGCACCCCGCCGTGTCCGGCCTGTCGCAGGGGCCGACCATAATGGAGGGCCTCACCCACTCCACCGGGAGGTACCGTGACCGGTTTGCGTTCTTCGAGCTCCGGGCTGCGCGCACTGCGGCCCGCCGCTTTCGGCGCGGACCCGGGTGGTGAGCGCCTGGCACGCATCCGCCGCTCGCCGCATTTCAAGGACGGCGTCTTCCAGAACCCCGGCGGCCCCGCACGCACCCGGCCCTCCGGCTCCGCACTCGACCTCGCGAAGGTGTTCCTCGACAAGGACACCCGGCCGCTGCGTGCCCCCGAGGGCACCGTACCGGTGCACCCCACGACCTACGCCGACCTGGCCAAGCCGCCCGCCACGGGGCTGCGGCTGACGTGGATGGGCCACTCCAGTGTGCTCGCCGAGATCGACGGCCACCGGGTCCTGTTCGACCCCGTCTGGGGCGAGCGCTGTTCCCCGTTCCCCTTCGCCGGGCCCAAGCGGCTGCACCCGGTGCCGGTGCCGCTGGCCGCGCTCGGCCCGGTCGACGTGGTCGTCATCTCCCACGACCACTACGACCACCTGGACCTGCCCAGCATCAAGGCGCTGGCCGGGACGGACACCCTGTTCGCCGTGCCGCTCGGCGTCGGGGCCCACCTCGAACACTGGGGCGTCTCCCCGGACCGGCTGCGCGAGCTGGACTGGCACGAGTCCACCCGGGTCGGCGGCCTCACCCTCACCGCCACCCCGGCCCGCCACTTCTGCGGCCGGGGCCTGCGCAACACCCAGCACACCCTCTGGGCGTCCTGGGCCGTCGCCGGCGAGGAGCACCGGATCTACCACAGTGGCGACACCGGCTACTTCGACGGCTTCCAGGAGATCGGCGCCGCCCACGGTCCGTTCGACGCCACGATGATCCAGATCGGGGCGTACAGCGAGTTCTGGCCGGACATCCACATGACCCCCGAGGAGGGCCTGCGCGCCCACCTCGACCTCCAGGGCGGGGCGCCGCACGGCGCGCTGCTGCCGATCCACTGGGGCACCTTCAACCTCGCCCCGCACCCGTGGGCCGAGCCGGGGGAGTGGACCAAGGAGGTCGCCGAGGACGCCGGGCAGTCGGTGGCCCTGCCCCGCCCGGGTGAGCCCTTCGAACCCGCCGGCAAGCTGCCGGCGGAGGCGTGGTGGCGGGGCGTGTCCGGAGACATGCGGCGCACCTGGCGCTCGGTCGGTGCGTTCGTCGCGGAGCCGCCGACGCGGGGCTGACGCCCCTCCCGCCCGACAGCCGCCACCGAAGGGGGAGCCGGACAGGCTCCCCCTTCGTGCTGCCCGCGCCGTGCTGCCCTCCCCTACTGCCGGACCCCCTGACGCAAATTCAAGGCCATGGCCGACACTCTCCGTGACGGTGAAGGCGGGTGCGGCGCCCGGGCGGGGGTGGGGCGGGGGTGGGGCGGAGGGGTGCCGGCCGGAGGGAGGCGGGCGCCCCGGCAGCGCGAGCGGCCGGCTCGGCCGGACGCCGTGTTCCGGTCGGCCTTCCCCGTGTGATCGCTTTTGATCAGGTCTTTTCGCTGCCTTTCGGCTCGGTCGACGACGTGTCGGCGAGGTCCGGCCGGGTTATCGGTCTGTCGTACGACGCTTCATACCAGAGCGGGACGCTCCCCGGATGCTTTTGTCAACTGCCCACCGCACATGAGGCGCAGGCAACTACTGTGAGTGTCCGTCGCGGCGGGAGGCCGGGTTCGCCGGTCCGCCGACCGACACCGCGATGACGCATGCCCGCCTCCCGCACCGCGTGAGGACCAGGCCCGACGGACCAGTACGAGGACGCAGATGTCTCACCTCCGAGCACCGGCCCCCCGCGCCGACCGCCGCGAGGGCGGCCGGCACGGGCGTCCGGTCGCCCGACCCGCTCCCGCACTGCCCGAAACGCACATACGGTCCCAGCTCATGCGGCTCGCCGTCCTGCCGCCCCTCGCGGTCGCGCTCAGCGCCGGCGCGGCGGTTCTGTTCAGCGTCCGCTCCTCCGGCGCACGCACCGGTCCCGTCCTGTGGGCCGTGCTCTCGGGAGCGGTCGCCGTCGCCGTCGCCGGCATCCTGATCGCCGCCGTGGCCGCCGACCGCGCCGCACGGACGGTCGGCGGCCGCCTCGACGCACTCCGCCGCACCGCCGCACGCGGCGAGGCCGACCTGCACGCCCTGGTCGACGCGCTGCGGCAGGGTGAGAGCCCGCCGCAGCTCAATCCGCGCCGCCGCCCGCCCGCGGACGCCGACGACTTCGAGCTGCTCGCCGCCGACCTGGCCCGCGCGCACGACGGCGCCGTCACCGCCGTCGTGCGGGCCGCCCAGCTCTCCAGCCAGACGGGCAGCGAACAGAAGCTGGAGGTGTTCGTCAACCTCGCACGCCGGCTTCAGTCCCTGGTGCACCGGGAGATCTCGATCCTCGACGACCTCGAGAACGAGATCGAGGACCCGGATCTGCTCAAGGGCCTGTTCCACGTGGACCACCTGGCCACCCGCATCCGGCGGCACGCCGAGAACCTCGCCGTGCTCGGCGGCGCCGTCTCGCGCAGGCAGTGGAGCAACCCGGTCAGCATGACCGAGGTGCTGCGCTCCGCCATCGCCGAGGTCGAGCAGTACTCCCGGGTCAAGCTGGTGCCGCCCATCGACGGCGAACTGCGCGGGCACGCAGTCGCCGACGTCATCCACCTGCTCGCCGAACTCATCGAGAACGCCTCGGTGTTCTCCGCGCCCCACACCCAGGTGCTGCTGCGCGCCAACCTCGTCACCTCCGGGCTGGCCGTGGAGGTCGAGGACCGCGGGCTCGGCATGCCCGTCGGCGAGCAGAACCGGATGAACGCCCTGCTCGCCGACCCCGACCAGGTCAACGTCGCCAGCCTGCTGGCCGACGGCCGCATCGGTCTCTACGTCGTCTCCCAGCTCGCCCGCCGGCACGGCATCCATGTCCGCCTGCAGACCAACATCTACGGCGGTGTACAGGCCGTACTCGTCGTCCCGCAGGCGCTGTTGGGCAACGCGCCGGTCGCGCCGGGGACGGCTGCCGACACGGCCGTACCGCAGCCACGGTCCCAGGCCCCGCTCCCGGCGGACACCGGCGCGGTACGGCACGTGCGGGCCTCCGTGCCGGCGCCCACGCAGGAACCGGGCGCCGGGGCGGGGACCGTGGCGGCCTCCCCCGCCGGGACCTACGTCAACGGCCCCACGGGCGAGGCCCCTTCGGCCGCAGCCGGCTCCGCGACCGGAAGCGGAACGGAGTCCGGGGCGGCCGACGCGCAGGCTCCTGCCACCGGGCGGCGACGGCACGCGCAGCGCGCAGCCGGGCGGCGCGGAACGGAGAACCCCGCGCGCGGACGACACGGGGGTGCCCCGGCCCCGCTTCCCGTGCGCGGCGCCGACGGGACGCGACCCAACCCCGCCGATGCCGTGCCCGGTGTCAGTGCCGGGGACCGGGCGGCGGTGGAGGCACACGGGGGCGTGCTGCCCACCCCACGCGTCGGCCCCGTCCGCGGCACCATGGACAAGCCCCGACTGCCCCGCCGACGCGCCCAGGAGCACATCGTGCCCCAGCTGCGCGGCGGCCCGGCGCCCCGCCAGGACGCCGGCAGCGTCGTAGGCCACGACCCCGGCCTGATGGCCGCCTTCCAGCGCGGAATCGGACTCGCCGAGGCCCAGCAGAGCCTCGAACCGGACTACTCGGAGCCGCAGACCGCCGAGCCGCAGTCGGCAGGGCCCGGATCGGCAGAGCCGGGGTACGGCACCCCCGCACACGGCACGCCTGCGCATGGCACCCCTATGCACGGCACTCCTGCGCACGGCACCCCCCTGCACGGCACTCCTGCGCACGGCACCCCCCTGCACGGCACTCCTCCGCACGGAACGCCCGCTGCTGACACCTCCGAGCCGAGGACACCGGCGTACGAGTACATGGGCTCGGCGCACATGGATGCCGCACACGGGGCCGGCGCACACGCGCAGCTCTCGATCGCCTCGCTGACGGAATGCGCCGAACCGGCCCGAGCCCGCCCGGAGCATGGCGGCCCGGACCACACCGGTGCCCCGCACAACGGAGCCCACCACAGTGGCCCCCACGACATGGGAGGGGAGCCCGTGGGCTCTCACCACATGGACACCCAGACCATGGGCTCTCCCACCATGGGCCCCGCCCCCATGGCCTCCCAGCACATGGGCTCCGACCCCACGGTCTCCCAGCACATGGGCTCCGACCACACAGGGTCCCCCCACATGGGTCCCGACCCCACGGCCGCCCACCACACGGCCCCCGACCCCACGGGCCCCGCACCCAAGGACCCGGCTCCCACGAGCCAGGCGCACGCTCACGCGCCCGCGACCGACGGCGTCCGCGGTACCGGCCGCCCCGAGGGGAGCGCCTCGGCCGGATGACCACCACCCCCGCACCCGGACGTCGTACCCCCACCCCCAGCGCTCCCGCTGGTCTTCGTACCCCAAGGAGTCGATCCACCATGGCGAGCGATGCGCCGACCGTCCACGCATCCGACCTCGACTGGCTGCTGAGCGGCCTCGTGCAGCGCGTACCCCACACCACCAGCGCCGTCCTGCTGTCCTGCGACGGACTGGTGAAGTCCGTGCACGGCCTGGACATCGACAGCGCCGACCACATGGCGGCCCTGGCCTCCGGCCTGTACTCCCTCGGCCGCAGCGCGGGCGTCCGGTTCGGCGACGGCGGGGAGGTCCGTCAGGTCGTCGTCGAGCTCGACGCGACCCTGCTCTTCGTCGCCACCGCCGGCTCCGGCACCTGTCTCGCCGTGCTGGCCGGCCGCGAGGCCGACGCGGCGGTGCTCGGCTACGAGATGACGATGCTGGTCAAGAGCGTGCGCCCCTACCTGGTGACCGCACCCCGGCAGCACGCCGTCGACTCCGCGGCGACGAGGACTTGAGCGTGGCCGCAGCCGGCGACGGACCGTGGCTGGACGACGCGGCCGGGCGGCTGGTGCGCCCGTTCACGGTCAGCAACGGCCGCACCAGACCCAGTATCGCCCTCGACCTGATGTCGCAGGTGATGGCCACCGGCGTCACCCCGCTGGGCTACCTCGGCCCGGAGCACGCGGAGGCACTCGACCTGTGCCGCGCGCCCGTCTCGGTCGCCGAGGTCGCCGCCCAGCTCGAACTGCCCGCGGTGGTCACCAAGGTGCTGCTCTCGGACCTGGTCGACTGCGGTGCGCTGACCACCAAGCCGCCCGCCTACCAACACACCCCCACTGACCGGTCTCTGCTGGAGGCAGTGCTCGATGGACTACGACGACAGCTGTGACCCGTTCCCCACCGCGCTCAAGATCCTCGTCGCGGGCGGGTTCGGCGTCGGCAAGACGACCTTCGTGGGCGCGGTCAGCGAGATCGCGCCGCTCAGCACGGAGGAGCTGCTCACCACGGTCAGCGTCGGCACGGACAGTCTCGACGGCGTCGAGAACAAGATGGAGACCACGGTCGCCATGGACTTCGGCCGGATCACCCTCGATCCGGAACACGTGCTGTACCTGTTCGGCACACCGGGGCAGGAGCGGTTCTGGTTCATGTGGGACGAGCTGTCCGAGGGCGCGCTCGGCGCGGTGATCCTCGCCGACACCCGCCGGCTGCAGGACTGCTTCGCCGCCGTGGACTTCTTCGAGGAGCGCGGGCTCGCCTTCATCGTCGCCGTCAACGAGTTCGACGGCTCCCACCGCTACGACGCCGAGGAGGTGCGGTCCGCCATCGACCTCGACCCGGCGGTCCCGGTGGTGCGCTGTGACGCCCGGATCTCCAGCTCCGGCGTGCAGACCCTGCTCACCCTGGTCCGTCATCTCCTCGCGCACGCGCCGGCGCCCACCCCCAGCCATGGCGCCCACATGTGATCCCGCCCTACCGCCCACGGAGCCCGTATATGAGGTATGCCCACAGCGACGGAGCCCAGCCATGAGCTACGAGCCGCCCCGACCGGTCCGGGGTCTGCTGCTCACCCCCGAGGACAAGGAGGCCCCCGCCCGCGTCCACCGGCTGCGCCGACTCGGCCTGGCGGACCGGCCCGACCCCGCGCTCGACGCCTTCGCCAGCCACCTCGCCCAGCTCACCGGCGCGCTCTACGCCATGGTCAACTTCATCGGCGAGGACCACCAGTTCTTCGCGGGCCTGAGCGCGCCCGCCACCGCGCCCATCGTGCGTGACGACGGCAGCAGAGCGGCGATCGGCCGGGTGCTGCCCCGCGACCATGGCTTCTGCCCCCATGTGGTGGTGCGCCACAAGGCCCTGGTGCTGGAGGACGTGCGCGACTATCCGCGGTTCGCGGGCAATCCGATCGTCGACGAGTTCGGTGTCCGCTCCTACATCGGCGCCCCGCTCATCGACAGCTCCGGCATGGCGCTCGGCACCCTGTGTGCCGCCGACACAGCACCCCGCGCCTGGGGCAGAGGGGGCCTGGACACCATCAAGGCGCTCGCCGCCGATCTCGTCGTACGCCTCGAACGGAGCAGCGAGGACGGACTGTGTCTGTGACGCGAGGAGCGGGAGTGAGGGGCGTGGAGACGGGCGTTTCCAGGGGCACCGCGCAGGTCTGAAGCAAAGCTGAGGCGCCGGTTAAGAAAAGCTCGATGGACCGCGGCTCGCGCATGCGGCAGATTGCAGGGTGATCCCACCCCTCTGCCCCGGTGCGGGCTGCTTCGGCATGCCGGCGGGCCGGGACCTCACTCACAGGAGCCGTAGCGTTGAAGGCGCTGGTCAAGGAGAAGGCGGAGCCGGGACTCCGGCTGACGGACGTCCCGGAGCCCGCCATCGGCCCCGGTGACGTACTGATCAAGGTCATGCGGGCCGGTATCTGCGGCACCGATCTGCACATCCGGGCCTGGGACGGCTGGGCCCAGCAGGCGATCCGCACGCCGCTCGTGGTCGGTCACGAGTTCGTCGGGCAGGTGGTCGAGGTGGGCCGGGACGTGACCGACATCCTCATCGGCGACCGGGTCAGCGGCGAGGGCCACCTGGTGTGCGGCAAGTGCCGCAACTGCCTGGCCGGCCGCCGCCATCTGTGCCGGGCCACCGTCGGCCTCGGCGTCGGCCGCGACGGCGCGTTCGCCGAGTACGTCGCCCTGCCCGCGTCCAACGTCTGGGTGCACCGGGTCCCCGTCGACCTCGACGTCGCCGCGATCTTCGACCCGTTCGGCAACGCCGTCCACACCGCGCTGTCCTTCCCGCTGGTCGGCGAGGACGTGCTGATCACCGGCGCCGGCCCGATCGGCCTGATGGCCGCCGCCGTGGCCCGGCACGCGGGCGCCCGCAACGTCGTCATCACCGACGTCAGCGAGGAGCGCCTGGAGATCGCCCGCAAGATAGGAGTGAGTCTCGCCCTGAACGTCGCCGACACCACCATCGCCGACGGACAGCGCGAACTGGGCCTGCGCGAGGGCTTCGACATCGGCCTGGAGATGTCCGGCCGCCCCGAGGCCATGCGGGACATGATCGCCAACATGACGCACGGCGGCCGGATCGCCATGCTCGGTCTGCCCGCCCAGGAGTTCCCGGTCGACTGGGCCCGGATCGTCACCTCGATGATCACCATCAAGGGCATCTACGGCCGCGAGATGTTCGAGACCTGGTACGCGATGTCGGTGCTGCTGGAGGGCGGCCTCGACCTCGCCCCGGTGATCACCGGCCGGTACGACTACCGCGACTTCGAGGCCGCCTTCGCCGACGCCGCGAGCGGCAAGGGCGGCAAGGTCATCCTCGACTGGACCGCGTGAGCCGCCGCACCGCACCGCGCGAGCCGTAGCCCGAACTCCCCTGCCCCGTCAGCACTTTCAGGAGCCCCCATGTTCGAAACCGTCCGCGACGACCTGCGCGCCACCCTCGACGAGATCCGCGCCGCCGGGCTGCACAAGCCCGAGCGGGTCATCGACACCCCGCAGTCGGCGACCGTGAACGTCAGCGCCGGCGGCCGTCCCGGCGAGGTCCTCAACTTCTGTGCCAACAACTACCTCGGCCTCGCCGACCACCCCGAGGTGATCGCCGCCGCGCACCAGGCACTGGACCGCTGGGGCTACGGCATGGCCTCCGTCCGCTTCATCTGCGGCACCCAGGAGGTGCACAAGGAGCTGGAGGCCCGGCTGTCGGCGTTCCTCGGCCAGGAGGACACGATCCTCTACTCCTCCTGCTTCGACGCCAACGGCGGTGTCTTCGAGACCCTGCTCGGCGAGGAGGACGCGGTGATCTCCGACGCCCTCAACCACGCCTCCATCATCGACGGCATCCGCCTGTCCAAGGCCCGCCGCTTCCGCTACGCCAACCGTGACCTCGCCGACCTGGAGACCAAGCTCAAGGAGGCGTCCGACGCCCGGCGCCGGCTGATCGTCACCGACGGCGTCTTCTCCATGGACGGCTACGTCGCACCGCTCGCCGAGATCTGCGACCTCGCCGACCGCTACGACGCGATGGTCATGGTCGACGACTCGCACGCCGTCGGCTTCGTCGGCCCGACCGGCCGCGGCACCCCCGAGCTGCACGGCGTCATGGACCGCGTCGACATCATCACCGGCACCCTCGGCAAGGCCCTCGGCGGCGCCTCCGGCGGCTATGTCGCCGCCCGCGCCGAGATCGTCGCCCTGCTGCGCCAGCGCTCCCGCCCGTACCTGTTCTCCAACACCCTCGCCCCGGTGATCGCCGCCGCCTCCCTGAAGGTCCTCGACCTGCTGGAGGCGGCCGACGACCTGCGCGTCCGGCTCACCGAGAACACCGCGCTGTTCCGCCGCCGGATGACCGAGGAGGGCTTCGACGTCCTCCCCGGCGACCACGCCATCGCGCCCGTCATGATCGGTGACGCGGCGAAGGCGGCCCGGATGGCCGAACTGCTCCTGGAGCGCGGGGTCTACGTGATCGGCTTCTCCTACCCGGTCGTCCCGCAGGGCCAGGCCCGCATCCGCGTCCAGCTGTCCGCCGCGCACTCCACGGAGGACGTGAACCGCGCGGTCGACGCCTTCATCGCGGCGCGCGCCGAACTGGAGGCCTGACCAGGGCGGACGCCCTGGGATAATGGGGGCATGATCGAGGCACGGCGGCTCCACATCCTCCGTGCGGTGGCCGACCACCGCACGGTCACCGCGGCGGCCGCCGCGCTCTACCTCACCCCCTCCGCCGTCTCCCAGCAGCTGACCGCGCTGGAGCAGGAGACCGGCCACCGCCTGGTCGAGCGCGGCGCGAAAGGGGTCCGGCTGACCCCGGCCGGCGAGATCCTGCTCAACCACACCAACGCCGTCCTCGCCCAGCTGGAACGCGCCGAGGCCGAGCTGGCCGCCTACGGCTCGGGCGAGGCGGGTACCGTCACGGTGGCGGCCTTCGCGACCGGCATCGCCCAGGTGGTGGCCCCTGCGGTGGCCCGCCTCGCCGCCGCGGCGCCGGGCATACGGATCCGGGTCCAGGACGCGGAGGGGGACGCCAGCCTCCCCATGGTCCTGGACCGGCAGGTGGATGTGGCGGTCGCCGTCGAATACCGGGGGGCTCCGTCCGCCGACGACCCCCGGCTGACCCACGTCCCGCTCTACGCCGAGCCGTTCGACGCGGTCGTCCCGGTCGGGCACCGCCTGGCGGACGCCCCCGAGGTCCCCCTCGCCGAGCTGGCCAAGGACGCCTGGATCGGCCCGTACCCCGGCAACCCCTGCCACGACGTGGTGGTCCTCGCCTGCGAGAGCGCCGGCTTCCAGCCCCGGCTCGAACACTCCTCCGACGACTTCCGGGCCGTCGTCGCCCTCGCCTCGGCCGACGCGGGCGTCGCCCTCGTACCGCGTTCCGCGCTGCGCGGCATGGACCTCACCGGCGTGGTCGTACGCCCCGTCGACGGCGTCGCCCCCACCCGCCGGGTCTTCGCGGCCGTCCGCCGGGGAGCCGAGGGGCACCCGCTGATCCGCCCGGTGCTGGAGGCGCTCGGCGAGGCGGCCCTCACCTGAGGCTCCCGCGGCCCGGCCGCCGTACGTCCGTGACCTCCTGACTGTCAGTGGCAGGGGCTACGGTGCGGAGCATGCCGGATGCAGAAGACGTACGCCGAATCGCCCTCTCCCTCCCGGACACCACGGAGAAGGTGGCATGGAACATGCCCACGTTCCGGGTGGCGGGGAAGATGTTCGTGACCCTTCCCGAGGACGAGACGTCCATCGCCGTGCGCTGCCCCAAGGAGGAACGGGACGAACTGGTGCTGGCCGAGCCGGGGAAGTTCTGGATCGCGGGCCACGAGGCCCAGTTCGCCTGGGTGAGAGCGAGACTCTCCGCCCTGGAGGGCGAGGACGAGCTGCGGGACATCCTGGCCGACTCCTGGCGCCAGGCCGCTCCGCCCCGACTCCTTGACACCCACCCCGGGTTGGGGCTGCTGTCCGAGGACTGAAAAGCCCGGCGGGGCGCCGCCGTGGAGTGGCATGATCCCGCGCGACGAACGCGTCCTCGCGGCGGGCGGGGCGGTCGCGGCCGCCCGGGGGACGCCCGGACGGCCGGCAGCCGGCCAGGGAGGGGAGCACCCGGATGACCGGAACGGACGCGCGGCGCGACATAGCCGCCCGGTACGTGCGCGACCACACGGCAACGGCACCGGCCGTGTGGTCGCGGGACTTCGCGCTGTTCTTCGTGGCCCGCGCGGTCGCCCGCCTGGGCGACACCATGCTGCCCGTCGCCCTCGCCGCGGGCCTGCTGGAGCACGGGTACGGCGCGGGCGCGGTCGGCCTCGCCATGGCCGCGACGGCGGCGGCCTTCGCCGGGCTGGTCGTCTTCGGCGGGGTCGTCGCCGACCGGTTCAGCACCCGCAGACTGATGATCGGCGCGGACCTGGTACGGCTCGGCACGCAGTCCGTCGCCGCCGGCCTCTTCTTCACCGGGCACGTGGTGCTGTGGCAGATCTGCGTCGTCGGCGTCGTCAACGGCGTGGCCGGAGCGGTCTTCCAGCCCGGTGTGGCCAGCACCGTGCCCCGCCTCGCCGCGGACGTGCAGGGCGCGAACGGCGCGATCCGGATCGCCGAGTCCGCCGCCCAGCTCGCGGGCCCGGCCGTCGCCGGCGTCCTGGTCGGTCTCGCCTCGCCCGGCGGTGTCTTCGCCGCGCACGCCACCACCTACGCGCTCAGCGCGCTGTGCCTGCTGCTGCTCAGGCTGCCCCCGCTGCCCGCCGGTGCCCGGACCGCCACCGGCTCCGCCCTGCGCGCCTTCCGCGCCGACCTCGTCGACGGCTGGCGGGAGTTCCGCTCCCGCACCTGGCTGTGGGGAGTGATCGCCGTCTGGTGCCTGTACATGATCGCTGTCTGGGGCCCGACCGTCCCTCTGGTGGCGACCGAGGTCGTCCGCGACCATGGCCCGGGGGCCTACGGACTGGTCAACTCCGCTCTCGGCGGGGGCACGGTGCTCGGCGGTCTGCTCGCCTTCCGGCTGCGTCCACGCCGGATGCTCCGCGCGGGTGCGTTCGCCCTCTTCGCCTTCTTCGGCTTCCCGGCGGCCGTCGGCATGGGCCTCGGCGTGGCGGCCATGGCGGCGGGGGCCGCGCTCGCCGGTGCCGGCCTGTCCTTCTGGGGCGTGATGTGGGCGACCACCGTCCAGACGCAGGTCCCGGCCGACACCCTCAACCGCATCCACGCCTATGACGTGGCCGGTTCGCTCGCGATGATGCCGGTCGGCCAGGCCCTCGCGGGTCCGGCGGCCGGAGCACTGGGCGCGGGCCACGTCCTGCTGACCGCCGCCGCCGTGAGCCTGGCCGTGGCGGCGATGATGCTCGCGATACCGGCGATACGCGACCTGGTGCGGGCCGACGCGAGCACGGCCGCCCACTGAGCCCCGGCACCCTTCCTCGCCTCCCGCGGCTCACCCGCCCACCGGCACCCGCCCCGCGCCGACGAAGCGGCCGATCCGCTCCCGCAGGGTTCCCGCGTCCAGGCCGTGTGCGGCCACGTGCTCCTCGACCGTGCCGTAGCGGCGCAGTTCACGGCGTCCGACGCCGAGGCCGAGCACCCGGTGCGGGACGTCGACCAGCGCCTCGCTCACCGCGGCCGTCGACGTGCCCGCCAGATACGGCTCGACCAGCACGACGTCCGTACCGGCCGCCTCGGTCGCCCGGCGCAGCCCGGCCGCGTCGAAGGGGCGCACGGTCGTCGCGTACAGCACGGTGACGTCCAGGTTCTCCGTGGCGGCGAGGACCGCGTCCAGCACCGGGCCGACGGCGACGACGACACCCGAGCGGCCCTCGCGGACCGTGACGAAGTGCTGCCCGTCGATCACCCGGCCCTGCCGGTTGGCCTGCACGGACAGCCGGACGTACACCTTGTCGTCGCCCGCGGCGACCGCGTGGTGCAGCAGTGTCTCGGCCTCGTCCGGATGCCCGGGGACATGCACGGTCCAGCCGTCCAGCGTGTCCAGGAGGGCGACGTCGCCGGGTGCCATGTGGGTGAGGCCGCCGGCCGGCCAGTCGAAGGACGCCGCGGCGCTCACCAGCACCGCGCCGGTGTCCTGGTGCCCCAGATCCAGCTTGACCTGCTCGAACGGCCGCTCCACCAGGAAGCTGGCGAAGGTGTGCACGACGGGCCGCATACCGGTGAGCGCCAGCCCCGCCGCCGCCCCGACCAGCAGCTGTTCGCGGATGCCGACGTTGATCACCCGGTCGGGGTGCCGGCGCTCGGCGTCGCGGAAGCCGTCCCGGCCGATCTCGGCGAGGACGACGGCGACCCGTGGGTCCTCGTCCAGCATCCGGGAGACGACGGGGGCGAAACGGTCGCGCATGGTGTCCATGGAGGTGTGCCCTTTCCGGAGAGCGGGGGAGGGGTCAGGCGTTCTTCGGCTCGACACGGGCCACGACCACGTGCGGCCGGTCCGGGTGCGGTGCGGTGAACGCGGCGTACAGCGCCTCGTGGTCGCGGCCGTCGACGGTCACCGCGGACCAGCCCGCCGCCTCGAACCGGGCGGCGATCCCGCCGGGCAGCGCGTGGCTGGCGGAGGAGTTGTCGATGACGACGGTGTGCAGCCGGTCCAGTCGGGCCGGCCCGGCGAAGGCGATCGCCTCGTGGTTGCTGCCCTCGTCCAGCTCGGCGTCCCCGATGAGCGCCCACACCGCCGGGTCGGTCCGGCCCTGTGCCCGCAGGCCCAGCGCGGTGCCCACGGCGATGGGCAGCCCGTGCCCGAGCGACCCGCTGCCGATCTCGGCGCCCGGTACCAGCACGCGGTCCGGGTGGTGGCCGAGCGGGGAGTCGTACGAGCCGAAGCCCGGCAGCCAGTCCACCGGCAGGAACCCCTTCGCGGCGAGCACGGCGTAGTACGCCATGGGCCCGTGCCCCTTGCTGAGCAGGAAGCGGTCCCGGGCCGGATCGTCGCGCCGCTCGGGCGTGACCCGGAGGACCCGGTCGTAGAGCACCCACAGCACGTCCAGCGTGGAGGTGGCCGCCGGGCCGTGCTTCTCGTCGCCGGTCATCAGCCCCATCAGCCGGGGGAGGTCGTCATAGCCGTACGTGCGGCTCCGGGCGGTCGTGTCCGCTGCGATCGTCATGCCGACGATCCTGTGACCTCAACCAAGCTTGAGGTCAAGAAGAAAAGCGGTGCGCGACCATCCTTCCGAGTGCGGTATGGTTTCTCTGCACGTTTCGACCAGGGAAACCCCAGGTCAAACGGCACCGGGACGTGGCGCAGCTTGGTAGCGCACTTGACTGGGGGTCAAGGGGTCGCAGGTTCAAATCCTGTCGTCCCGACTCTGCGTTTCGCAGGTCGGAGGCCGTTCTCTCGCGAAGGAGAGGGCGGCCTTTCGTGTGTGCGGGGGAGTCGTGCCGGGCGGAGGGCCGGACTTGATCATTCAGCCCGGGTCGGTAAAGGTGGGGCCCGGGGCGTCCTCGCTCGGACGTGCCCGTCGGCACGACGAAACGGGGAGAGCACATGACCGACTCGCAGGAACTGAGGCAACGCTGGATCCGGCGGTACCACCCCGCGCCGGACAGTGAGGTCACGGTGGTCTGCTTCCCGCACGCCGGCGGATCGGCCAGCTACTTCCAGCCGCTGTCGGCTCGCCTGACCCCTCGCGCCGAGGTGCTGGCGCTGCAGTACCCGGGGCGCCAGGACCGCCGCTCGGAACCCGCGCTCACCAGCGTCGACGCCCTGGTGGACGGCATCGTCGACGCGCTGCGCGACCGGGCCGGCCGTCCCCTGGTGTTCTTCGGGCACAGCATGGGCGGCACCCTCGCCTTCGAGACCGCGCGCCGCATGGAGGCGGAACTGGACGGGCGGCTGCTCGGGCTGGTCGTCTCCGGGCGCCGGTCACCCGGCAGCCCGCGTCAGGAAGCCGTGCACCTGCGGGACGACGCCGGGCTCATCGCACAGATACGCAAACTGGACGGGACCTCCTCGGCGTTGCTGGACGACGAGGACGTGGTGCGCATGATCATTCCCGCGCTGCGCGCCGACTACACCGCGGTGGAGCGCTACGCCTACCGCCCGGGGCCTGCGCTGAGCTGCCCGCTGCGGGTCTACACCGGCGACACCGACCCGCAGGTGCGCGCGGACGAGGCGACGGCCTGGGCCGAGTACACGCGTGCCGACTTCCGGGTCCGCACGTTCACCGGCGGCCACTTCTATCTCGCCGAACGCGGCGACGAGGTGATCGCTGCCCTGCGTGAGGACATGACGGCCTTTCAGGAGCGTGTCCGCAGCGGTGCCGGCCGCTGACCCATCGGCCCTGGGGCAGCCGGGCCGCTGACCCGGCGGCACTGGGAGAGCTCGCGCCGGCGGCGTCGATGTGGGTGTCGAGATTGACGTTGGCAGAGTTCAGGTGGGCGCGGTCGCC
>NZ_JBEZBT010000020.1:0-133292 GCF_040647235.1 Streptomyces sp. NPDC042638
GGCGCGCCGAGAGCACGCACCTGACGCCGCGAGGCCGCCCTCCGGGCGACGACGGCAATTGTCAGACAGGCCCCTAGGGGTACTCGGTCATGCCGGGCTCGCGGCCATGGCACGGCGCTGAGCGGCGGCGACGGTGCGCCTAGACGCCGGGCCGGTAGCGCAGCGGATGGTCCGGCGGGATCTCCACCAGGACGATCGGGGTGCCGTCGGGGTCGGCGATCCACATCTCGACCAGGCCCCACGGCTCGCGCACCGCAGGCCGTACGATCTCGACGCCCCGGGCCCGCAACTCCTCGCCGGCGGCCGTCACGTCCTCGACCTGCAACCACAGCCGCACCCCCGGCGGGGGCGAGCCGTCGGACCGGCCGGAGAGCTCCAGGAAACCGCCGCCGAGGAAGTAGACCGTGCCGCGCTCGGGGCCGGTACCGAACTCGCGGTAGACCGACAGGCCGAGCTGTTCGCCGTAGAACGCGCGGGAGCGCTCGGGGTCGGTGGGCCGGAGCAGGGTCCGGCTGCTGAGTACATGCACCATGCGGGCGGAGCCTAGTGGCAGCGTTACCCTCGTCGGTGCCGCAGCCACGCCGGAGATCGGAGACCACTGTCATGGACCACGCCGCCGCCGGACTCACCTTCCGCGACGCGACCGACACCGACGTCGACGCCCTCGTCGCGCTGATCGAGTCGGCGTACCGGGGGGACAGCAGCCGCGCCGGGTGGACCACCGAGGCGGACATCCTGGACGGGCAGCGGACCGACCCCGACGGGGTGCTCGCAGTGATCAAGTCGCCGGACAGCCGGCTGCTCACCGTCGAGCAGGACGGCCGGCTCGTCGCCTGCTGCCAGCTGGAACACCGCGGTGACCACGTCTACTTCGGCATGTTCGCGGTGAGCCCCACCCTGCAGGGGGCGGGCCTCGGCAAGGTCGTCATGGCGGAGGCGGAACGGCAGTCCCGCGAGACCTGGGGCGTCACGGAGATGCACATGACGGTGATCTCCGTGCGCGAGGACCTGATCGCCTGGTACGAGCGCCGCGGCTACCGCCGTACGGGAAAGATGTCCCCGTTCCCGTACGGCGACGAGCGCTTCGGCATCCCGCAGCGCGACGACCTCCAGTTCGAGCTGCTGGTGAAGAAGCTCGCGTGACCCCTTCACCCTGACCGCCTCACCGTGAACGTCCGCGCCGTGACGTCCATGAGGGGATGCCCGCCCGTGACCCCCGCCCCTGCCGCGGGGCGTCACGCCGTGCGGCGCCCCGTCACGCGGTGAAGCGCCCCGTGCGCTTGATCTCCGGGTAGTCGGTCGTCGCCCCGTCCAGCCCCAGAGCGCGCACGAGTCGCAGATGGTCCTGCGTGTTGACCACCCAGCCGATGACCCGCAGTCCCGACGCGCGCGCGTGCTCGACGACCTCCAGGGTCAGCCGGCGGATGTCGAGGCACACGGTCGCGGCGCCCACGGCGACGGCGCGGTCCACCACCTCGGTGCCGTAGCGCCCGGCGATGAGCGCGGTGCGCACACCCGGCACCAGGCGCGCGATCTCGGCGACCGCCTCGTCGTGGAACGAGGAGACCTCCACCCGCGTGGTCAGGTCCCGCGCGCGCATCACCTCGGCCAGCGCCCGCGCCGCCGCCACATCCTTGATCTCGGCCTGCAGCGGCGTGCGCACCGCCTCCAGAACCTCCTCGAACACCGGCACCCGCTCGCCGCGGCCCGCGTCCAGGGCGCGCAGCTCCGCGAGGGTCTTCTCCGCGATCGGTCCGGACCCGTCGGTCGTACGGTCCACCTCCGCGTCATGCATGACGACCAGGGCGCCGTCCTTGCTCAGGTGCAGATCGAGTTCGATCAGGTCGAGGCCGGCCCGCTGCGCGGCGGCGAAGGAACGGAGGGTGTTCTCGGGCTCGACGCCCATGACCCCGCGGTGACCGATGGTAAGGAAGTTCAAGGTTCAACTCGCTTCCGTCGACGGCGGCTCGGCGACGCGCGGACCGACGGAGGCGTCCCGGACGTCGTCGTCCACGCGGCAAGGTCGCAGCCTAGTGGCCGGGACTGACGTTGAACCCGCAGCTGCGCGCGGCATTCGGGCCCCGGTGCAGGCGCCCGTTGGCCGGTATGCGCCCCGGTGGTCACCCGCTGGTGGGCGCGTCCTCCGTGTCCTTGACCGGCTCGGCGACCGTGGAGGCCCACTCGCGCACCGTGGAGGCACCTCTCGCCCGCTACAGCGGAAGTGAGCGTCGTCACGGTATACGACAGGAAAAACATCGGCGACCAAGGGGGTGCGCAGAATAATTTCCCGCTCAAGGTCTTGCTGACTGAAACGGGGTATGCATACGGTGTGCAGACGCGAGGTTCTCCCGTGGAGGATGGGACATGACGGAAATTCTTGTGCAGTCGGGTACGGAGGAACAGGTTCCTTCGCTGACCAGGGTGGTTGAGCACCCGGCTTGGCCCGTGCTCAAGAATGCCGTGGAGCAGATCCGGCCATGGCAGTCGCAGGACGGATCGATCGACTTCGAGGCGGAGGGCGCCCCGCGGCGGCCCGACGCCGTGGCCGCCGTCGAGCGTGTCGCCGGTGCCGTCGAGCAGCTCGCCCCGCTGCTCCCGCACGATGCCGCCTACCACCAGGCCCTGGTGCGGGACCTGCGCCGCTGGGCAGAGGGCGGCTTCGAGGTCCCGGACTTCCTGGACTCCCTGCTGGCCTTCCAGCCCGCCGCGGACCGCGCGGACGGCCTGCAGCACCTGGTCGTCTTCCCGATGTACACGCAGAACGGCAACCCGGACCGCAACCTGGAGGCGGTCGTGCTGCGGATGGTCTGGCCGGACTGGCTGGCCGAGCTGGAGCGCACCCGCTACGACAACCCGCTGTTCTGCGGCATCACCTTCGAGGACTTCACCTCGGGCTACGACACCAACTCCGCCGTGCTCTTCCCGGAGACGATCGCCGTCCGCGAGGCGCCGGAACGTTTCTCCTGGGGTGGCATCTTCTGCGACCGCGAGGCCGCCCGCTTCCGCCGCGTCACCGACGCCGCCGTCGGCCTCCTCGGCCTGGAGCTGCCCGAGGACATCGCCGCGATGGTCCACGACCAGAAGCGCTGCGAAGAGGCGTTCGTGCTCTGGGACATGGTCCACGACCGCACCCACAGCCACGGCGACCTGCCGTTCGATCCGTTCATGATCAAGCAGCGCCAGCCGTTCTGGATGTACGGCCTGGAGGAGCTGCGCTGTGACCTCACCGCCTTCAAGGAGGCCGTGAAGCTCCAGGCGGACGGCGTCCCGCAGGCCCGTGACGTGCAGTACGCGGTGCTCTTCGACCGTATGTTCCGCTTCCCGGTCACCGGTGACCGCAACCGCAACTACGACGGCCTCGGCGGCCAGCTGCTCTTCGCCTACCTGCACAAGCACGATGTCGTCCGCTGGACCGACAACAAGCTCTCCATCGACTGGGAGCGCGCCCCGCAGGTCACCAACCAGCTGTGCGCCGACATCGAGAAGCTCTACCGGGACGGCATCGACCGCCCGAAGCTGGTGCACTGGTTCGCCGGCTACGAGCTGGTCTCCACCTACCTCCCCCCGCACCCCGGCTCGAAGTGGGCGAAGGGCCCCGACGCCCTGGACCTGACCCTGCCGCCGCGCAAACTCGTGGACGACGTGCTTCCGGACGAGTTTCCGCTGAGCATGTTCTATGAGGCGCTGTCCAAGAAGCTGAAGAATGTGATCGCCTCCACCAAGGGCATCACGGCGGACGGCGCCGAGCGGGTCGCCGCGTGAGCGACCGCCTCGGAAACACTGCTCAAGAGGGGAAGAACATGGTGGGGAACGGGTCTCTCAGTGGTGCGGTGATCGCGGTGGCCGGCGCGGGCGGACCCGCCGGGCACGCGACGCTGGTCCGGCTCGCCGAGGCGGGTGCGGTCGTCGTCGGCGCCGACAACAGTCCGGAGCGGCTGGCGGAGTCCGTCGACGCGGCCCGGTACGCCCGCGGCGGCGCCACGGTCACCGGTGAGATCGTCGACCTGCTCGACCTGCAGTCCACCCGCGACTGGGCCGCGCGCATCGAGAAGGACCACGGCCGCGTCGACGGTCTGGTCCACCTCGTCGGCGGCTGGCGCGGCAGCGCGAACTTCGCCGAGACCGACCTGGCCGACTGGGACCTGCTGGAGAAGCTGCTCGTCCGCACCGTCCAGCACACCTCCCTCGCCTTCTTCGACGCCCTGCAGCGCAGCGAGCGCGGCCGGTACGTCCTCACCAGCGCCGCCGGCACCGCGAAGCCGACGGCGGGGAACGCTGCGTACGCCGCGGCCAAGGCCGCCGCCGAGGCCTGGACGCTCGCGATGGCCGACGGCTTCCGCAAGGCGGGGGTGGCCGAGGGGGCCGAGGGCCCGAACTCCGCGGCTGTCATCCTGGTGGTGAAGGCGCTGGTGCACGACGCGATGCGCGCCGAACGCCCCAACGCGAAGTTCGCGGGCTTCACGGACGTCAAGGACCTGGCCGAGGCCATCGAGGGCGTCTGGAGCAGGTCCGCCGCCGAAGTGAACGGAAACCGTCTGTGGCTGACCGAGAAGCCGTGAACCCTCCCAAGACCGACGCGCGTCGCCATCACGACCCGCAGGTCCGCGGTTTCGCCAGTGACAACTACGCCGGAGCCCACCCCGAGGTGCTGGCCGCCCTGGCCCTGGCCAACGGCGGCCACCAGGTGGCGTACGGCGAGGACGACTACACCGAGAACCTCCAGCGGATCATCCGGGGCCACTTCGGGGCCACCGCGGAGGCCTTCCCGGTCTTCAACGGCACCGGCGCGAACGTGGTCGCGCTCCAGGCGGTCACCGACCGCTGGGGTGCGGTGATCTGCGCCGAGAGCGCGCACATCAACGTGGACGAGGGCGGTGCGCCCGAGCGGATGGGCGGGCTGAAGCTGCTCACCGTGCCCACGCCCGACGGCAAGCTCACGCCCGAGCTGATCGATCGCCAGGCCTGGGGGTGGGAGGACGAGCACCGGGCGATGCCGCAGGTCGTGTCGATCACCCAGAGCACCGAGCTGGGCACCCTCTACACGCCGGAGGAGATCCGCGCGATCTGCGAGCACGCCCACGCGCACGGCATGAGGGTGCACCTGGACGGCTCCCGGATAGCCAACGCCGCCGCCTCGCTGAACGTGCCCATGCGGACGTTCACCAACGCGGTCGGCGTCGACATCCTCTCGCTGGGCGGGACGAAGAACGGTGCCGTGTTCGGCGAGGCGGTCGTCGTCATCAACCAGGACGCCGTGCGGCAGATGAAGCACCTGCGGAAGATGTCGATGCAGCTGGCCTCCAAGATGCGTTTCGTCTCCGTGCAGCTGGAGGCCCTGCTCGCCAAGGACCTGTGGCTGCGCAACGCCCGCCACGCCAACGAGATGGCGCAGCGGCTCGCCGAGGGCGTCCGCGCGGTGCACGGCGTGGAGCTCCTTTACCCGGTGCAGGCCAACGGTGTCTTCGCCAAGCTCCCGAACGACGTGAGCGAGCGGCTGCAGAAGCGGTTCCGCTTCTACTTCTGGGACGAGGCCGCCGGGGTGGTGCGCTGGATGTGCTCCTTCGACACCACGGAGGACGACGTCGACACGTTCGTGGCGGCTCTCAAGGAGGAGATGGCTCGCTGACGACGTATGCATAGGTATGCGGTCACTCGAAAAGTCATTGACTGTCGAGTGATCGCTTTCCTATGCTCTTCGGGCATGGAGCCGATCCAGAACACCGCCGACCTGTCCGCGTATTTGGCGGCCGACGAGGTCATCGACCATCATCACCCGGTGGTCCGGGCGACCGCGGCCCGCCTGGTCGCGGAAGCCACTGATCCGTATGAGTATGCGCGGGCCGCCTATGAATTCGTCCGGGACGCCATCCCGCACTCCGCGGACTCGGGAGACCTCCGGGTCACCTGGCGCGCCTCCGACGTGCTGGCTCTGGGCACCGGCATCTGCCACGCCAAGTCCCATGCCCTGGCCGCCCTGCTCCGCGCCGAGGACATCCCGACCGCCCTGTGCTACCAGCGCCTGACCGACGAGAAAGGCGGCCACGCGGTCCACGGCCTGGTCGCCGTCCGCTTCAACGGTGCCTGGCACCGGCAGGACGCCCGTGGCAACAGGCCGGGCGTCGACGCCCGGTTCTCCCTGGACGGTGAACGGCTGGCCTGGGTCCCGGATCCCGCGTCCGGCGAGACGGACTATCCGGTGCTGTACGCCGAACCGCACCCGGCCGTCCTCGCCGCCCTGCGGGCCGCCCCCGACCGGCCGTACCTGGGCAGGACGCTGCCCGCCGCCCTCTGAGCCGACAGGCGCACGGGTGTCGTTCCCCGGCGTCGCGCCGCGGTCCTCAGTGCGCCTCGGCCGCGCGCAGCTGCTCGACCGTCGGTGCCGTTCCGCCCAGGTGCGCCGGGAGCCACCAGGGGTCCTCCGCGTCCCTGGGGCGGCCCGGATAGGCCCGCTGGGCGGCCTCCAGCAGCTCCTGGACGCGTTCGCGCAGCCGGCGCGTGATGGCGCCGGCGTACTGCTCGCGGGGTGCCTCCAGCGCCTCGCCGACACGGATGGTGACGGGCAGGTGGTCGCGCTTGAAGTTGCGCGGCTGCCCCTTCGTCCACAGCCGCTGCGTGCCCCACACCGCCATGGGGATCAGCGGCACCCCCGCCTCCTGGGCCAGGCGGGCCGCGCCCGACTTGAAGCTCTTCAGCGTGAACGACTGGGAGATCGTCGCCTCCGGGAAGACCCCGATGATCTCGCCGGAGCGCAGCGAGTCCAGCGCGTGGGCGTACGCCGCCTCGCCCTGGTTGCGGTCCACCGGAATGTGCTTCATCCCGCGCATCAGCGGCCCGGAGATCCGGTGGCGGAAGACGGACTCCTTCGCCATGAAGCGCACCAGGCGCTTCTGCGGCAGCGCGGCCAGGCCGTTGAAGACGAAGTCCAGGTAGCTGATGTGGTTGCTCACCAGCACGGCGCCGCCCGTGCGCGGGATGTTCTCCGACCCCTGGCAGTCGATCTTCAGGTCCCAGACCTTGAACAGCGTCCTGGCGAAACCGATGACGGGACGGTAGACCAGCTCTGGCATGGGCGGGGTGGACCCTTTCTGCTCTGCTCGGGAAAGGGGGATCCCGGCGGAAAAGTTACGCAGCCGTAGGTTTTACGGCGTCTCGCAGATCGTGCCCGAAGAACGGACGGGTAGCCAGCCCTGGTGCCCCGCGGCGGAGAGATCCTCGTCACGTCGGCCTACATCCCACCTTGGATCTTTAATCTCCCTTTACGGCTGCGCGGCAGGACCCGGGAATCTTTGCGGCCCCGGGCACGCTTGTGCTGAGAATGACGGACCGGTGGCGCGCCTCCACGGACGCCCGCCGTGACGAGCCGTTTCGATGCGGCGGAAGGGAGGGCGCGGGTGCGCGGGCGTGACGACGGCAGGCGGCTCGCAGTGGCCGGACTCGGCGGCGAACTGGGGGAGCGCGCCACACTCCTGCAGTTCTCCAGCGCCTTCTGCGCGCCCTGCCGGGCCACCCGGCGCGTCCTCGGCGAGGTCGCCGGAATGGTCCCGGGCGTCACCCACGTCGAGATCGACGCCGAGGCCCATCTGGACCTCGTACGCGAGCTGCGGATCCTCAGGACGCCCACCGTCCTCGTCCTGGACGCCGGGGGACGGGTGGTGCGGCGCGCCGTCGGACAGCCCCGCAAGGCGGACGTCATCGCGGCCCTCGGGGACGCCGTCCGGACGGGCTCCGGGGAACAGTGAGCCATCTTCCAGATCGGGGGACCTCCTTGACTGCGCGCCACACCTGTCGTCAACCTGACCGTGTGCCGATCGAACTCCTTCTCTACGGGCGGGCCCACATAGACCTGGCCCGCACCGCGAGCGCGCGTTGTCCCGGCTGTTGAGCAGCCACGGACCCGCTCGTCTTCCCTCGCAGAAGGACAACTCCATGACGGCAACGCCCAGCCTCGGCACCCCCCAGCTCGCCTCCCCCGACCTGCTGCGCTCCACCTTCCGCCGGCACGCCGCCGGTGTCGCGGTGATCACGGCGCGCGGCGCCTCCGGCCCGGTCGGCTTCACCGCCACCTCCCTGACCTCCGTCTCCGCGGAGCCCCCGATGGTCTCGTTCGGCATCGGCACGGGCGCCTCCAGCTGGCCCGCGATAGCCGAGGCGGACCACGTCGGCGTCCACGTGCTCGGTGAGCACCAGGGCGACCTGGCCGCCACCTTCGCGCGCAGCGGTGCCGACCGCTTCGGCGCGCCCACGGCCTGGCGGGAGGGTCCCGAGGGCGTACCGGTGCTGGACGACGTGCTCGCGTGGCTGGTCTGCCGGGTCGTGGGGCGGGTCCCCGCCGGTGATCACCGGATCGTGCTCGCCGAGGCGGTCGTCGGCGACCCCTCGGGCGCCGGCCGTCCGCTCCTGTACCACCAGGGCCGCTTCAACGGCCTGCGTGACTGATCACGTCCCCGGCCCGGGCGCGCCCGTCGAGTTCCGGTTACGCTGCGTTGCGAAGGTCACAGTTCAAAGCGCTTGCTTAGCGGGCAGGAACTGGGTGTACTGGCGAGTAACGTTTCGGTCGGAGCGCGCCGACGCCCCGACCGGGATCGGCCGCTTGAGGCGCCTATGCTGCCTTCAAGAGGCAGCCCGGAAATGACGATGCAGTAGGAGAGCCGGCGTGAGCTTGAGGATCGTTGTCACTGTGAAGTACGTGCCCGACGCCACTGGCGACCGGCACTTCGCCGATGACCTGACCGTCGACCGCGATGACGTGGACGGTCTGCTCTCCGAGCTGGACGAGTACGCGGTCGAGCAGGCGCTGCAGATCGCCGAGGACGCGGACGACGCCGAGGTCACCGTTCTGACGGTCGGCCCCGAGGACGCCAAGGACGCGCTGCGCAAGGCCCTCTCGATGGGTGCCGACAAGGCCATCCACGTCGAGGACGACGACCTGCACGGCACCGATGCCATCGGCACCTCCCTGGTGCTGGCCAAGGCCATCGAGAAGGCCGGTTACGACCTGGTCATCTCCGGCATGGCCTCCACCGACGGCACCATGGGCGTCGTCCCCGCACTGGTCGCCGAGCGGCTGGGCGTCCCGCAGGTCACCCTGCTGTCCGAGGTCTCCGTCGAGGACGGCACGGTCAAGGGCCGCCGCGACGGCGACGCCGCCTCCGAGCAGCTCGAGGCCCGGCTCCCGGCGATCGTCTCCGTGACCGACCAGTCCGGCGAGGCCCGTTACCCGTCCTTCAAGGGCATCATGGCGGCCAAGAAGAAGCCGGTGGAGTCCTGGGACCTGTCCGACCTGGACATCGAGGCCGAGGAAGTCGGCCTGGACGGCGCGTTCACCAAGGTCGAGACCGCGACCGAGCGTCCGGCCCGTACGGCCGGCACCATCGTCAAGGACGAGGGCGAGGGCGGCAAGCAGCTCGCTGAGTTCCTCGCGGGCCAGAAGTTCATCTAAGGGCCCGCCCCCGCTGACCGCCCCTCAACTTCGTTACGCAGGAGAGCAATCCCATGGCTGAAGTCCTCGTCTACGTCGACCACGTGGACGGCGCCGTCCGCAAGCCCACGCTGGAGCTGCTGACCCTGGCCCGCCGCATCGGCGAGCCGGTCGCCGTCGCGCTCGGCAACGGCGCCGCCGACACCGCCGCCACGCTCGCCGAGCACGGCGCGGTGAAGGTCCTCACCCACGACGCGTCCGAGTACGCCGAGTACCTGGTCGTGCCCAAGGTGGACGCCCTGCAGGCCGCCCACGAGGCCGTCTCCCCGGCCGCCGTGCTGGTCCCGTCCTCCGCCGAGGGCAAGGAGATCGCCGCGCGTCTGGCGCTGCGCATCGGCTCCGGCATCATCACCGACGCCGTCGACATCGAGGCCGGCGAGGAGGGCCCGGTGGCCACCCAGTCGGTGTTCGCCGCGTCCTTCACCACCAAGTCCCGCGTCATCAAGGGCACCCCGGTCATCACGGTCAAGCCGAACAGCGCGGCCGTCGAGGCGGCCCCGGCCGCCGGCGCGGTCGAGGCCCTTTCGGTGTCCTTCTCCGACCAGGCCACCGGCACGAAGGTCACCGGCCGTACGCCGCGCGAGTCGACGGGCCGCCCGGAGCTGACCGAGGCCGCGATCGTGGTCTCCGGTGGCCGCGGTGTGAACGGCGCGGAGAACTTCTCGATCATCGAGGCGCTCGCGGACCAGCTCGGCGCGGCCGTCGGTGCCTCGCGTGCGGCCGTCGACGCCGGCTGGTACCCGCACACCAACCAGGTCGGCCAGACCGGTAAGTCCGTCTCGCCGCAGCTGTACATCGCCAACGGCATCTCCGGTGCCATCCAGCACCGGGCCGGCATGCAGACCTCGAAGACGATCGTGGCCGTCAACAAGGACGCCGAGGCCCCGATCTTCGAGCTGGTCGACTTCGGTGTGGTCGGCGACCTCTTCGACGTCGTCCCGCAGCTGACCGACGAGATCAAGACCCGCAAGGGCTGAGCTCCCCCCAGTTGCACGAGGCCCCCGTGACCGGCAGGACGGTCACGGGGGCCTCGCCTCATCCCAGCGTCAGGGAAGCCTGCACCGGCAGGTGGTCGCTGGGGAACCGGCCGTGCAGCGAGAAGGTGTTGACCGAGGCCCGGTGGACCGTGACGCCGGGGGTGGCGAGGATCCAGTCGATGCGGTCACCGTCCGGCGTGAGCGGCTCGTAGCCGTGGAAGGTGCCGTACAGCGTGCCGCGCTCCGCCGCGGTGTCCCAGGTGTCGGCCAGGCCGGCGCCCAGCATCGTGTCGTAGACCGGGTTCTTGTGGGCGGCCACGTTGAAGTCGCCGGTGACGACGAGCGGCAGCGAGCGGTCGAGACCGGCGATGCGCTGGGCGATCAGGGCGGCGGCACGCGCGCGGGCGTTCTGGCTGTGGTTGTCGAGGTGGGTGTTCAGGACGTAGAACTCCCGGTCGCCGTCGAGCAGGTCCCGGAAGCGGACCCAGGTCACCATGCGGACGGAGCCGCCGCCCCAGGTGTTCGACCCGACCACGTCCGGTGTGTCGGACAGCCAGAAGTGGTCGTACTCCCGCGGGGCGAGCCGGCGGGTGTCGTAGAAGACGGCCGTGAACTCGCCGCGCCTGCCGCCCGCGCGTCCGGTGCCGATCCAGTCGTAGGGAGCCCCGAGGCCGGCCTCGATGTCGCGCAGCTGCCGGTAGAGGCCCTCCTGCGTGCCGATGACATGGAGCCGCTCGCGGCGCAGCAGGGCGCGCGTCACGGGTCTGCGGGTGACCCAGCTGTGGCGCACGGCGGTGCCGGCGTGGCGGAGGTTGAACGACATGACGCGCAAGGGGCCGCCGCGCGGCCCGCGCGCGGCGGCCGGGCCGACGGACAGTGCTGTACTGGACAGGGGTACGGCGGTCGTGGCCGCCGACGCGGTCCTCAGGCCCCTGTCGCGCGTGACTCGGCTGTGGCTCGGCACGGGTGCTCCTTCTGCGGCGGCTTCCGGGTGATGCGTCGCGGACGCGCTGTGCGGTGGGAGTGTGCTGCCGCCAGGCTGCCAGGCGGATATGAACATGCCGACAGCACGGTGTGGAGCGCGCGCCATGCGGTGTTGACCAGCTGGAAGGTTGGCGGATAACTTCACCATACGGATTGTTGATTCCGTAAAGTGGAAAGCTTGGAGGGTGTGGGATGGGTCAGCAGGAGAAGGTGGCGACGAGCCTCGCGGGCGCCGTCAGCGAGGAGATCAGCGCCTCCCTCGCACCGGTCGACGCGGAGCTGGAGCGCCGCTACCCGGGGGATCCCGGTACCCGGCAGCCGGTCCACACCGTCTACGTCCCCGGTGACGCCTTCGCCGCCGACACCCTGCGCACCTGGGGCGACCAGGCCCTCGCGCTCCTCGACGAACACGCCCCCGACGCCGCCTCCTTCGCGGCCGTCCTCGGCCTCGCCGACGACCTCGCCGAGCCGGTGTACTCCCGCGTCCGCGCCAAGCTGGAGCGCGAGCCCATCGAGGACCTGCGGGTCGACTTCGAGGACGGCTACGGCCCCCGCCCCGACGCCGAGGAGGACGCGACGGCCGCCCGGGCCGCCCGCCTGATCGCCGAGGCGTACCGGCAGGGCACGGCGGCGCCGTACATGGGCATCCGCATGAAGTGCATGGAGGCCGCGGTACGCGACCGGGGCATCCGCACCCTCGACGTCTTCCTCACCGGCCTGATGGAGGCCGGCGGCCTGCCCGACGGTCTCGTCCTCACGCTGCCGAAGGTGACCTACCCGGCACAGGTCAGCGCCTTCGTCCGGCTCCTCGAGGCCTTCGAGAAGGTACACGGCCTGGACGCGGGCCGGCTGAGCTTCGAGATCCAGATCGAGACCAGCCAGTCCATCCTCGCCACCGACGGCACCGCCGCGGTCGCCCGCATGATCCAGGCCGCCGAGGGACGCGCCACCGGACTGCACTACGGCACCTTCGACTACAGCGCCTGCCTCGGCGTCTCCGCCGCCCACCAGGCCAGCGACCACCCCGCCGCCGACCACGCCAAGGCGGTCATGCAGGTCGCGGCGGCCGGCACCGGCGTCCGCGTCTCCGACGGCTCCACCAACGTCCTGCCCGTCGGCCCCACCGCCAAGGTCCACGACGCCTGGCGGCTCCACTACGGCCTCACCCGCCGCGCCCTGGGCCGTGCCTACTACCAGGGCTGGGACATGCACCCCGGCCACATCCCCACCCGCTACGCGGCCGTCTTCGCCTTCTACCGCGAGGGCTTCGAACAGGCCGCGGGCCGCCTCGCCCTGTACGCCAACCGGACCGGCGGCGACGTCATGGACGAGCCCGCCACCGCCAAGGCCCTCAGCGGCTACCTGCTGCGCGGCCTGGACTGCGGCGCCCTGGACATCGCCGAGGTCGCCCGCCTCAGCGGCCTGACCCGCGCCGACCTGGAGGGCTTCGCGACACCCCGCCGCGGCGACCTGACGGCATCCGCGCAGTAGCGAAGCCGTCGTCGGGGCGGCGGCTTCGGGAAGGCGCGGTAGCGCTCACCTGGCCGGTTGCGGCCTGGCGTGCCGCATCGCGGGTCGCTACGGGCTTGCACGGGCGGGGGTGGGGTGCTTTCGGGGAGACGTGGCCGCGTGCGATGGCTGGTCTGCGCCAGGATGCGCCCTCGGACGCGGGTCGTCTCGGGCTCTGACCGGCGGGGAGAGCGGTGTCCTCGGGGAGACGTGGCCGCCGGCGTGCGGCTGAGCTGGCCGGACGCGCCCTCGGGACGCGGGTCGTCTCGGGCTCGCGCCGCCGCGCCGCGGGGGGCTTCGAGACAGTGCGGTCACGGGCGCGTGGCTGGTCTCCGCCGGGCGTGCCCCGCGACGCGGTTGTCGTGGGCTCGCACCGGCGGGGGGTGGGGATGCGCCTGGACGGGGGTCGTCCCAGGCTCGTGTCGCCACTCGGGAGTGGGGCCCGGCCCCCTAAGTGTCTCCTCGGCCTCCTCGGCCGGCCGGGGCGGTGGGCCGTCGTCAGTCCGTCGGCCGCAGCTCGCCCGAGCCGCGGGTGATCAGCCGGGTGGGCAGCTCGATCCGTTCCGGTGCGAGGAACGTGCCGTCCAGCCGGCGGAAGAGGCGCTCGGCCGCGGTGCGGCCCAGGGTGGCCGCATCCTGGGCGACCACCGTGACGCCCGGCTGGAGCAGATCGGCCAGCTCGATGTCGTCGAAGCCGACGAGCGCGACCGGGCGGGACAGCTCGGCGAGGACCCGGACGACGGTGACCGTCACCCGGTTGTTCCCGGTGAAGATCGCGGTGACCGCGTCGGGGCCGGACAGCATCTCCTCGGCCGCCCGGCGCACCCGCTCCGGGTTCGTCGCCCCGAGGGACATCCACCGCTCCTCGACGGTTATGCCGGCGTCCTCCATGGCCGCCCGGTAGCCGCGCAGCCGCTCGGCCGCGGTGTGGATGCGGGGCATGTCGCCGATGAACCCGATCCGGCGGTGCCCGTGCGCGATGAGGTGGGCGACGCCGCCGCGGGCACCGCCGTAGTTGTCGGACAGGACCACGTCGGCGTCGATCCGCCCGGCCGGGCGGTCCACGAACACGGTGGCCACACCCGCCCTGATCTCCGGCTCCAGATAACGGTGGTCGTCCCCCGCCGGGATCACCACCAGGCCGTCCACCCGGCGCGCGCACAGGGCCAGCGCCAGCTCCTGCTCGCGCTCGGGGTCCTCGGCGCTGGAGCCGTTGATCAGCAGGGCGCCATGGGCCCGGGCCACCTCCTCGACGGCTCGGCTGAGCGGTCCGTAGAACGGGTCCGCGAGGTCCTCCAGGACCAGACCGATGCTCGCCGTACGGCCCTTGCGCAGCACCCGGGCGCTGTCGTTGCGGCGGAAACCGAGGGCGTCGATCGCCTCCTGCACCCGGCGCTCGGTGTCCGGGGTGACCCCCGGTTCGCCGTTGACCACCCGGGAGACCGTCTTCAGCCCGACCCCGGCCCGCGCCGCCACGTCCTTCATCGTCGGGCGGTTGCCGTACCGGGTCCCGGCAAGGCGGTCTGCGCGGCGGGTGGTCTCGGGCACGATGCGCTGTCCTGTCTCTCGTCCGTCTCTCACACCTGGGTAGTGCGCGATCCGTGGGCTTGTATGAGGATGTGGCGTCGAGCATAGAGCCTGGACAACGTTGTCAGATGCGAGAGAGACTGTCCAGCGCTGTCTGTCGGCCCGCGCCCCCACCGCTTGACCGGCCTGCCTCTTTTTCTCACGCTTCAACGGGGAGATCTGACTCTGATGCACACCGACCTCGTGGCGGCCCTGGACATCGGCGGCACCAAGATCGCCGGCGCGCTGGTGGACGACGACGGACGGATCCTGGCCCGGGCCCAGCGCGCCACGCCCGCCCAGCAGGACGGCGAAACGGTCATGCGGGCCGTGACCGAGGTACTCGGCGACCTCGCCGGGTCGCCATTGTGGGGACGCGCCGGCTCGATCGGCATCGGCAGCGCCGGCCCGGTGGACGCCTCGGCGGGCACCGTGAGCCCGGTGAACGTGCCGGGCTGGCGTGACTTCCCGCTGGTCGACCGGGTGCGCAGGGCCACCGGTGGCCTGCCGGTGGAGCTGATCGGCGACGGTGTCGCGATCACCGCCGCCGAACACTGGCAGGGCGCCGCCCGCGGCCACGACAACGCGCTGTGCATGGTGGTCTCGACGGGCGTCGGCGGCGGCCTGGTGCTCGGCGGGCTGCTGCACCCCGGCCCGACCGGCAACGCGGGGCACATCGGCCACATCAGTGTCGATCTCGACGGCGATCCCTGCCCGTGCGGCTCGCGCGGTTGCGTGGAGCGCATCGCCAGCGGCCCCAACATCGCCCGCCGGGCGCTGGAGCGGGGCTGGCGCCCCGGCCCCGACGGCGACACCTCGGCCGCCGCGGTGGCAGCCGCCGCCAGGGCCGGCGACCCGGTCGCCGTGGCCTCCTTCGAGCGGGCGGGACAGGCGCTGGCCGCGGGTATCGCGGCCACCGCGACCCTGGTCGAGATCGACATCGCGGTGATCGGCGGGGGCGTCGGCAAGGCGGGCCAGGTCCTGTTCACGCCCCTGCGCAAGGCCCTCACCGACTACGCGACCCTGTCCTTCGTGCAGCGCCTGACCGTCGTACCGGCGCAGATGGGCACCGACGCGGGCCTGGTCGGCGCCGCCGCGGCAGCGCTGACCCGCAGGCCGGACGCCACCGCGGCGAGCGTGTAGGCGTCAGCAGCTCAGTCGCGCGTCCGCCCAGTCGGCGTGGTCCGAGTCGACGCCGTCCCCGCCGTCGGTGACGACGAGCCGGACCACCTGGGCGCCGGTGATGTCGGCCGTGACCGGCTGGGCGGGCATCGCGTTGCCGAGGACGCCGGTGGCGGCGGCCTTCGTGCCGTCCGCCCAGATCTCGAAGGCGACGGTGCCCTTCGTGCCCTTCTCGTCGTCCACGCCGACGGACGCGGTGACCTTCTCGCAGGACCTGCCCGTGTAGAAGGAGACGTCACTGAGCGCGTGCACGCCGAGCCCCTTGGCGTACACCGTCCCGCCGATGGTGAGCGGACGGCCGTCGCCGGCGTCGCTCTCGCCGTTGCTGGTGTTCCGCTCCACCGGCCCCCAGCCGCTGGTGGCGGACAGCCACGGCAGGTCGCCGAGGTACGACGACCCGGACGGCGGCGGCACCACGACCGACGCGGTCAGCGGGAGCGAGGTGGTGACCGGCGTCCCCGACGCCGAGCGGTAGGTCGTCCGCAGCGTCAGGCCGTAGGAACCGGGGGGAGTGCCGGCGGGCGCGGTCACCCGCCAGCCGGTACGCAGGGTCCGGCCGGTGGGAAGGGTGGCGGCCGAGGTCGCCGAGGTGGCCCGTACGGTCCAGTCGGCGGGGCCGGTCAGTGTGACGGACACCTGGCGGGCGGGGGTGCGCCCGAGGTCGGTGACGGTGCTGGTGAGCGTGGCCGGAGTGGCCGCCTCCAGCAAGGGGCTGCCGTCCAGGCCGAGTTCGACGGCGGGCGGGTTGTCGGCCCAGTGCGGGTCGGCCGCGACGCGCAGCAGGACCGTGCCGTGGGCCGGGACGGTGGCCGCGATGGTGCCGGCGGTGTTGTAGCCGCGGTGCTGCCACAGGTCGCGCAGGGTGTAGGCGTCGGCGTCGGGCAGGCCGACGGCGCTCGCGCTGGTGGCGATCCGCTGGGCGGTGCCGGATTCGTTGAAGAGAGCCACCGCGCGGCTGCCGTCCTTCATCTCCTTGGCCACGACCCAGCGCCCGCCGGCGGAGGAGACGACCACACCCTGCTTGCCGAGGGGGTCCTGGTCGACGGCGATGACCTCCTTGTCGTCCAGGATGTCGAAGGTCGCCTGGGACGCCTTGCGCAGGTCGGTGCCGATGAGCAGCGGCGCGGCCATGACCGACCAGAGCGAGAAGTGCGTGCGGTACTCGGTGTCCGTCATGCCCCCGTTGCCGACCTCCAGCATGTCGGGGTCGTTCCAGTGGCCGGGGCCGGCGTACGGCGCGAGCGGGAGGTTCTGCTTGAGGATCGACAGCATCGAACTCCAGCTGTCGCTGATGTCACCGGTGGTCCGCCACAGGTGGCCGACGCCGGAGGCCCATTCCCAGGGCTTGTTCTCGCCCCATTCGCAGATGCTGTACACGATGGGCCGTCCGGTCGCCTTCAGGGCGTCCCGCATGGTCCGGTAGCGCTGCCCGGCGTCCACGCCCTGGTTGTTGCAGTTGTCGTACTTGAGGTAGTCGACGCCCCAGTCGGCGAACTGCCGCGCGTCGCTGTACTCGTGGCCGAGTGCGCCCGGGAAGCCCGCGCTGTTGCAGGTCTTGGTGCCGGCGCTGGTGTAGATGCCGAGTTTGAGCCCCTTGGAGTGCACGTAGTCGGCGACCGCCTTGATCCCGCCGGGGAAGCGCGCGGGGTCGGGCACCAGTTTGCCGTTCGCGTCGCGCTCCGGCAGGGCCCAGCAGTCGTCCAGGTTGACGTACTGGTAGCCCGCGTCCTTCAGACCCTTCGCCACGAAGAGGTCCGCGATGCCCTTGACCATGTCCTCGTCGAACTCGGCCCGGCAGTGCGTGGAGTTCCAGTTGTTGAAGCCCATCGGCGGGGTGAGGGCGAGGCCGTCGGCCAGGGCGGGTGCCAGGGCGGGTGCGGACGCGGGGACCGCGGCGGGCGGCGCCGCCAGGGCCGGTGTGGCGAGGCCCGCCGCGCCCAGCAGTCCTGCGGTGAGCGCTCCGGCGACTCTCTTGCGGGTTGTGCGGCTGTGAGGCTGACGCATCGTCGACGTTCCTCCGACTCGCGAACGACGGGATGACGGCATGTACGCGTCATCAGTGCGCGTTTACGGTAGAACCTGTCGGAGTCTGTTGGAAGAGGGACGGCAGGGTGGGAAAGAGGCGCCCGGGCGCCGTGGATCGCCGTTCGGATGTGTTCGGTTCAGGAGGGGCGGTCCTGGGCCGGTCGGAACTCGTGCACCACCCCGATGAGTCCGACGACACCCGCCAGGACCGTACCGACCCGTTGGTCATCGGAGTCACGGGATTATCGTCGCGGTTCGAGCAGCCGCGGCCGTCCGGCGCCCCGTCGCCGGACGGGAACAAAACCGCGGTGATCCGCGTGACTCGGGGGCGCCCGGGCAGTTGATCAGCACATGAAGAAGCGCAGCATGCTCGCCATCGCCACCCTCGCCGCCGGATTCGTCGTGGCCGCCGTCACCCCCTCCCACGCCGCGGACGACGCACCCCTCGACGACCCCAACGTCTCGACCGCCCTCGACACCGTCGGCCAACTCGTCACCGACGGAAGCCTGTCCGTCGACCAGAACCCCCTCGGCCAGGAGTAGGCCCCTCGTCGTACGGCGTGTCGCGGCCGGTGTCCCCGTCGCAGGGGGCGCCGGCGCGCCTGTGTGCGTGGACAGGCGCCCTCAACGGGACGGGGTTTCCGTGGCAGGGTGGAGCGGGCAAGCCTCAGGGGGCCAACAGAAGAGGGGGAGTCCGTGACCGTCGTCTGGATCAACGGCGCGTTCGGTGCGGGGAAGACCACCACCGCACGCGAACTGATCGAACTGATCCCGAACAGCGCGCTCTTCGACCCCGAGGTCATCGGCGGGGCGCTCACGCACCTGCTGCCGCCCAAGCGTCTCGCCGAGACCGGCGACTTCCAGGACCTGCCGATCTGGCGGCGGCTGGTGGTCGACACCGCCGCCGCGATGCTCGCCGAGCTGGGCGGCACCCTGGTGGTGCCCATGACCCTGCTCCGCCAGGAGTACCGCGACGAGATCTTCGGCGGCCTCGCAGCCCGCCGGATTCCCGTGCACCATCTGCTCCTCGCCCCGGCTGAAACGATCCTGCGCGAGCGGATAGCCGGGCGGGAGGTCCCGCCCGAGGTCCCCGACGGCGAGATACGGACGCGGCAGTGGGCCTACGACCACATCGAGCCCTACCGCTGCGCCCTCGCCGCCTGGCTCACCGCCGACGCCCACCCGCTCGACACCAGCACCCTCACCCCGTACGAGACCGCCGTCCGCATCGCCGAAGCCGTCGGCAGCGGTGCCGTACCCGCCTGCGACATCGTGCAGACCCCCGAGCCGACCGCCGAGACGCTCGCCGCCGGGGTGCTGCTCTTCGACGAGCACGACCGGGTGCTGCTCGTCGACCCCACCTACAAACCGGGCTGGGAGTTCCCCGGTGGCGTGGTGGAGCGAGGCGAGGCACCGGCCCGCGCCGGGATGCGCGAGGTCGCCGAGGAGACCGGGATACGGCTGCGGGAGGTGCCCCGGCTGCTCGTCGTGGACTGGGAACGGCCCGTCCCGCCCGGCTTCGGCGGGCTGCGGCTGCTGTTCGACGGCGGCCGGCTGGAGTCCGGCGAGGCGTCCCGGGTGCTGCTGCCCGGCCCGGAGCTGCGCGCCTGGCGGTTCGCCACGGAGCAGGAAGCCGCCGCGATGCTGCCCCCGGTCCGCTACGAGCGGCTGCGCTGGGCGCTGCGAGCGCGCGAGCGGGGCAGGGCGCTGTACCTGGAGGCGGGCGTACCGGTGGGCTGACCGGCGTCCGGGGCCGTCTTTGGGATGCGCGCCGGGATGGGGCCGCCTTCTGGCTGCGTGCCGGGACCGGGCGGCTGCGTCACCGGCCTGGGGCGCGGGCGGGGCGCTGCGCTGAACCGGGGGGCGGGGTGTGCCAGTGGGCTGACGTGCAGATGGTGCGCCGGCATCGGCCCCTGGGGCGCGTGCCGGACGGCCTCCGCGTGCAGCGGTCGCTCCCGCTCCTAGGACCGCGGTGGCGAGCCATGCCGTTCACCTCGTACGGAGGCGAGGGGCGTTCAGCAGGCGGCGACTCGGTGACGTCCATGCGCCGACAGCGGAGGGCCCGCGCCCGGGGGCGAGGGCCCTCCGCTGTCGGCAGGAGAGGTCAGCCCGCCGCGTAGTTGCGCAGGAACAGCGCCTCGGCGACCGAGAGCCGCTCCAGCTCCTCGGGGGCCACGCTCTCGTTGACGGCGTGGATCCGGGCTTCCGGCTCGCTCAGGCCGATGAGCAGGATCTCCGCCCGCGGGTAGAGGCCGGCCAGGGTGTTGCACAGCGGGATGGAGCCGCCCTCACCGGCGTACTGCATCGTCTCGCCCGGGTAGGCGACCGCCATCGCGTCGGCCATTGCCTGATAGGCGGGGCTGGAGGCGTCGGCGCGGAAGGCCTGGCCCTGCCCGATCTGCTCGGTGGTGACCCGGGCGCCCCACGGGGTGTGCGCCTCCAGGTGCGCCTGGAGCAGCTTGGTCGCCTCCGCCGCGTCCACGCCCGGCGGCACCCGCAGGCTGATCAGCGCGCGGGCGTTCGCGTGCACGGACGGGGTGGCGCCGACGACCGGCGGGCAGTCGATGCCGAGGACGGTGACGGCCGGGCGGGCCCAGAGGCGGTCGGCGACCGAGCCGCCGCCGATCAGCCCGACCCCGTCCAGCACCTTGGCGTCCGCGCGGAACTGCTCCTCGGTGTACTCCAGTCCCTCCCACGCTCCCGTGGCGTCCAGCCCGTCGACCGTGGTCGAACCGTCCTCGGCGCGCAGCGAGTCCATGACGCGGATCAGCGCGGCGAGCGCGTCCGGGGCGGCACCGCCGAACTGGCCCGAGTGCAGGTTGCCGCCGAGCGTGTCGATCCGTACCCGGACCAGGGTCATGCCGCGCAGCGTGGTGGTGACCGTCGGCAGGCCCACGCGGAAGTTGCCCGCGTCGCCGATCACGATGGTGTCCGCCTCCAGCAGCTCCGGGTGCTGCTCGGCGTACCGCTCCAGGCCGCCCGTGCCCTGCTCCTCCGAGCCCTCGACGATCACCTTGACGTTCACGGGGACGCCGCCGTTCGCCTTGAGGGCGCGCAGCGCGAGCAGGTGCATGATGACGCCGCCCTTGCAGTCGGCGGCCCCGCGGCCGTACCAGCGGCCGTCGCGCTCGGTCAGCTCGAACGGCGGAGTGGTCCAGCCGGCCTCGTCGAGCGGGGGCTGCACGTCGTAGTGCGCATAGAGAAGAACCGTTTTTGCACCCTCCGGGCCCGGCAGGTAGCCGTACACCGACTGCGTGCCGTCCGGGGTGTCGAGCAGGGACACGTCCGTGAATCCCTCGGCACGCAGCGCGTCGGCGATCCAGTTCGCGGCGGCCTCGCTCTCGCTCCTCGGGAACTGCGTGAAGTCCGCCACCGACTTGAAGGCGACCAGTTCCGCCAGTTCCGCCTGGGCGCGGGGCAGCAGCGAGGCGACGGTCTCGGCGACCGGATTCGACGACATGGGCACGCTCCTCGTAGGTGCGACGTTGTACGGGGTGAGTACAGGGATCCTCCCACAGTGGCCTGCGCGGACGGCCGCCGTAGGATGCGACAGGACACTTGGCAGCGGCTTGATCGGAGCGGTAGACCATCGTGAGCGGCGAGAACTCTTCGGCGGACGACGTGCAGCGGGTGTGGGACGTCGTCGTGGTGGGCGCGGGCCCCGCGGGCGCCTCGGCCGCCTACGCGGCAGCGGTCGCGGGACGGCGCGTGCTGTTGCTGGAGAAAGCCGAGTTGCCCCGCTACAAGACATGCGGCGGCGGCATCATCGGCCCCTCGCGCGACGCGCTGCCGCCCGGTTTCGAGCTGCCCCTGCGGGACCGGGTGCACGCGGTCACCTTCTCCAGCAACGGACGGTTCACCCGCACCCGCCGGTCCAAGCAGACGCTGTTCGGGCTGATCAACCGGCCCGAGTTCGACCAGCAGCTGGTCGAACACGCCCAGAAGGCGGGCGCCGAGCTGCGTACGGGCGTCACGGTGCAGCGCGTCGAGCAGCACGGCTCGTCGGTGCCCGACCGGCGGACGGTCGCCGTCGTCCTGCAGGGCGGGGAGACCGTGCTGGCCCGCGCGGTGGTCGGCGCCGACGGCAGCGCCAGCCGGATAGGCGCCCACGTCGGCGTGAAGCTCGACCAGGTCGATCTCGGCCTGGAGGCGGAGATCCCGGTGCCGGAGACGGTCGCCGAGGACTGGAAGGGGCGGGTCCTCATCGACTGGGGACCGATTCCGGGCAGCTACGGCTGGGTGTTCCCGAAGGGGGACACGCTGACGGTGGGCGTGATCTCCGCGCGCGGTGAAGGCGCCGCCACCAAGCGTTACCTGGAGGACTTCATCGCCCGGCTGGGACTCGCCGGCTTCGAGCCGTCGGTCTCCTCCGGGCATCTGACCCGCTGCCGCGCGGACGACTCGCCGCTGTCCCGTGGCCGGGTGCTGGTCTGCGGGGACGCGGCCGGACTGCTGGAGCCGTGGACGCGCGAGGGCATCTCCTTCGCGCTGCGTTCGGGCCGGCTGGCGGGGGAGTGGGCGGTCCGGATCGCCGAGGCGCACGACGCCGTGGACGCCCGGCGCCAGGCGCTGAACTACGCGTTCGCGGTCAAGGCGGGGCTGGGCGTGGAGATGAGCGTCGGCAAGCGCCTGCTGGCCATGTTCGAGAAGCGTCCCGGCCTCTTCCACGCGGCACTCACCGGCTTCCGGCCGGCGTGGCGGGCGTTCAGGGACATCACCCAGGGCTCCACCACGCTGGGCGAGCTGGTCCGCTCCCACCCGCTCGCCCAGCGAGCGCTGGGCGCGCTGGACCGCGGGCCGGCCGCGGCGGCGGAGGAGCCCGTCAGTTCGTGACGGTGATCCGGAAGACGGGGTGGTCCCCGGCGCAGGCGATGACCTCCGCGTCGGAGGACCTGGCGGTCACTCCGTCGAAGTACTGGTTGACCTCCCAGCCCCACTTCTCCAGATAGGTCCGCAGGACGGGGAGCTTCTCGGCGTCGGGAAGCTCCACCGCGGTGAAGGTGCGCACCGTGCGCCCGACCCGCAGTTCGCCGCCGCCGGCGGCGCGCATGTTCCGCACCCACTGCGAGTGTCCGCGCGCGGACACCAGGTATCGCACGCCGTCGTAGGTGTGGGGGTTGACCGGAATGCGCTGCATCCGCCCGCTCTTGCGGCCGGGTACGGACATCTCGGCGGTGCCCGCGAGGCTGAGCCCGTGCCGGGCGAGCCACCCGATCACGCTGTTCAGGCGCACGTTGAGCCGGCTGCCCTTGAGGTAGTACGGCGAAGACGACGACATGGTGGCCCCCGGGGTCGGGAGAGCGGTGCTCTCGCTTGTCTCCAGTGTGGGGTGGACAGGCGCTCAGAAGCAAGAGCAGTGCTCTCTTTTCTGCTCGCCGCTCTCCTTTCGGTTCCCCGCTCTCTTCTGTGTGCGGCGCTCTCCTGGATGGCACACTGCTGGCATGAGCACCGCACAGGGCGCCCGCGCACGGGCCAGGGAGGAAGTCACCGCGGCCATCAAGGAGGCGGCGCGGGGCCAACTGGCGCAGGAGGGCGCGGCAAAGCTCTCCCTGCGGGCCGTCGCCCGCGAGCTGGGTATGGCCTCGTCGGCCCTGTACCGCTACTTTCCCAGCCGGGACGACCTGCTCACCGCCCTGATCATCGACGCCTACGACTCCCTCGGCGAGACGGCGGAGCAGGCCCGGGACGCCGCCTCCGAGGCCCCGCCACCGGTCCGCTGGCTCACCGTGTGCGAGGCGGCGCGCGGCTGGGCGCTCGCCCATCCGCACGAGTTCGCGCTGATCTACGGCTCGCCCGTGCCCGGTTACGCCGCCCCCGACACCACCGTCCCGGCCGCGGCCCGGATCGGGCTGGTCCTCATCGGCGTCGTCCGGGACGCCCACCTGGGCCCGGGCCTGGCCCGCCTGCCCCTGCCCGCCGAGCTGCGCCCGGAGGCCGAGCGGATGACCGCCGACTTCGCCCCCGGCCTGCCGCCCGAGACCGCGGCGCCGCTGGTGGCCGCCTGGGCCCAGCTGATGGGACTGATCGGGTTCGAAGTCTTCGGCCAGTTCCACCGGGTGGTGGAGGACCGCGAGGGATTCTTCCGGCACGCGGCCGGACGGCTCGGCGAGAGTGTGGGTCTGACCCCGTCCTGAGCGGCGTACTCCCCGGGGAGTACGTGTCATCACCTCGCCGGGCCGACGCCCCACGGCCCGGTGCCGTCTAGCGTGGCGTGCATGGAAGAGCAGCCCCGAGGCGGCCCCTCGCACTGGTGGCGGTACGGGCCCCCGTGGTGGAACCGCCCGGACGATCCCGAGGCGCACCGCGCCCGGCTGCCCTGGCGCTCCACCGTGCTGATCACCGCGGTCGTGCTGACCGGCAGCGCCTTCGCCGCGCCCGGCCAGCCGGACCGCGTGCCACTCGACGGCTCCGCGCGCGTGCTGCTGCTCCTCGCCTCCGTCCTGCTGCTGTGGCGCAACCGCCACCCGGTGCCCGTCGCGTTCGGCACGGCCGCCGCGGCCCTGGTCTACCTGGCGCTCGGCTTCCCCTACGGCCCGGTCTTCCTGACCGTCGCGGTGGGCTGCTTCAGCGCGGTCGTCGCCGGGCACCGGCGGGCCGCCTGGGCGGCCGTCGGGCTGCTGTGGGGCGGACATGTCCTGGTCTCGCTCTGGCTCCACCGATGGCTTCCGCCCGCCGGGGACCGCGGCGGGGGCCTCGGCCAGGAGATCGTCATCGCCACCTGGGTGCTGGTCGTCCTCGCCCTGTCCGAGCTGGCCCGGGTGCGGCACGAGCAGTGGACGCGGGAGCGCGCGGACCGGGCCGACGCGGCGCGGCGGCGCGCGGACGAGGAGCGGCTGCGCATGGCCCGCGAGCTGCACGACGTCCTCGCGCACAGCATCTCCGTCATCAACGTCCAGGCGAACATGGGGCTGGCGCTGTTCGACAGCGACCCGGAGCAGGCACGGGCCGCGCTCACCACCATCAGGTCCGCCGGCAAGGAGGCGCTCGGCGAGGTACGCCAGGTGCTCGGCGCCCTGCGCGCACCGGGCGCCGCGCCCCGCGCGCCCGCACCCGGCCTCGACCGGCTGCCGGAGCTGGTGGCACAGGCCGCGGCGGCGGGCCTGACCGTCGCGACCGAAGGCGCACCGCCACGGCTGCCGCCCGGCGCCGACCTGGCGGCCTTCCGCATCCTGCAGGAGGCCCTCACCAACGTCGTACGGCACTCCGGTTCGCGGCACGCGCGCGTCCGCTTCGACTACGGCGACGGGGCCCTGCGGCTGCGGGTCGACGACGACGGACCGGCGACCGGCGCGGACGCCGGGGGCAGTGGCAACGGGCTGGCCGGGATGCGGGAGCGGGCCGCCGCCCTGGGCGGCACCGTCGAGGCGGGCCCGCGCCCCGACGGCGGCTTCCGGGTGCTCGCCGTCCTGCCGTCGGACCTCCGGGAGGACCGGTGATCCGGGTACTGCTCGCCGACGACCAGGCGCTGGTCCGGGCCGGTTTCCGGGCGCTGCTCGACGCGCAGCCGGACATCGAGGTGGCCGGCGAGGCGGCCGACGGCGAGGAGGCGCTGCGCCGGGTGCGCGAACTGCGGCCGGACGTCGTCCTGATGGACATCCGCATGCCGGTGCTGGACGGTCTGGCCGCGACCCGGCGCATCACCTCCGACGCGGAGCCGGCGGACGTGAAGGTGGTCATGCTCACCACCTTCGAACTGGACGAGTACGTCTTCGAGGCGATCCGGGCGGGCGCCTCCGGCTTCCTGGTGAAGGACGCCGAGCCCGACGAACTCCTGCGGGCCGTACGGACGGTGGTCGACGGGGACGCGCTGCTGTCGCCGGGCGTCACCCGTCGGCTGATCGCCGAGTTCGCCGCCCGTTCCAAGGAGCCCGCGGCGGCCGGGGCCCTCGCCCGGCTCACCGAGCGGGAGCGTGAGGTGATGGCGCTGGTCGGCATCGGCCTCTCCAACGAGGAGATCGCCCGCCGGCTGGTGGTCAGCCCGCTCACCGCCAAGACGCACGTGAGCCGGACGATGGTGAAGCTGGGCGCCCGTGACCGGGCCCAACTCGTCGTGCTGGCCTACGAGTCGGGATTGGTACGGCCCGGCTGGCTGGGCTGAGAGGCGTGCCGGAAGCGCACCAGCACGGCGACCACCCGGGCCACGAACACGACCGCCGCGACCGTCACACCGAGCGGCGGCAGGACCTTGGACAGGGGACCCGGCAGGGAGAAGAGGAGCGCGGGGCCGGCCACGGCCCCGAACAGCACCGCCGCCGCGAACGCCGCGCTGACCAGCGCGTAGCCGATCTCGACCGTCGCCGCGTCCCGCTCCGCCTCGGAGCGGCGGCCCCCGTATGCGTACATTCCGTCAGTTTCACAGATGTGCGCCCGACGGGGCAAGGAACTCCCGCCGGGCGCACGCGCGGAAGCGTCCCCCGGGTCTTCCCCTCGGTTCGGACCCCGCGAGCCCGGCATAATCGTAGAGACTGCATGCGTGTGCATAATATGCAAGCGCATTTAATTACGGCGCAACGAATTCGTTTCTCTGCTACGGTGCGCTCATGGCGGCGACGGAAGCCGAGCAGGGGCTTGTTGAGCAGTGGCGGGGCATGCTGGCCCTGCACGCCCGCACCCAGTGCGAACTGGACCGGGCACTGCACGGGCACGGCCTGTGCGCGAGCGACTTCGAGGTGCTCGACCTGCTCGCCGAGGGCGTGGCGGCGGACGGCGACTGCGGCTACCGGGTGCAGGAGATCTCCGACCGGGTCCATCTCAGCCAGAGCGCGCTGTCCCGGCTGATCGGCCGCCTGGAGAAGGACGGCCTGGTCGACCGGGCGATGTGTCCGGAGGACCGGCGCGGGGTGCGGGTGGTGCTCACGGCGAAGGGGCGCGCGCTGCACGGCCAGGTACGGCCGGTGCAGCGCGCGGTGCTGGCCCGCATGCTGGCCGACGCCGGCTGACCGCCCCTCAGATCCCGGAACGCTCCCGCCACAGGTCCGCGAGCGCGGGGTCGCCGGTCACCTTCGGCACGGCCGTACGGTTCCACAGCGCCAGGTACAACTCATCGGCCGGTCCCGACAGTTCGGCCTCCGCAGTCCCGTCCGCCGTGCGCACGGCCACCGGCGGCTCGGCCGTCAGGCGTACGGTCCACACGGCGTCCGTCTCCGCCCCCGGACGCACGGCGCGCACCCGCAGGACGCGCGGTTCCTCGCTGCGCAGGCGGCTCCGCGAGCGGGCGTGGAAGCCGCGCAGCAGTTCGTCGATGCCGTCCACGGCGAAGTCCGGCGCGACCGGGGACGGCGTACCGCCGCGTGCCGCCTCGGCGTCGTAGCGGTGCACGGTCGTCTCGTGCGCCTGGCGCCGGGTCCAGAACGCCAGCGGCGACGGGCTGGGCGCGGGATGGAAGGTCCAGCACTCCAGATCGGCGGGCGCGGCGGCCAGGGTGTCCACCAGCAGGCGGTGGCTGTCCCGGTACCAGGCCACCAGCTCGGCGTCCTCCAGCTCCGGCGGGTCGCCGACACGGCGGGGCGCGGCGTGCCCGTCGGTGAGGTGGGCGGCGGCCCACCGGTGCACCGTGCCGGTGTGCCGCAAGAGGTCGCGTATCTGCCACCCGGGGCACGTCGGCACCTTGGCGTCGGGTCCCGCGGCGGCGGCAGCCCCCGCCAGCGCCCGGCCCTCGCGGTCCAGGGTCTCGAGGAAGTCGGCAGTCTCCATGGAGTTGAGTGTGCCGGACGGGAACGGTCCGGCGATCCCGGCCCGGTGCCTTCCCGCGGCTCCGCCGGACGCTCCGGTACGGCACCCCGATGAGCCGCTGTCCGAAGGGCACGAGCGAGCGCGCGCGGAACCGTGCCGGTACGGCGTCAGCGGTCCAGTACCCGGCGGGTGGACGCCCCGATGGCGGCGGCGACCGCGGCCAGGGCGGCCACGCTGGTGAGTGCGGTGGGCAGGGAGAACCAGTCGGCCATGAACCCGATCGCCGGCGGCCCGAGGAGCATGCCGCCGTAGCCCAGGGTGGAGGCGACGGCGACGCCGGACGGACCGGCCAGCGCACCCGCCCGCTCCACGGCGATCGGGAACAGGTTGGCCAGACCGAGGCCGGTGACCGCGAAACCGGTCAGCGCGGCCCACGGGGAGGGTGCGAGCGAACCGAGGAGCATGCCGGCCGCGGCCACGGTGCCGCCGGCGATCACGGTCCGGGCCCGGCCGAGCCGGGCCAGCAGCGCCGACCCCGTCAACCGGCCGACGGTCATGGCGAGCGCGAAGCACGCGTACCCGGCGGCCGCGGTGCCGGCGGAGGCCGCGAGGTCCTGCTGGAGGTGGAGCGCGCCCCAGTCGGCCATCGCTCCCTCGCCGTAGGCCGTGCACAGCGCGACGAGCCCGAAGACCACCACGAGCCCGCGTCCGGCCCGCCTGCCCGCGGCACCGCCGTCCGTCCCGGCTGCCCGGGACGGTGTCCGCTCCGGTGGCGCGGGCGAGTCGTACCGCACCAGGGTGCGTCCGGCGACGGCGGTGACGAGCAGCCCGGTGACGGTGAGGCCGAGGAGATGGCGGGTGGGGGAGAGGGCGCCGGCGACCAGCCCCCCGAGGCCCGCCCCCACCATCCCGCCCAGGCTGAAGGCGGCGTGGAAGCTGGGCATGATCGGCCTGCGCAAGGCGGCGACCAGGTCGACGGCCGCGCTGTTGAAGGCCACGTTGACACCGCCGTAGGCCGCCCCGAACAGCAGCAGGACGGCTCCCAGCGCCGGCGCCGAGTGGGTGAGCGGCGGCAGCGCGACGCTGAGCGCGAGCACCGCCATGCAGACCACGGTCACCGGATGACTGCCGTAGCGGCGGCACAGCCGGCCGGTCAGCGTCATGGTGAGCACGGCCCCCGCGGACACCCCGAGCAGGGCGAGCCCGAGGGCACCGGCGGAGGCGTGCGTCTGGTGCTTGATGTCGGGGATGCGGACGACCCACCCCGCGAAGATGAACCCGTCCAGTGCGAAGAAGGCGGTGATCGCCACGCGCAGTGCCGTGAGGCTCCGGCCCGGCACGACGCTGTGCGATCGGGTTTTGTTTAGTATCGGCACAAAAGGCAGCCTAGGGGGGCGGCGGAAGACGGGCAAGAGATCGGGCGGCCGGTCGCCCGGCCGCGCCGCGTGCCGCGGGGCGCACTCGTGGGCCGTCCTGGATGTGCCGCGGGGCTGCCTGGCTCGTCCCTGGATGTGCCACGGGGCGGCCTGGCCCGTCCGTGGATGTGCCGCGAGGTGCGCTGGCCCGTCCCTGGGTGGCGAATTCCATGGGTCGTTGCAACACCGTGGTGAGTTGATCAAGCCGCGAGCAGTTCAGAGACCGCGCAAAGAGGCTCGTGGCTCCGGCCCCTGCTACCGGGTTCGGGTCTGTCGTGGGGCGTTTCACTGGTGCCGTCGTGAAGTGCCGGGCGCAGCGTCATGGGCGTTCGATTCGGTCGGCTGGTAATCAACTCGGGCCGGATGGACCGAAGCGAAAGCTGTGGTGAGCTGGTCCAGCAGAGGTACTGCGCAGGGATGGGGGTCGCGGCGTGGCGTGATCGCGTAGATCCCACGCGTGGGGGGCCCGACGAGGGGCGTGGTGGTGACGTCGGCCCGCAGCGCGCACGTCATCACCCCGGGTATCAGCGCGATGGCATGACCGGTAGCGACCAGGGCCAGCTTGCCGGGCAGATCGGCCGCGGTGAGGTCGATGCGGGCGCTGACTCCCGCACGGGCGGCGTGCTGGCGCAGGAGCGCCGCAGAGCCGTCGTTGTCCTCGACCCAGGTCTCGTCGGCCAGCGCCTGGATGCGCACCGGTCCGCACCCGGCCAGCGAATGGCCGGCGGGCAGTACGACGACCATCTCGTCCAGCCCGAGGAACCGCCGGTCGACCCGCGGGTCGGCGGCCAGCCCCGGCGGAGCGTCTGTGACGACGGCGATGTCGAGATCGCCCGCGATCACGCGGCCGTGCAACTGTGCGCTCAGGCCGGGGAGCAGGCTCCACCGAACCGGTCCGGCCTGCCTCAGCAGGCCCCGGAGAGCCTCAGGAACGATCCCCGCGGCGAGAGACGGAGTTGCTCCGATGGCCAGGGGCCGATCACACACCCCGTTGCAAACATCTCGTACCGCGCGAACGGTGCGGTCGGCCTCGTTGAGCGTGGCGAGGGCATGGCGCCGGAATACCTCACCGGCCGGCGTCGGACGCACACCACGCGCATGGCGCTCCACCAGAGGCACGCCGAGCTGCCGCTCCAGCCCGGCGATCTGCCGGGAGACGGCCGATTGCGTGTGATTCAGCTCGGCTGCCGCCGCTGACAGCGAGCCGACCCGGCACACGGTCACGAAAGCCCGCCACACAGTCAAGTCCACGACGGCAGTGTGGCAGTCGGTATGCGGACTCCGCAGGGCGGGCTTGCGAAATCTGCGCTTGTCGCATCTGTCGAGGTGCACCAATGTGGCGCGCATGACCACACCACACACGACTGCCGTCCTCGGTCTGGGGCGCATGGGTGGCGCGATCGCGACACGACTGGCTGCCCAGGGCTGGGACGTCGTCGGCTGGACACGCTCAGGGCGCGCGTCAGGCACTGTGAAGATGACCGGCGACCCGAACGAGGCTGTGGCCCAGGCGGACCTTGTCCTCCTGGCACTGTTCGACGGCCCGGCCTGCCAGAAGGTCCTCGACGATGTCCGTGACTCGCTGCGAACGGACACGATCGTGCTCAACACCAGCACCATCGCCCCCGCCGAAGCAACGAGGCTGGCCCGGCAACTTGGCCCGTCCTACGTCCACGCGCCTCTTCTCGGCCCGCTCCCGACTGGCATCACCGTGCACCTGGATGCCGGATACGACTCGGACATCACCCGCGCTCTGCTCGACGCACGTGGCCTGCAAGGACAGATCGCCCACAAGGGCGAGAAAGCTCCCGTCCAGGCCACCGGACGCCGGCAGGTCGAGCGAACCCACGCCTGGCAAAACGCCTTCCGTCGCCTGGCCCGCTGCTACGAACGGTGAACCACAGTGATCGACGCGTTCTTCGACCTCACCGACACCATAATCACCATTCGTAGCCTCATCCGCCGAGCATGGACGACGCATCGCTGGGACGACCGCCCCACCCGATGCCCATGAACACTCACCAATGTGCGCGGCCTGTTAGACAGACGCTCGGCTGGGGTTTCCCAGCCGAGCGTCCTGCGTGGGCGGCCGTTGAGTTCGGTGGCGACCGCGTCCAGGTCCATGCGGATGTGCCGGGTCAGGTCGGTGCGCTGCTGCCGCGGCCGGGGGCCCGGCCGCCTGCCGCTTCCTCAGCGGCGCCCCAGTACCTCGGCGATGCGGATGAACCCGTCCGTGCCGTGGCCCAGACCGATGACGCGGCGGGCCATGCCCTCTGCCGCGCGCATGACGCCCGCGTCGATGCCATGCCCTTCAGAGGTCTGCACGATGTGGGCCATGGACGAGGCTGCCGAGGTGATCGGGTTGCCCTCGCCGGAGAAGTCGCCGCTGTCCACACCCTCCGCGGCCTGCTCGAAGAGTGGCGGGATGATCGCGCCTATGCCCTTGGCCAACGGGGCCAGCTCCTGCGCGGTGACACCCTCAGCCTTGGCCACCGCCAGGGCGTGTGCATAGCCCGCCATGGCAGTCCAGAAGATATCCAGCAGCGCGATGTCGTAGGCGGCCGCCCGGCCGATCTCCTCGCCAAGATGGGTGTGTGTGCCGCCCAGCGCCTCAAGGACAGGTAGATGCTTGCGGTAGAGCTCCTCGGGACCGCTGTGGATGAAGACCGCGGCAGGCGTTCCGATGGTCGTGGTCGGTGTCATGATGGCGCCGTCCAGGTATTGGATGCCGTGCCCGGCCGCCCAGGCCGCCGTGTCGCGGGCCCGGGCCGGGGTGTCGGCGCTCAGGTTCACCACCGTGCGGCCCTTGAGCGCGTCGGTAACCGCCTCGCGCCGCAGAATGGCGTCCACAGCGTCGTAGTTCACCACGCAGGCCACGGTCAGCCCGCTCGCGGCGACCGCCTCTTCTGCGGATCGGGCTCCGACTGCGCCTCGCTCGACCAGATCGCGGTTCCTGCCCGGTGTCCGGTTCCAGACCGTCGTCCGCAGGCCAGCATCCAGGAACGCTCCGGCCAAAGCTCGGCCCATCGGCCCGAGACCCAGCACGGTGACGGCAGACTGTTGGGGGTGTGAAGACATGTTTGTTCAGCCTCTGTAGAAGTATTGGAAGAAAGTGATGAAAGGGGCTCACGTGACGCGAAGCCGCGCCAGGGACACAAACGTCTGCGGAGTGACGGCCGCGATTGCCGTGATCGACGGCAAGTGGAAGACCGTTCTGCTGTGGCTGCTGGAATCCGGTCCGTGGCGCCCCGGGGAGCTGCGGCGTCGGCTGCCGGGCCTCAGCGAGAAGGTACTGACTCAGGCGCTCCGCGAGATGGAGGCTGACGGACTGGTGCACCGGGTGGTGCATGACGAGCTACCGCTGAAAACGGTGTACTCCCTCACCCCGTTCGGCCGCGAGCTCTCGGAGGCCCTGGGGCCTGTCTCGGATTGGGGCCACCGCCGCCTGGAGAAGCTCGCCCAGGCAGAGTCGGCCTCCTGACGCATGGTCACTCCCGCCTCACTCAGATTCGGCGCCCCTCACGACGCCGTGTGACCAGGTTCCGCTCTGCCTCCCTGCACCGACAAGTACCCACAAATAAGTGGGTACTGAGGGTGGTGGTCTCCGTCGCAGATGCGGCGGAAGCCGGCTGATGGTGGTGGTGAGTGCCTGGTGGAAGTGCTCGGCCCGGTGCCCGTTGGGCACGTGTACCAGCATGGTGAAGCGGGTCGTGCGCTCGACGAGTGTGCCGATGGCGGAACGGTGACCGGCGCCGCCGATGCAGTCGCCTTCCCAGTGGCCGGGGACGGCACGGTCAGCCGCTTCGGCGGGCCGGTCGCTGATCATCACCATGGAGGCGGTGAACCGGGGCTGCGGCCGGTAGGTCCACTCGGCGCCGCGCCAGAGCGCACCGTTTCGGCGTATCTCGCGGCTGATGGTCGAGGGACTGCGGCCCAGCTCGGCGGCGATCGTGCGGAGGGATGCCTTCTCCCGCAGCCGGTCGGCGATGTGGACGCGCTCGTGTTCACCGAGGTACCGGCCGGAGGAAACGGGGACGGCCGCTCGTTGCGAACGAACGGGCGGCTCGAGCCTGCCGCTGTTGAGCAGGCGGCCGTTGTGCCACCCGCGAGCGGTCCGCACGTGCACACCACACGCTTGGCCGCCGCTGCACTGCTGTAGCCCTGTAACCCTGTTGCACGAGCAGAACGGAAGGTTGTGCGGTGGGGCGTTACTTGCCGCCCGTCCGTGAGCGCTCGAGACTCCGCGCGGCGGCGCGGCGGCCGTCGCGCCATCGCAGCAGAACCGGTGGCAAAGGAGGCGTATCGGACGTGCGTGCCGGTGAAGAGCGGAACACCTGCCCGAGCTGGCCGCGCGGGCGGCGTCGGGACGGCCGGCGCAGGGGTCTGCCCGTACCTGCCCACCTGCGGTTCCACCCGCTGCGCGCCACGCGGTGGGGCAACCGGGGCCGGGAGTAGGCGCGTTCGACGGGTGGATGTGTGTGCGGGTTCCGGAACGCGGGGTGGATACGGGACGGTTAATGCTCGCTCACGAGCTGGTTGCGGGCGGGTGAGCGCGCCATGATGGGCCCATGACGTTGGCCTCGCGTGCGCTCGCGCAACTGGCGACCTGGCCGGATCTCCGACAGACCGCCCCGAGCTGCGGTCTGGGCCGGGCGCTGAGTTCGGTCCAGGGGGAGATCGTCCACTTCCACTCCGAGCGTGATGTCGATCTGCACCTCACCGACCGGGCCGTCAGGCGGTTCGCCAAGGACCTCAAAGGCTCGGGTGCGATCAGGATCGTGCCCGGCTCGCAGTGGGTGACCCTGCGCCTGGACGCCGCCAGCGACGTCGACCTGCTGCTGACGCTGGTGAGCGTGGCACTCCAGGCCCCGCAGACGTGGCCCGACCCGGCCGACCGGCCGGTGGTGGGCTGCAACGACCAGCGGGGCGCCGGGTTCGTGAAGGCCGACCTCAGCGGTTACTGAACCGGGGGCGACCGGCCGAGCCTTCACCCAGGTCGGCCAGGTCGGCCGCAGGAGCGGGCACAGACTTTCGCGCGGCACCGACTCAGGGCGTTGCGCGCCATGTCGGCCGAGCGCTACGCCGCGGTCGTGCGGGGAGACGGCGACTGATCCAGGCTTCACCGGAGGCACGGCCCGGCCGCCCGCTCCGGGTCACACCGCCAGCACCCGGACGCCCGCCTCCTCCAGCCGTCGTACCGTCTCCGGCTCCGCCGTCGAGTCCGTCACCAGGGTGTCCACCAGTTCCGTCCCGCAGATCCGGGCGAACGCCCGGCGGCCCAGTTTGCTGGAGTCGGCGGCGACCACCACGCGCTCGGCCCGCTCGCACAGCAGTCGGTTGATGGCGGCCTCCGCCTCGTCGTGCGCCGCCGCCCCGTGCGCGACGTCGAAGCCGACGACACCGAGTACGGCCATGTCGAGCGTGATCTGGCTCAGCACCCCGTCCGCGAGCGGGCCGATGAGTTCGTACGACTGCGCGCGCGCCACCCCGCCGGTCACCACGATCTTGAACTGGGGGCGTACGGCAAGCTCGTTGGCGATGTTGAGCGCGTTGGTCACGACGGTCAGCGCCGGGGAGCCGGTGGACAGGTCGCCCCGCACGGCCAGCGCGCGGGCCACCTCCGTGGTGGTCGTGCCACCGGTCAGACCCACCGCCTCGCCCGGAGCGACGAGCTCGGCCACCGCCTTGGCGATGCGCTGCTTCTCCGAGGCGCGCCGGGCCGTCTTGTAGCGCAGCGGGAGTTCGTACGACACCCCGTGCACCACGGCTCCGCCCCGGGTGCGGACCAGCATCTGCTGTTCGGCGAGCTGGTCGAAGTCGCGGCGGATGGTCGCCGCCGACACCGCCAGCTCGGCGGCCGCCTCCTCGACGTCCAGCCGACCGCGCTCGACGAGCAGTTCCAGCAGCGCCTTCCAGCGGGCGTCCCGGGACATCCGCAGCCTCCGTTCCGCTTCTTCCGGCCGTTCTCCGACCGCATCAGGTCTCCCGGCGACCCTAGCGCACCCGGCCTGACACCGAATGCTTGATTGTGTTCGAAAGCTCGCTATATCTTGCAGGAACAATCAGCAAGGGGAGGGTGTGGGCATGACCCATGTCGAGAACGAGCTGAACACCCAGCCGGAGTGCTGGATACGGGCGGCCGAGGAGGCCGGACGGCACCGGGGCGCACTGCCGGAGCCGGGGGAGCGGGTCGCCGTCGTCGGGTGCGGGACCTCGTACTTCATGGCCCAGGCGGTGGCCGCCCTGCGCGAAGGGGCCGGGCAGGGCGAGACCGACGCGTTCGCCGCCTCCGAGTTCCCGTACGGGCGGCCGTACGACAGGGTCGTCGCCCTCACCCGGTCCGGCACCACCACCGAGGTGCTGGAACTGCTCGCCAGGTCGGCCGGGCAGGCGCGTACCACCGCGATCACCGCCGACCCCGCCACCCCGGTCAGGACAGCCGCCGACGACCTCGTCGTCCTGGACTTCGCCGACGAACGCTCCGTCGTCCAGACCCGGTTCGCCACCACCGCACTCACCCTCCTGCGCGCTCATCTCGGCCTGCACACCGACGCGGTCGTCACCGACGCGCGCACCGCCCTTGCCCTTCCCCTGCCCGAAGGACTCGTGGACTGCACGCAGTTCACCTTCCTCGGGCGCGGCTGGACCGTCGGGCTCGCCAACGAAGCCGGACTGAAGATGCGCGAGGCGTCCCTCTCCTGGACCGAGGCGTACCCGGCGATGGAGTACCGGCACGGCCCCATCAGCGTCACCACCGAGGGCACGGCCACCTGGATGCTCGGCACGGCGCCCGACGGGCTCGCCGAACAGGTTCGCACCACCGGCGCGTCGTGGATCGAGGGGGAGTTGGACCCGCTCGCCGAACTCGTGCGCGTACAGCGGCTCGCGGTGGCCGTGGCGGCTGCCCGGGGGCTCGACCCCGACCGGCCGCGGCACCTCACCCGCTCGGTGATCCTCACTCCCTGAGCCCGCCGGTCCCGTCCAGGAAGGACACCTCACGTGCCCCTCGTGCCCACCGGCGAGCTGGTCACCCGGGCCGCAGCAGCCCGCTCCGCCGTCGCCGCCTTCAATGTCATCACCCTGGAACACATCGAGGCCGTCATCGCCGGCGCCGAGTCGGCCGGTGCGCCCGTCGTCCTCCAAGTCAGCGAAAACGCCGTCAAGTTCCGGTACGGGCGGCTCCTGCCGCTGGCCCGCGCGGCCGTCGCCGCCGCCGAAGGGGCCGGTGTGCCGGTCTCGTTGCACCTGGACCATGTGCAGAGCGACGACCTGCTGCGCCAGGCGCCCGACGCCGGGTTCGGCTCGGTCATGTACGACGCGGCCCGCCTGCCGTACACCGACAACCTCGCCGCCACCCGGGCCGCCACCGACTGGGCCCATGACCAAGGGCTGTGGATCGAGGCGGAGCTGGGGCAGATCGGGGGCAAGGACGGCAGCCCTCCGCTGGACGCGCACGCACCCGGCGCACGCACCGACCCGGCTCGGGCACGGGACTTCGTCGCGGGGACCGGCGTCGACGGTCTGGCCGTCGCCATCGGCAGCGTGCACGCCATGACCACCCGTACGGCCCGGCTCGACCACGGACTGCTCAAGCGGCTGTCCGCCGCGCTGCCCGTGCCGCTGGTCCTGCACGGCTCCTCCGGTGTGCCGGACGACGCGCTGGTCGCGGCGGTCGCCGGCGGCATCGCCAAGGTCAACGTCGGTACTGCGCTCAACGCCGCCATGACCGGGGCGATCCGCGCGTTTCTCGCCGCCAACCCGGAGGCGGTCGACTCCCGGAAGTACCTCAGCGTGGGCCGGGACGCGATGGCGCGCGAGGTGACCCGCATCATCGGCGTCATCGCCCGCACCCCCGCCTGACCAGACCCCCCGACGGTGATGCCCGTGCGGTCACCGCCGGGCTCCCCGTCCCGCCCCCTCGCGCCCGGCCCCGTCTCACCCCCTCTTGACCGCCTTCAGCACCACGAACTTCGGGTCGCTCGCGACGAGTCGGCTGTTTCCGAACAGGCGTTTCAGCTTCACGTGGTAGCCGAGGTGGCGGTTGCCGATCACCCACAGCTCGCCGCCCGGACGCAGCGCGCGCTTCGCCCCGGTGAACATGCGCCACGCCGTCGCGTCCGTGGTCGCCTGGTGGGAGTGGAACGGCGGGTTGTTCAGGACCAGGTCGACGCTGCCGGGCGCGACCCCGGCCAGCCCGTCCCCCACCCGGAACTCGGCGTGCCCCGGCACCCCGTTCGCCTTGTACGTCGCCTCCGCCGAGGCCACCGCCTGGAACGACTCGTCCACGAACAGCACCTCGGCCGACGGATCCGCCAGCGCCACCGCCGTACCGACCACACCGTTGCCGCAGCCGAGGTCCACCACGCGCCCGGCCCCCGGAGCGGGCAGGTGCTGGAGGAAGAAGCGGGTGCCGACGTCCAGCCGGTCGGCGCAGAAGACGCCCGCGTGGTTGACCACCGTGTGTCCCGACACCGCGCCGACGCCGTCCGGTACGGCGTAGCTGTACGGCCACGGGTTCGCGGGCCGATCCAGGGCCGGAGCCGGGGTACAGAGGATCAGCCGGGCCTTCTGCCGGGCCAGGGAGGTCCGGGTCGGCCCGATGATCCGCTCGAACAGCTGGAGCGTCGAGGAGTGGATCTCCTTCGCCATGCCCGTGCCGATCACGACGGTGTCCGCGTGCACGGCGGGCGCCAGCCGCAGCAGCTGGTCCTCCAGCAGCGCCAGGCTCTTGGGCACCCGTACCAGCAGCACGTCCACCCGCTCCGGTGGCGGGTCCTGCGTGGTGAGGAGCCGTACGGCACCCGGCTCCACGCCCGCCCGCGCCAGGTTCGCGCGGGTCGCCTCCTGGCTGAGGAAGGAGTCCGTGATCTGCGTCGGCCGGTGCTCCGCCAGCGCGGTGACCAGCGCGCCCCAGCGGTCCCCGACCACCACGACCGTACCGGTGAGCGGCACTCTCTCCTCGGCGAGGTGGCGCAGCAGGTACGCGTCGGAGGCGTCCCAAGCACGCAGCCGGTCGCGCGGATCCTCGGGGAAGCGGGTCAGCTCGACCTCGCCCCACGGTGTCGTCATACGGTCGCTCATCGTGCGTCCAGGCTAGCCGAGCCGCAGATCAGAGGCCGTGGGGCAGGATGGGGGCATGGAGGAGGAGCTGTTCCCCCGGGAGCGCGCGGAGGTCGCGCCGGGCGCCGTGCACGTCCCGGACTGGCTGGACACCGAGCGGCAGCGCGCCCTGCTCGCCGCCTGCCGGGAGTGGGCGCGGCCTCCCGCCGGACTGCGCACGGTCCGCACGCCGGGCGGCGGCACGATGACCGCCCGCCAGGTCTGCCTGGGCTGGCACTGGTACCCGTACACCTACGCCCGCTCCGCGGTCGACGGTGACGGCAGCCCCGTGAAGCCGTTCCCGGAGTGGCTCGGCGAGCTGGGCCGGCGCGCGGTGACCGACGCGCTGGGGCCGTCCGCCGTACCGGCCGAGCCGTACGACATCGCACTGATCAACTTCTACGACGGCGACGCCCGCATGGGCATGCACCGCGACGGCGACGAGCGGGCGGACGCGCCGGTGGTCTCGCTGAGCCTGGGCGACACCTGCGTGTTCCGCTTCGGGAACACCGAGACGCGCGCGAAGCCGTACACCGACGTGGAGCTGCGCAGTGGCGACCTGTTCGTCTTCGGCGGGCCGTCCCGGCTCGCCCACCACGGTGTGCCGCGCGTCCGCCCGGGCACCGCGCCGGCCTGGCTGGACCTCGCCGGCCGGCTGAACATCACCTTGCGGGTGAGCGGCCTGTAGCCGGCGGCACAGGACCCACCGGGTACGGATCATGGGAGACTCGCCCTCATGAGCGGCAAGGCGGAACCCCGGACACCGGGGGAGAGGACCACCTCGAGGGCACGGCTGGACCGGGGGCGCGGGGCGCTGGGGCCGGCGCTGGAGCTGGTGCACACCGGACGTGCGCCGACCCGGGCCGTGCTCACCGCCGAACTCGGCGTCACCCGGGCCACGGCCGGTGCGGTGGCCGCCGAGCTGGAGGCGCTGGGCCTGATCCGGGTGGACGCCCGGCCCGGCTCCGCGGCCGGTTCCCAGGGACGCCCCTCGCACCGGCTGGAGGTCGCCGAGGACGGGCCGGTGGCCCTCGCGGCCCAGATCCACGCCGACGGCTTCCGGGCCGCGCTGGTCGGCCTCGGCGGACGGATCGTGGCGACCGCGCCCGGCTGCGAGACCGTCGACGCCGACCCGGCGAAGGTGCTCGGCTCCGTGGTCGAGGCGGGCGCGGAGCTGCTGCACAGGACCGGGCGGCGCTGTGTCGGCGCCGGACTCGCCGTGCCGTCCGCCGTCGCCGAACCCGACGGCCTGGCTCTCAACCCGCTGCACCTGGCCTGGCCCGTCGGCGCCCCCGTCCGGCAGATCTTCGCCGAATGCGTGCGCGCCGCCGGCATCGGCGGGCCCGCGTTCACGGGCAACGACGTGAACCTCGTCGCCCTCGCCGAGCACCGGCACGGCGCCGGCCGGGGCGCGCGCGACCTGCTGTGCGTGGCCACCGGGCACCGGGGTGTCGGCGGCGCACTCGTCCTGGACGGCCGTCTGCACACCGGAAGTTCCGGTCTCGCGCTGGAGGTGGGCCACCTCACGGTCAACCCGGAGGGCCGCCCCTGCCACTGCGGCAGCCGTGGCTGCCTGGACGTGGAGGCGGACCCGCTGGCCCTGCTCGTGGAGGCGGGCCGCGAGCCCGGCCCCGAGGTGTCGCTGCTCCAGCAGGCCGACGATCTGCTGCGCACCCAGTACGCCGACCCGGCCGTCCGTACGGCCGCCCAAGCCCTCATCGACCGCCTCGGCCTCGGCCTGGCCGGCCTGGTCAACATCCTGAACCCGGACCGCATCATCCTCGGCGGCCTGCACCGCACCCTGCTGGACGCGGACCCCGGCCGGCTGCGCGCGGTGGTCGCCGACCGCAGCCTGTGGGGTCAGAGCGGCGGCGTCCCGATCCTGCCGTGCACCCTGGACCACAACAGCCTGGTCGGCGCCGCGGAACTGGCCTGGCAGCCGGTACTGGACGATCCGCTGGGCGCGCTGGCCCGTTGAGCGGGCGACCCGTGACGCCCGGAGCCGTCAGTACGTCACGGTGATCCGCCGAGCCGGACCGTCCACGGTGACCGACCCGCCGCGCTCCTTCGGGGTGGCGCCCATGACGCGCGTGCCGGGGTATTCCACCGGTTCGAGGCCGAAGTCCGCCGCTCTTCGGGCAGTGGCCCATGGGCGTGCTCATGGCCAGTCGGTCCCGAACGCCCGCCCCGGATGCTCCGCGAGCACGCGGTCCACCAGCTCCGTGCCCACCGTCTCGGCCAGCCGCTGCCGTACCCGGCGCAGGAGGTACGGCATCCCGGGCCCGCCGTCGACCGAGCGCGCCCCGGCGGTCACGGTGTCCCCGCCGAGCAGCAGTCGGTCCCCGAACCCCGCCTCCGCCAGGGTCCCCACCGCCTCCGGCATCCTCCAGTCGGTGGCGTGATGGGTGCGGGACGGCCCGTCGAACGCCAGCCAGCAGCCCGCCGCGGCGGCCTGCCGGTGCACGACCGGGTCGGGGGAGCGGTTCAGGTGGCCCAGGATCACCCGCTCCCCGGCCACGCCCAACTCGCCGCACAGCAGGTCCACCACGTCCAGCGCGCCGGTGCCCAGCTCCAGGTGTACGGCGATGGGCGCGCCGGTGGCATGGTGCGCCTCGGCCGCCGCGGTCATGGTCCAGCGGGCGTGCGCGTCGAGCCCGTGGAAGCCACCCGCCACCTTGATCAGTCCGGCCCGTACCCCGGTCGCGCCGATGCCCTCGGTGAGTTCGGAGACGAACAGCGCGGCCAGCCGTCCGCCGCGCAGCCGGCCGAGCACCTCCGGTTCGTAGTGCGCCGCTTGGTGGAGTCCGGTGGCGCAGACGATCCGTACCCCGGTCGCCCGGGACAGCGCCGGCAGGTCCGCCGCCTGACGTCCCATGCCGTACGGCGTCCACTGCACGACGGCCGCCCCGCCCGCCGCGCGGAACGCCGCCAGCTCGGCCCGCGCGGCGCAGACGTCGGCCAGCTCCTGACCCGGCAACCGCGGGCTGCGCAGGAAGAGATGGTCGTGCGCGTCGCACACGCCCAGTTCGCCGGGCCGGACGTCGCCGAGGACCGTACGGACGCGCGTCACCACTGCCGTCCGCGCGCGATCCGGTCCCGGCCGGGTGCGGACAGGTGCAGCACCTCGAACACATCGCCGTCGGCCTTGGGCGCGTCGTGCTCCCACAGCGAGAAGTGCACCAGTTCCCAGCGGTGCGCGTCCACGGCCGTCGCGGCCAGCACCGCGCCGTCCTCGGCCGCCAGACGTTCCGCCTCGGCCACGGCGTCCTCCATCAGGACCGTCAACTCGACGCCCTCCGGCACCGGCCGGCGCCGCCGCACGGCGACCGCGGGGCGGGAGCCGGTGCCCTCGGCACAGCCGAGCCCGGTCCACTGCCGCACCGCGGGCCTGCCGAAGTCGTCGACGAGTCCCTGGAAGGCGCCGCCCCACAGGAAGCGGTTCATGCCTTCGAGCGTGTTCCACAGGTAGAACGGCGCGTACTGGTTCACCGGCGAGCCGTGTACGCCGCGTTCGCGTATCAGGTACGCCTTGAGACCGAGGCCCGCCCACTCCTCCAGCGCGGGGCTGACACGGGTGACCCGGGCGCGGATGATGCCCATGTCGTAGTCGGCGGGGAGGGTCATCTCGTACTGCAGGGCGTGCATCGAACGTGCCTTTCGTCGTGACGGGCGTGACGGGCGTGACGGCGTGAGCGCCGTAGTCAGTCGGGGTGGCCGGCGGCGGACACCTGGTGGCCCCACTCGGTGGTGGTGCCGTCCGCGGCGGCCTCGACGACCGCGAGGTGGGTCATGAAGGTGCGAGGTCCGGCACCGTGCCAGTGCCATTCGTCCGGCTCGATCCACACCGTGTCGCCCGCGCGGATCTCCTCCACCGCACCGCCTCTGCGCTGCACCAGCCCCTCGCCCTCCAGGACGTGCAGCACCTGGCCGTGCGGGTGCCGGTGCCAGGCCGTGCGGGCGCCCGGCGCGAAGTGGACGTTGAACATGCGCAGCCGGGAGGGGGCGGCGGGGGCGGCTATCTGGTCCAGCCAGACCGTGCCGGTGAAGTTCTCCGCCGGCCCCCTCAGGGTGTCGGGACGCCGTCTGGTGATGTGCACGTGACTCAGTTCTCCTGTCCGGGAGTTCGGGGCGCGAGCAGGGCGAGCAGTCCGCGTACGCCGGCGTCGAAGGCGGCGGGGGACCCGGAGGCGCGGGCGAGGACATAGCCGCCCTGCACGGTCGCGAAGACGGCGGCGGCGATCTCCTCGCCGTCCAGACCGGGCGCGAACTGCCCCTGCCGCTTGCCCTCTTCGACGATCGCGGCGATCCGCTCACGAATGGCGGCGATCGTCTCTTCGACCGGCGCGCGCAGTTCCTCGCTCGCGATCACGTCCGGGTCCATGGTGAGCCGGCCGACCGGGCAGCCGCGCAGTACGTCACGCTCGCGCAGCAGATACGCCTCGATGCGCTCGTACGGCGTGCCCGGACCGCCGAGAGCGGCCTCGGCGGCCGCCCGCAGCTCCTGCGCGGTGCGCCGGATGGCGGCCAGGGCGAGATCGGGCTTGCCCTTGAAGTGGTGGTACATGCTGCCCTGGCCGGCCCCCGCGCGCTCCAGGATCGCCTTGGGGCTGGTGCCCACGTACCCGCGCTCCCACAGCAGTTCGCGGGTGGACTCGATCAGTCGTTCCGGGGTGCTCATGCCGTCACTGTACATACTAGTAGTTACATAGCGCCAGTCCGTCGACGGACAGACGGGGTGAGTTCACCGGAAGCAGGAAGCAGGAAGCAGGAAGCAGGGCGGGCTCCGACCCGTACTCCCACGGGGGTACGCGCGGTGCCGCCGGCCGCACGACGACCCGGACCCCAGTCGGCGGGAACCTCGTGACAGCACCAGAAGACCCCGGCTCACGAGGGAGACGACCCGAGATGCAGACCCTGGCTCACTGGGACGGCGGGCCCGGCCCGTGGATCCTGTTCTTCCCGCTCGTCTGGGCGGCCGTCGCCGTCGGGGCCGTCACGGTCCTGCGCCGCACCGCCTGGCGCGGGCGCGGCGGCCCCCGGCGGCCGGTGGACGCGGCACGCCCGGCGGGCGGCTCGCCGCTCGCGGTCCTCGGCCGCCGCTTCGCCTCCGGCGAGATCGACGAGGACGAGTACTGGCGCCGCCTGTCCGTCCTGGAGGAGCAGTTCGGTCGTGCGGGCACGGGCGGTACGTCATGACCACGACGACGGTGGTGCGGACGCGGCCCGCGTGGCGGACGTCGTGAAGGTGTGGGCGACGGAAGGCGCAGGCAGTGAGGCGACCGCGGTACACGCCCTGGACGGCGCCGACGTCACTCCTGGGACGCCGGACGACGACGCCTGTTCATGCTGTGCCGCGACCGGACCGGCTTCGTCTTCCAGGCGGTCGACCTGGTGTCCACGCCGACCGCCGCGGCGACCGCCCGTCGGCGATGGCCCGCGCATCACCGCGCGGGCCGTCTCACTCCGTCGGCGCCGGGGACACCGGAACGGCGGCACCGGACCGGCCGCAGTCCGGTCAGCCCGGCACGGCCGACCGTGCCGGAGCCGGCGCCCCGGCCCCGGGCGAGGCAGGACCCACTGCGGGCGCGGGCGCCATGGTGGGCGGGGAAACCGTCCCCGGGGACACCTCCGCCCCTGCCCGGACGGAGGCCCCGGCCCCCGCGGGGAGGGAAGCCCCAGCCGGGAGGGAAGCCCCCGCCGGGAGGGAAGCCCCCGCCGGGGCGGACGTGACCGCCGGAGTGGGCGCCCCGGAAGGCCCAGCGACGACCACGGGAACCGGAGTACGGGAAGTACCAGCGAGGCTCGCGGGAGCCGGAGTCCCGGAAGGGCCGGCGACACCGGCCGGAACCGGAGCCCCGGACGGAACGGCGGTACCCGCGGTAACGGCCGTCCCCGCCGTGACGGTCGCCCCCGCCGTGACGGCCGTCCCCGCCGTGACAGCCGTCCCCGCCGTGACGGGGGTGGGTGTGGCCGCCGGTCGTACGGTTCCCCGCGGCGACCGCGCCGGATGGGCGGCGGCCGGCGCCGGGGCCGGCAGTGTGAACCACACGACCTTGCCGTTCTCGCCGTCCGGCCGTGCGCCCCAGCTCTCGCTCACCGCGGCCACCATCGCCAGGCCCCGCCCGCACGTGGCCAGCGGTGTGGCGTCCGGCGCGGCCGTGGCGTCGGACGGCACCGGAAGACGGGGGTCGTGGTCGTGCACCGAGACCGTGAGCCGGTCCGGCAGCAGCTCCAGCTCGACGGTGCACGACTTGTCGGGCCTGGCGTGCCGGTGGACGTTGCTCAGCAGCTCCGTCACACCGAGCGCGGCCCGGTCTATCAACGGGTCCAGATGCCAGTAGCGCAACTGCGCAGATACGATTCTGCGGACCTGGCCGATCCGCGACGGCAGGGCTTGGAGCTCCACCGTGCAGTGCCTGCTTGGGTGACTGATCACGGCTGCGACTCCCCGATGTGAGGTCCGGAGGAACCGGAAGAAACACGGAGAACAACGGATCCAGCAGGGTGCTTGCGTCCAAACGTCTGCCTGCTGTCGTGGCCGGCGGGCTGGTTCGCAGCGTTATCGCCGGTAAACCCAGAGTGACGTGAGACCAGCGTGACGCAGCGGAAGCGCTCCCGCAACTCGCCGCTACGGCCGCTACGGGCGCCGCTCAGCCGCCCCCTCCGCCCGCCGCGCGGCGGACCGCCTCGACGAACCGCCGTGCCGCGGGCGGTCCGGGCCGGCCGGGGGCGGGGTCCCGCTCGCCCAGCGTCAGCAGGTACCGCGTGCCGTTGACATCGGCCAGTGCCCGGTCGTCCGGCACGAACCACGGTGTGGAGGCGCGCACCGCCTGCACCGGCGCGCTGTCGATCTCGCTGCCGTAGCTGGTGAGCAACTGCAGCCTGCCGTCGCTGATCCGGACCTGTCCGGCCCGGGTGAGCGAACGCAGGCGTTTGCCTATGCGCACTCCTGTGGCCGTGAACTCCGGCTCCGCCATGTCCCGACGCCCCCTTGCGGTGTCTCCGTGGTTCCGTCTCGCGGTGTTTCCATGGTTCCGTGTGCGCCCCCGTCCGGGACGGGTCGTCCCGACGCGTGCAGTCTGCCCCGGGGAGGCGTGGAGCACCAGTACGCGCGGGGCGCCCGCGACAGCCGCCCGGAGCACTTGCGTCCATGCGCCCCCAGTCGGCTCGCACGTCTGTGCCCCAGAGCGTCTTTGGGTGGCTCAAAGCTGCGTTTATGCAGGTGGGAAGGTGTGTGAAAGGTGCCTATGCTCGACATGCCGGCCCGCGTGAGGCGCCGTCGGCGACGAGCGTAAGGAGCCCCTCAGTGAGCACCACCCCCCAGGCCAGGGCCGGCGCCACCCTCGACGTCGACCGCAGCGACGCCGCCTACCGCGGTTGGCTGAAAGAAGCCGTTCGTAAGGTTCAGGCCGACGCCAACCGGTCGGCGGACACGCACCTGCTGCGCTTCCCCCTGCCCGAGCGGTGGGGTATCGACCTCTATCTGAAGGACGAGTCCACCCACCCGACCGGCAGCCTCAAGCACCGGCTCGCGCGTTCCCTGTTCCTCTACGGCCTGTGCAATGGCTGGATCCGTCCGGACCGCCCGGTCATCGAGGCGTCCAGCGGCTCGACGGCGGTCTCCGAGGCCTACTTCGCGAAGCTGATCGGCGTACCCTTCATCGCGGTCATGCCGCGCACGACAAGCGCCGAGAAGATCCGCCTGATCGAGTTCCACGGCGGCCGGTGCCACTTCGTGGACGACTCCCGGAAGATGTACGAGGAGTCCGCCCGCCTCGCGGTGGAGACCGGCGGCCACTACATGGACCAGTTCACCTACGCCGAGCGGGCCACGGACTGGCGCGGCAACAACAACATCGCCGAATCGACCTTCCGTCAGTTGCAGTTGGAGCGGTTCCCGGAGCCGGCGTGGATCGTCGCCACGGCGGGCACCGGCGGCACCTCGGCGACCCTCGCCCGTTACGTCCACTACATGCAGTACGACACCCGTATCTGCGTGGCCGATCCGGACAACTCCTGTTTCTTCGAGGGCTGGACCGCCGGCGACCCGGACGTCACCTGCGACTGCGGCTCCCGGATCGAGGGCATCGGCCGGCCGCGCATGGAGCCGAGCTTCGTGCCCGGGGCGATCGACCGGATGATGAAGGTCCCCGACGCGGCCAGTGTCGCCGCCGTGCGGGCGCTGGAGGGCGCCATCGGCCGCAAGGCGGGCGGTTCCACGGGCACCGGCCTGTGGAGCGCGCTGAAGATCGTCGCCGAGATGGTGGCCGAGGGCCGTACGGGCAGTGTCGTCACCCTGCTGTGCGACCCGGGGGACCGGTATCTGGACAAGTACTACTCGGACGCGTGGCTCGCGGAGCAGGGCCTGGACATCACACCGTACGCGGCGGCGATCGACTCGTTCCTGGCCACGGGGGTGTGGCCGCGCTGAGACCGCCCGCCCCCGCCGCCCGTCGTTGTCCGACGGGCAGATGACGGGGGTGTGTGGGTTTGGTGACGTCTCAATTGGCGCTCGGGGCCCGCCGGTTGTGTCTGTATGGCTGATAAGATCATCCCACTTTTCAGTGGGCTGACGGCGTGTCATGAACGCGTCTGGGGGACAGTCAAAGGCACCATCGCGCTCTGCACGCTCCCGGCGCGATGCGACTTGAAGAGAGTCTCATGACGTCATTGACCACGGATCCACTGCTGTGGATCTTGCTGGTGGTGCTCGTCGCTGCGGTCGCCGCAGTGATGCGTGCCCGGAGAACCAACATGGCTCTCCGAAGAACACGGAAGGACCTGGAGACAGGACTGGCAAAGGCCCACGGTGACGTCGGTCAGCTGCACGCGCACGTCGCCGCGCTGACCTCGCGGCACCAGCAGGACCTCACCGACGTACGGGCGGACGCGGAGGCGGCCACCAAGGCGGTGCTGAAGTCCGCCATGGGAACGCTCCAGTCGCTCGCCGAGGAGCAGCAGGTACTCCTCGACGACCTGCTGAAGAAGTACGGCGACACCACGGACGTCCTGGCCGACCTGATGACGGTCGACCACACGGGCAGCCAGTTCGGCCGCCGCGCCAAGGGCATCTCCGTGCTCTGCGGCGGCTGGCTGGGCAGGCGTGAGGGCGCCGCCACCGTCTACGACGTCGCCCGCAGCGCCCAGGGCAGGATCAGGGACTTCGACCGGGTCGGCGTCCACTCGCAAGTCAACGTCTCGCTCGTCGGCAAGGCGGTCGAGCCGGTGGCCGTCGTACTGGCCGAACTGCTGGACAACGCGACGAACTACAGCGCGCCCGGGACGCCGGTCGAGGTCAACATCCAGACCGTACCGACCGGTGTGTGCTTCATCGTGGACGACGCCGGCCTGGGCATGGACCAGGAGACCAAGGACCGGGCGGCGGCCCTGCTGTCCGTCGACGGTCCCGTCGACATCACCGGTCTCGGCGATCCGCCGCGGTTCGGCTTCGCCGTGTGCGGCATGCTCGCCGCCCGCTACGGCTTCGCCGTCTCCGTCGGCTCCGTATCCCCCTACGGCGGAGTGCGTGCAGTGATTCGTGTGCCCGAAAGCCTCCTCGCGGCCGACGCTCCGTCCCCCGTGGCCGGCGTCCAGGACACCGCGGGCCCGGAGGCCGCACCCCAGCGCCTCGCGCCGGTCCCGGTCGTGGGCCCCTCGCACGTGGTGGGGACGACCTCGGGAGGTCTGCCCAAACGCCGGCGCCGCAACGGCTCCGTCACGGTGGTCCCGGCGCTCGACACCGCCGGTCAGGAGGAGACGCCGGAGCCGGCCAGCGAGGTGACGGCGTCGCGGCTCGGGGCGTTCGCGCGCGGAACACAGCTCGGGCGCACCACGAACACCACGGAAGGACCTGACAACAAGTGAAGACCGACCTGTCCTGGGTGCTGAACGACGTGCTCGAGGTGCGCGGAGCCCGGCACGCCGTCCTCGTCTCGGGGGACGGCCTGCTGCTGCACCGCTCGGACGACATCGGGCGGGACGACGCGGAGACGAACGCCGCCGCGATGAGCTCGATGCAGTCGCTGAGCCGTGCCGTCGCGGGGTTCGTGGGAGCGGGACACGGGATCTGGAAGCAGACGCTGCTGGAGTACGACGGCGGCTGGATCTTCCTGATCGCCGCCGGCCAGGGCTCCTACCTCGCCGTCTCGGCCGCCCCTGACGTCGACATGGAAGCGATGTCCTTCCGTATGCAGAAGACGGTCGCCGGGCTGAGCAAGGCGATGAGCGTGCCGCCCCGGTCGGACAGCGGTGCCGGCGCATGACGAGGCCCGGTGAGGAAGCCTCCGTCACCAGCGACTTCGTCCGCTCCTACGTCATCACCGGCGGCCGGACGCTGCCGGACTCGGACGACCTGGCGCTGCACACCCTGGTCACCCTGGCTCCCGAGCGGACCCCGCCGCTGGGAGCCGGCCCCGAGGTGATGGCGATCTGGAACCTGTGCGCGGGCGGCTACCTGTCGGTCGCCGAGGTGGCCGGGCACGTGGGGCTTCCGGTGGGGGTGGCCCGGCTGCTGCTGACCGACTTATCCGAGCAGGGCCACCTCCTGCGCCGCGCCGAGCCGCCCCGGGCTCAGAACGTTGACAGAGCGACCCTCGAGAAGGTTCTGAATGGACTCCAATCCCTCATCGGCTGAGACGGCCCCTGGATCCATCTACGTCTCCAGCGCGGTGACCAACGCTGCCAAGATCTTGGTCGTCGGGCATTTCGCCGTGGGCAAGACGACGTTCATCGGCTCGCTGTCGGAGATCACCCCGCTGCGGACCGAGGAGAAGATGACACAGGCGTCCCTCCATGTGGACGACCTCAGGGGCGTGACGGACAAGACCACCACCACCGTGGCCCTGGACTTCGGACGTCTGACCCTCAGCGACGACCTCGTGCTGTACCTCTTCGGCACCCCCGGACAGCAGCGTTTCATGCAGCTGTGGGAGGACATGGCCCGCGGCGCGCTCGGTGCGCTGCTGCTGGTCGATCCCGCCCGCCTGGAGGAGACCTTCCCCGTCATCGACCTCGTCGAGCGGTACGGCCTGGAGTACGCCATCGCGGTCAACAGCTTCGCGACGGGCAGTGCCTACGAGGAGGCGGAGGTCCGCGAGGCCCTCGACCTGCTCCCCGACACCCCCGTCGTCTACTGCGACGCCCGCGACCGGCAGTCCTCCGCCCACGCGCTCATCGCCCTCGTGCGCCACCTGCTCACCCGAGCCGCCTGACACGCCATCCGCCCGCGCCCGAGCCGCCCGACAAGCCATCCCGCCCGGACCCCCGCCCGGAGCCAGCAGAAGGAACCCCATGGACCGCCAGTCAGCCCCCGCCTCCGCCGGGGCCGGATGCCCGATGCACGACGCGGCGTTCGCCGCCGATCCCCAGCAGGTCTACGACCGGTTGCGCGCCCAGGGTCCGGCCGGCCCGGTCGAACTCGCGCCAGGAGTCGACGCCACCCTGGTCGTGAGCCACGAGACGGCGCTGCGCGTGCTGCAGAACTCCACACTCTTCGCCCGGGATTCCCGCCGCTGGAAGGCGCTGAACGAAGGACGGATCGCGCTGGACAGCCCGGTGCTGCCGATGATGGCGTACCGGCCCAACTGCCTGTTCACCGACGGAGCCGTGCACCTGCGGCTGCGCAAGGCCGTCACGGACAGCCTCGCCCGGCTCAACATCACCCGCGTCCGGCGCGACGTCGAGCCCATCGCCGACTACCTCATCGACCGGTTCAGCGAGCGAGGCCGCGCCGACCTCCTGAGCGACTACGCCAAACTGCTGCCGCTGCTGCTGTTCAACAAGCTCTTCGGCTGCCCGCCGGACATCGGCGACACCCTCACCGGCGCCATGTCGGCGATGTTCGACGGCAACGACGCCCAGCGCGCCAGCGAGGACATCAACGCCTGCCTCATGGAACTGGTCGCCCTCAAGCGGCGCCGGCCCGGCGACGACGTCACCTCCTGGCTGGTCCAGCACCCCGCGGGGCTGACGGACGAGGAGCTGAGGGACCAGCTGGTCATCCTGATGGGCGCCGGTGTGGAACCCGAGCGCAACCTGATCTGCAACGCCCTGCTCCTGCTGCTGTCGCCCGGCACCAGCGGACGCGACTCCGGGCTGCTGATCGAGGAGGCGATCGACCACGTCCTGTGGAACCAGACCCCCATCGCCAACTACGCCACCCACTACCCGGTCCAGGACGTCGACCTCGGGGGAGTGGTGGCCGAGGCGGGCACCCCGGTCGTGATCAGCTTCGCCGCGGCGAACAGCGATCCCGCACTGGCCGAGGCCCGCCGGACGCACAGCAAGGGCGCCCACCTGGCCTGGGGAGCCGGCCCGCACGCCTGCCCGGCCAAGGGTCCGGCGCACGTCATCGCCGTCACCGCGATCGAGAAGATCCTCAACGCCCTGCCGGACCTGACGCTGGCCGTCCACGAGAAGGAACTGGAGTGGCGGCCGGGCCCGTTCCACCGCGCACTGGTCGCGCTGCCCGTGGCCTTCAGCCCGACACCGGCCACCCGCATGGCCGCCGCGGTACAGGGCAGGAGCGTGTCCGCCGCCGCCGAGCAGCCGCTGCCCGCGGCGCCGACGGCCTCCGCCCGCCAGGAACCGGTCAGGAAGAAGGGCTTCTGGAGCACCTTCCTGGACGTCTTCCGGGTCTGACGCGGCAGGGGGAGGGGCGGGGGAAGGAGCACGGGCAGGGGCGGGGACAGAGGCCGACGGCCCGCGGCCCGCTGTACCGTCCGCTCAGCGCACCGCCACGCGCCGGTCCAGGGACGTCATCGCGTCACGGAAGGCGCGCCCCAGACCGGCCCGGGCCAGTCCCAGCACGAACCGGAACGGTGCCGTGCCATCGGCGGCGAAGGTCCACTGCACCAGGGTGCCGGTCCCGGTGTCGCGAGGAGCGAGGCGCCACTCCTCCACCAGGGCACGGGCGCCCGGCGCGTTGGTGGCGTCGACGCGGTAGGCGTACACCTCGGGCGCCTTCGCCGCGAGCACCGTCTCCTCGAACCGCGTCCCGCCCCTGAGCCGTATCTCCCGCCCGGCGCCGCCGTCGGTGGCCCGGGCGGACGTCACCGCCGAGAACCACCGCGGCCAGCCGGGCACGTCCTCGGCGAGTGCGTGGAAGACCTGCTCGGGGGACGCGGAGACCTCCCGAGTGAAGACCAGGCGTACGGGTGCGGCCCCGACGAAGCCGAGGTCGACCGGGCGCAGACGATGAGCCATGGACGCAACCCCCTTGTGCCACTTCCGCAACGCCGTGGAACGGGCAGCAGCACCATAGCTGACGGCGTCTCAGATGTCTGTGCCGTCTTCCCCGGGCTCGCCCGCCACGACCACCCGCAGGTGTTCGGAGATCTCCGCGCGCGCCTCGGCGGCCAGCCCGGCGTCGGTCACCAGCGTGTCCACCTGAGCCAGCGCGGCGAAGGAACTCAGCCCCACCGTGCCCCACTTGGTGTGATCGGCGACCACCACCACCCGGCGCGCGGAGTGCACCAGCCGCCGGTTGGTCTCGGCCTCCGCGAGGTTCGGCGTGGACAGGCCGGCCTCCACCGATATGCCGTGCACGCCGAGGAAGAGCAGATCGAAGTGGAGCGAGGCGATCGCCTGATCGGCCACCGGCCCCACCAGCGAATCGGACGGGGTGCGCACCCCACCGGTCAGCACCACCGTGGCCGACCCCTGCCGCTGCCCCGAGGTGCGCTGCGCGGCGTGGAAGACGTCCGCGACCCGCACCGAGTTCGTCACGACCGTCAGCTCGGGCACCTCCAACAGGTGCTGGGCGAGCGCGTACGTCGTCGTACCGCCGGACAGGGCGATCGCCGCCCCCGGGGCGACCAGGCGGGCCGCGGCACGCGCGATGTCCTCCTTGGCGGACAGCTCCAGCCCCGACTTCGCCTCGAAGCCCGGCTCGTGCGTGCTCGCCTCGACCACCGGCACCGCACCGCCGTGCACCTTCTCCAGGACGCCCTGACGGGCCAGCGCGTCCAGGTCGCGGCGCACGGTCATGTCCGAGACACCGAGCTTGCGGGTCAGCTCGTTCACCCGCACCCCGCCCCGGCGCCGGACCTCGTCCAGGATCAGGGCGCGACGCTGCTCCGCGAGGAGGTTCTGATTCTCGCTCACGTACGCTCCGGTCCTTTCGCCGCCAACCGTCCACCCGTCCGGCACACCGGCTCCGACCAGGAAGTTCCAACCGTCCGGCAGTGCGCGGGCGTCCCATCCTTTCACGGGTCGGTGCCGGTCGCGCCACCACCTGCCGGCCCGGGTCACCGCCCCCTCGGGCCGTGGCCGCACCGCCCGCCGTCACACGGATCGGGGAGATTCCGTGACGAGAGGGGTACGCGACCGCCGGACCGGCGATCCTGAAGCGCGCACGGCACAGACGTCAGGGCGTCACCGGGGGAAGTGCGAGAACGGTGGAACGTGCACAGGAGCGCCGCACCGGGCGGCACGAGGAGCGCCCGGCAGGGCAGTACGAGAACGGGACCGCCGGGTGGCGGACGGCCGGCCGGCCGGTGGAGCAGGGACGCGATCTGGAACTGCTGGTGCACGGGGTCGGCGGCGCCACGCCCGAGAGGATGCTCGGTGACCCGCGCACGGTCCGGGTCACCGGTGACGACACGGCCGCCGTCTTCCGGCGTGCCGAGGACGTCGGACCCGCCCCGGCCGGCCGCGCCTCCGAAGCGGAGCCAGGGGGGCCAAGCGGGCCAGGGGGACGGCCCGGTGGTGAACCCGGGAAGGCCGCGGGGCGCGGGCCGGTCCGGGAGGCCTATGTCTGGTGCAACCTCACCTCCGGCGACGGCAGCCGCGCCCTGTGGCTGTTGCTGCTGCCGTTCATGGTCGTGAACCTCGCCCACTGGATGCGCCCCGCCGCACCCGCCCGGCCGCGCACCGTCCGGCTCTACGGCCTCCTCGTGCGGCTCACCGCCCTCACCCTGACGGTGCTGCTGGTGGCCGCCGCCTGCGAGGTGGCCCTCGACCTGGTGGCCTGGCAGTGCGCGGGCACCCAGGCCTGCGCCGGCCGCCACTCCTGGCTGGTTTTCCTGACGCCGGGGACCCCCGGAGCACCGGCTGGAAGCGGTGGCTGGTGGGGCGCGCCCGGCCGTCGGCTGGCCGTGGCCGCGGCGGTGCCGACCGCGCTGACCGCCCTGCTCTGGTACCTCTCCCACCGCACGTGGAACGCCTACGAGTCCCAACGGCCCCTGCCGGCCGACTCCGGGGCGGCCAACGCCGTCTGCGGGCGGGGCGATGCCGTGTGCGGGCGGGCCGCCGCCGAGTGCGGGCCGGACGACGCCGTCTGCGGGCCAGGCGACGCCGACTCGGTGCCGAACGGCGGCGGTCCCAGGCCGGGACCGGACGGTCGCGGCCCGGTTGCGGGCGGTCCCGGGCCGGGGCCGGATGGTCGCCACCCGGCGGCGGGCGGCCCCGGGCCGCAGGCACCCCGCTTCCGGCCGGGCGTCGGCGAATCCAGGCCGGGCACCTGCGACTGCGAGCCGTCGGGCGCCGCCCGGTCCGGGCCGGGCACCCACGACCCCGAGCCGGACATCCCCGAGCCGGACATCGACGAGTGCCGGCCGGCCGCCGACGCCCACGGCAGTGCGTTGGCCCGGCCCGGCTTCTGGTACGGGCGCCGTCTGGTCGCCCGGCTGCGTGCGGCGCACACCGCGGCGGGCCTGCTCACGGTGGCCGGTGCCGTCGCCACTCCGGCGGTCCGCTTCGACCGGCGGTCCGGTGGCCCCGCCGTCCTGGACGTCCTCGGCTTACTCCTGACCGCGGCCCTGCTGGCCTGGGCGGTCGCGGTGGTGGTGGTCGTCTGCCGCCGGGGCCGCAGCGAGAACCGGCTCGACCAGCGGCTCGACCGGTACCTCGTACGCTCGCTGCCGCTCGGCGCGCTCGCCCTGCTGCTGCTCGGCCTGGTGTACGCCGGCTGGTCCCGGCCCGGCTGGCACACCACCGGACGGCTCCCGGGCGACCCGGCCTTCGGCGGCCTCATGCTGGCGCAGGGCGTGCTCGTCGTCGCCCTCGGCGCCGTGGCCGGTGATCTGTACCGGCGGCGCCCCGACCCACGTGCCGGGATGCGGGGCCTCGGTGGTCCCGCCGTCGCGCTGCTCGCCTGCGCGCTGGGCGGGGTGATGTCCGGCGGGGTCGCCCAGCGCGTCGCCGACTGGCTGGACGGCACCCGGGCCCTGCTCGCCGGGCCGCCCGTGCTGCTGACCTGGCAGGCGTCCGCCATCCCGGCGGTCGCCGTGATCCTGCTGGTCGTCGCCGCGCTGCTCGCGGTACGCACCGCCCGGCTCGCCCGCGTCGAACGTGCCCGCGTACGCGATGAGCACCCCGGTGAACCCGAGGATCCGTCCCGCACCCGGGCCATCGCCCACGCCCGGGCCATGGCGGCCCTCACCGACCGGATGCCCCTCGTCGTCACCGTCCTCGCCGCCGCGACCCTGCTGCTGGGCAGCCTGGCGCTGGCCGGTGCCCTGGCCACCGGGGAGACGCCCGAAGGAGCGGCCCACCGCACGCACCATGCCGTCCGGGCCGTGGCCGAGACGTCCCAGGCACTGGGCTCCTGGCTCGTCGGACTCGGCTTCGTCCTCTTCGTGACCTGGGGCAGGCGCGCCTACAAGGACGCCTCAGCCCGGCGGACCATCGGCATCCTCTGGGACGTCGGCACCTTCTGGCCGCGCGCCGCCCATCCCTTCGCACCGCCCTGCTACGCCGAACGCGCGGTGCCGGACCTGACCTGGCGCATGGCCACCTGGACCCGGCGCAGCGGAGGCCGGCTGGTGCTGTCCGGGCACTCGCAGGGCACCGTCCTCGCCGCGGCGGCGGCCTGGCAACTCCCGCCGTCCGTACGCGCACGAGTCGCCCTGCTCACCTACGGCTCCCCGCTGGAGCGCCTGTACGGCCGCTGGTTCCCGGCCCACTTCGGGCCGCCGGCGCTCGCCGCCCTGCACCACGACATCGCCTGCTGGCGCAACCTGTACCGCCGGACCGACCCCATCGGGGGCCCCGTCCGCGTCCCCGGCGACCAGACCCCGGACGTCGACCATGAGCCCCTGCCGGATCCCCGCGCCTACGGTCGCACCGCCCGACACCCGCTTCCGGCCCCGATCCTCGGCCACTCCGACTACCAGTCGGATCCCGCCTTCGCCCGCGAACGGGCCGCCCTCCTGGCTCGTCTGAGCCCGGACCTGCCGGGCCAGCGCCCGGACACCGGCTGACTAATCAAGTTTTACTAAGTCGCTCGTGCGGTGTACTCTCCTGGGCGTCCACTAGAAAAACTTGACTACTTATTCGTATGTGACCGCTTCTCCGAAGGAGCCCGCATGACCCTTCTCCCCGACACCGGCTACGCCCCGACGGCCGAGGACCGCGCGAGCCTGGACGCCTGGTTCGCGGAGTACGACGCCGCGAGCGGCAAGCGCGACGTGCAGCGCATGGCGGACATGGCCGTGTTCCCGCTCAACCTCGTCAGCGACGATGCCGCCGGCAACGGCCGGTCGGCGCAGTGGGACCGGGACCGGTTCACCGCGACGATGACCCAGGTGCTGGGCGAAGGGAGCCGGGACATCACCTTCGAGTCCACCCGGACCCCGGTGTTCCTGTCCTCCTCCATGGCGGTGGTCTTCACGGACTCCACCATGACCGTGGACGGCCGATCCCAGCAGCTCCGGTACGCGGACATCCTGCTCAGGCGGGACGGGAAGTGGGCGTTCCAGACCATGATCCAAGAGGGCTGGGGAGACAGCCTGTAGGCCTTCGGGGCCTTCGGGTGCGGCCACCGCCGCCGGCCGATCACGGCAGCGCTCAGGGCAGCTCCGGCAGGTCCTCCGGGAACAGCAGTGTCAGGTCGTCGGTGCTCGGGTCGGGAAGCCGGGCGACGCGGCTCGCGTGGCGCTCCACCATCGCCTCGAACGTCTGCCGGGCGGTACGGCCGTTGCCGAACGCGGGCCCCTTCGGGATCGCTGTGAAGTACTTCAACAGCGCCTCGCCCGCGCCCGGCGCCAGCCGGTACTCGTGCTCGTCGGCCTGCTGCTCCACGATCCGCAGCAGCTCCTCCGGGCCGTAGTCGCCGAAGGTGATGGTGCGGGAGAAGCGCGAGGCCACGCCCGGGTTGACGGAGAGGAAGCGCTCCATCTCCGCGGTGTACCCGGCGACGATCACCACCACCGCGTCCCGCTGGTCCTCCATCAGCTTCACGAGGGTGTCGATGGCCTCCTTGCCGAAGTCCCGGCCGGCGTCCTGCGGGGACAGCGCGTAGGCCTCATCGATGAACAGCACACCGCCGCGCGCCCGTTCGAAGGCCTCCTGGGTGCGGATCGCCGTGGAACCGATGTGCTCGCCGACCAGGTCCACCCGGGACACCTCCACCAGGTGGCCCTTCTCCAGCACGTCCAGCGAGGCGAGGATCTCGCCGTAGAGCCGGGCGACCGTCGTCTTGCCGGTGCCCGGAGAACCGGTGAAGACCAGATGCCGCTTGACCGAGGCCGCCTTGAGCCCCGCCAGCTGCCGGCGCCGGCCCACCTCGATCATGTCGGTCAGCGCCCGCACCTCGAGTTTGACGCTCTCCAGGCCCACCAGCGCGTCGAGTTCCCCGAGCACGTCCTTCGACGTCCGCTGCGCCGCCGCCGGTTCCGCACCGGCGACGGCCGGCTCCCGCTCCGCCGCCCGCTGCCCGGGGAGCGCGCCCAGCAGGCCGGGGGACTGCGTCACCGTCTGCACGGCCGGCTCCCGCGCCGCGGGCGTCCGGGGACCGCCACTCTCGTCGCTGGTGCAGTCCTCCACGACCGGGCCCGTCCCGGAGCCGGTGTCCGGGCCGCCGTCGGCGAACTCGTACCCGCCGCGCGCGCACCGCTCCGTACGGCACCGGCGCAGCGTCGTACGGCAGCCGTCGATCACGTGGAAGCCGTAACCGCCGCTGCCGGTGACCCGGCAGTTCAGGAAGCTGCCCCGGCCGCCCGCCGAGACGTAGAAACCGGCCTCCGAGGGCGAGTCGACCGTGCAGCGCTCGATGGTCGGGTCGGCGCCCTTGGTGACGATCACTCCCGTCTGGGTGCCGTCCAGGGTGCAGTTGTTGAGAGTGCCGCCGCTGCCGTGGTCACGGAACCAGGCTCCGGTGGCCGCCTCCCGGATCCGGCAGTCGTCCAGTTGCGCGGTCGCCCCGTCGCTCACCGACACGGCCGTGTTGCGCACCTGCGACAGGTCGCTGTCGACGACGTCCGCGCGGGAACCGCGGTCCAGGACGAACAGCGCGTCCGGCACATCGTGCACCCGGCAGGAGTCGAGCACGGCGGTGGCCCCGTCGCTCACCCACACCGCCGGGTAGTCGCCGGTGCTGTCGAAGATCTCGCACTGGTTGGCGTCCACCCGGGTCCCCGGGTCCCACACCGACAGGCCGTTGCGCCCGAACTGACGGACCGTCGTCCGGGTCAGTGTGAGCACCGACCGGGAGCGCAGGTCGACCGCGTTCTCCGGGATGTCGTGGATACGGCAGTCGGCGAGCGTGAGCACCGCGTCGGTGTCCAGGGTGATCCCGTCGGCGGTGGTGCGGTGCACGTCGCAGTCCGTCAGGTGCGCGGTGGCCCGCTGGGTGACCTGCACGCCGGAGCCGCGCACCTCGTAGATCTCGCACCCCACCGCCTCCAGCGCGGAGTTCTCGCCGGTCGCGGTGAGCCCGGCACCGGCGGCGTGGTGCACCCGGCAGCGCTCCAGACGCGGATGGGCCCCGCCCCGGACGGTCACGCCCGCCTGCCCTGCCGCGACGACCTCGCACTCCTCGAACAACCCTGCGCCACCGTCGAGTACGGCGATGCCGATGCCGGCCGGGTTGTCGACGGTGCACCGGCGCACGGTCGGACGGGCCCCGCCGCGCACCTCGATGCCGGCGGCGGACCGGGTGACGATCCGCAGGTCCATCAGCTCGGGCGTGCCCTCTTCGACCAGCAGCGCGGGCGCCGCGCTGTCCTGGCCCTCCACGTGCAGGTCTTGCACCACGGCCGAGGCCCGCACGGTGAGCGGCACCCCGTCCACGGGCGCGATCCGCACCGAGCCGGGCGAGCCCTCGGGCCCACGCAGCGTCACCGCCCGCTCCACGACGAGGTTCTCCCGGTACGTGCCGGGGGCGATCATGAGGACGTCGCCCTCCGCGGCGGCCTCCAGGGCGGCGGTGAGCGAAGCGTACTCACCCGTGCGGCGCCGCCACCGCGACGTACCGGTGTGCGTCACCTGGACCGTGCCCTGTGCCATGGCGTTGCTGTGCCCCCACCTCGTCGTACTGATGGCTCGCTGCCCGTCGGGACGGCCGCCGGCGCCCGGACCGCGACCGTGCTCGGCGTCCGGGCGTGAGCGCGTTCGCGCTCCCGGAAGTGTGCTCGCTCCCGGGGTCACGGACCCGCGGGGCGCCGCCGGCAGCGCTTCAGCCGGTCCACCGTAGCGCGTGCCGGGACGCCCGGTGACCAGAGCCGTGCCCCCGTCAGCTCCCGGTGCCCGCCTTGCCCCAGTCCGGGCCGGCCCGGTCCCACGCCTGGTCCCAGCGCGCGTACCGCCGGCGGACCAGGCGCCAGACGGTCAGGCGCCGGCCGCTCTCGGCCAGGGCCGCGGTCAGCAGGCCCGCGCCGAGCCCGGCGAGCACGGCATGTGCCGTCGCCGTGGCGGAGTCCAGCGGGCGGGTCGTTATTCGGCCGTGCGGGTCGGTCCAGAGTCCGAAACGGTCCCCACGGTGCGGGGATGTGAGGCTCGCCAGGGCCGGGCCGTGCTCCGGGGCACCGTCCGGCGCGGTCCACCGCGCGAGCACACGACTGCGGACCCCATGCCCGGAGGCCGTCTCCGGGTCGGGCTCCGGCAGCGCGCCGCCCAGCTTCCGCACCACGGTGGCCGTGACGAGATGGCGCGCGTGCTGCTGCTGTCGCGCGGACCGCTGGAGGGAGGCCTCGGCGGAGGCACCGACCAGGCACCCCGTGACGGGTGCGACCACGGCGATCAGCAACAGCGCTACGAGGGCCGCCCACGCCTCGGCCAGATCGGTCGTGCGGCACAGCGGATTGTGCCGCCAGCGCCACAGCCCCTTGAGCGCCCGCATGTCCTCGCCCCTCTCCGGTCCGCCGCGACCCCCGCGCCGGCGCCCGTCCCCGGCCCGGACCGGGGACGATCGGCACCGCCTGCGCCGCGTCGGCTGACGCACGGGGCCTCGCACGGATCTCCCTCGCTTCCTCAACGAGCGGGCAGCGGGCACCGGTTCCCGGCCCGCCGGATCAGCTCCGGCCCACTGCCGGGGTACCGCTCGCGGGCTGGTCCAGCAGCCGGACCGGGTCGCCCACTCTGATCGTGCCGGGGGAGAGGGGCACGAGGTTCTGCCCGAACAGCAGCTTCCCGCCGATCCTGCGGTGGGCCGCCAGGGTCTGCAACGGTTCCCGGCCCCGCACCGCCGTCGCCTGGTCGGTGGTGGTCACGACACACCGTCCACTCGGCTTGGGGGCCCGGAAGACCACCTCACCGACGGCGATCCGCGTCCAGTGGTCCTCGGCCCAGGGCTCCGTGCCGGCGACGACGACGTTGGGCCGGAACCGGTTCATGGGCAGCGGGCCCTCGTTGCCGGCGCGGCCCTCGGCGATCAGCGCGTTCAGGGCGTCCAGCGAGGCCACGGTGGTGATCAGCAGGGGATATCCGTCGGCGAAGCTCACCGTCTCGCCCGGCAGGGCGTACTCGGGGTCGACGGGACGGCGGGTGGCCGGGTCGTCCATGTGCACCAGGCGGACCCCGACGCCCAGATAGGCACTGCACCAGGCGTGTGCGGCCGCGGCGGCCGGTACCGCCTCCACCTTCGTGCCGAACACGCTGACCGGCACGGTCACCGCCGGCTCCGGCACCTCGACCGTCAGCGGCGCCCGACCGGGCGCGGACAGACGAACGCCGCCGCCGGCCAAAGGCTCGGCGGCGGCCAGCGCGAGGCGTGGCTGCTCGCGCTGTGTGACGACCTTTCCCCCGTCGTCGATCAGCGTCCAGCGCCGGTCACCGGCCAGGCCCCAGGGCTCCACGGCGGCCTCCCGGAGCGACACGGCTCGGAACGCTTTGACCGGATGGACGTGGATCGACAGCACCGTGGCGTTTCCCATGCCGTCCATGGTGCCAGCCGGCACCGACAGCCAGGGGCGCGCCGGTCAGTAGCCGCGGTACTGCTGGTTGTTGTACGGGTCCTGGTACTGGGTCGGCGCGGGCCGCGGCGCGGCCGGACGCATGGCCTCGTACCCGGTGCCCGCCGCCATCGGCCGCTGCTGCTGAGCGTGCGGACCGGGATAGCCGCGCGGGGCGCTCGCCTGCTGAGGGATGTACGCCGTGGGCGCCTGATGCATCGGTACGTGCTGCTGCTGCGGGTAGCCGTAGGCGGGGGGCTGTGCGGAGGGGGCCGCCGGGAGGGCGGGCAGCGCCGACGGCAGGGCGGGGAGGCTGTTGCCCGTGTCGTAGGCGGCGGGGACCCGGATCGGGGCGATCTGCGGGGTGCCCCTCTCGGCCACGAGCGAGTCGTAGATCGGGGTGTCCGGGAAGGAGGCGGAGTAGTAGCCGCCACCATAAGTGGAGCGGGGGGAGGTCATGGCACATAAGTTAAGCCCACGATGTGCTGGTTGGGGAGACCGATAAGAGGGTTGTTTTCCGTGTCGGCAGTGGTCTGGGACCCTCAATATGAGCGAACTTGGCAAAAAGGGACACCCCTGACTGTTCGGATCGTGTAAAGGCCGGGCGCCTCCGGGGTTACCAGCGGTTGACCGGCGATCTTGCTGTGCCGTTCGTGGGCGCGCGCCGCCCCCCGGAATAGGTTGTGCGGGTAGGGATGACACGGGCCTGGACGGCCCGGCCGAAGCGCGAAAAGCCGGAGCCGATATGCGATGGGGGCGGACATGACAATGTCGAAAGGGTCGAACACGCCGGTGCCGAGCACGGCGCTGCGCGTCGAACTGGGCTGGCGTTCCGGTCCCGGCGTGCCTGACGCGGACGCCTCGGCGCTGTTGCTCGTGGCCGGAAAGGTCCGCTCCGACGGCGACTTCGTCTTCTACAACCAGCCCGCCCACACCTCCGGCGCCGTACGCCACGAGGGCAAGCGGACCGCCGGCGGGCGGGTCACCGACACCCTGCTGGCCGATCTCCCGCGCGTGGAGGACGCCGTCGAGCGGATCGTCCTCGCCGCCTCCTCGGACGGCGGAACGTTCGGGCAGGTCCCGGAGCTCTACATCCAGGTGACCGACGCCGCCACGGGCCAGGTGGTCGCCCGCTTCGACAACCCGGGCGCGACCGTGGAGACGGCCTTCGTGCTCGGCGAGTTGTACCGCCGCCAGGGCGGCTGGAAGTTCCGTGCCGTCGGCCAGGGTTACGGCAGTGGACTCGAAGGCCTCGCAACGGACTTCGGCATCACCGTGGACGAACCCCAGCACGCCGCACCGCCGGCGGCACAGCCCCCGGCCGCCGTCCCGCCGCGCCCCGCCGCGGCCCCGGCGGCCACGCCCCCGGCCCCGCCCGCCCAGCCGGTGCGTCTGTCCAAGGTCACGCTCACGAAGGCCGCCCCGTCCGTGTCGCTGGCAAAGCAGGGCGGTACCTCCGGTGCCATGCGGGTGAACCTCAACTGGCAGATGCGCAAACAGTCGCCGGGCTGGGGCGGACGGTGGGGCGGCCGCGGCGACGTCGACCTCGACCTGTGCGCGCTGTACGAACTCACCGACGGGCGCAAGGGAGTCGTACAGGCCCTCGGCAACGCCTTCGGCTCGCTCCACCGGCCGCCGTACATCCACCTCGACGGCGACGACCGGACCGGAGCCGCGGCCGGCGGCGAGAACCTCACCATCAACCTCGACCACAAGAACGACTTCCGGCGCGTCCTCGTCTTCGTCACCATCTACGAAGGCGCCACGTCCTTCGCCGACCTGCACGCCACCGTCACCCTCCAGCCGCAGCACGGCGCCCCCATCGAGTTCTCGCTCGACGAGTGCACCGTCGCCTCCCCGGTGTGCGCGCTCGCCCTGATCACCAACACCGGCGGTGACCTCATCGTCCAGCGCGAAGCGCGGTACCTGGTCCCGGACCGCGGAACGAGTCCCCAGCGGACCATGGACCGCGCCTACGGCTGGGGCATGAACTGGACGCCCGGCCGCAAGTGACCGGGCTCAGCCCTCGTCCGGCACGGCGTCCGGACGGGCATAGGTGCGGCCCTTCCACGCGGCCCCGCGCCCGCGGTAGTGCTGCACGGCGGAGTCCACCGTCATCAGCAGGTACAGCAGCGCGGTGAACGGCAGCAGCGGGGCGAGCCACAGCGGCTGCCGGTAGTAGCGCAGCATCGGCAGATACGTTCCCGTCATCACCGTCCACGCCGCCGCCCCGACGAGCGCGGTCGCCGCACCGCCGCCGGCCACGCCCACGACCACCGCGGTCGGCGGCACCAGGTACACCAGCGCGAGCCCGGCGACCGTGCCGAGGAGCAGCAGCGGGTTGTGCCGCAGCTGTGCGTAGGCGCTGCGCGAGACCATCCGCCACAGGTCGCCCAGCCGCGGGTAGGGACGCACGCTGTCCACGTGGTCGGCCAGCCCCAGCCAGACGCGACCGCCCGAGCCCTTCACCGCGCGCGCGAGCGCCACGTCGTCGATGACCGCGTGCCGGATGGACTCCGGGACGCGGGCCTCGTCCGCCATGCCCGCGCGCAGCAGGACACAGCCGCCCGCCGCCGCTGCCGTACGCGCTCCCTTCCGGCCGATCCACCGGAACGGATACAACTGCGCGAAGAAGTACACGAACGCCGGGACCACGAGCCGCTCCCACGGACTCGCCACCCGCAGCCGCGCCATCTGCGAGACGACGTCGAACCCCCCGGTGCGGGCCGCCGCCACCAGCTCGCGCAGGCCGCCCGGCGCGTGCGCGATGTCGGCGTCCGTCAGCAGCAGGTATTCGGGGTCACGCGCGCGGGCCAGCCCGATGCCGTGGCGCACCGCCCACAGCTTGCCCGTCCAGCCCGCCGGCGGCTCACCGGGCGACCCGACCGTGAGCGGCAGCCCGCCGTGCCGCCGGGACAGCTCGCGGGCCAGCTCCCCGGTGCCGTCCGTACTTCCGTCGTCCACCAGGAAGACCTCCGCCCGCCCCGGATAGTCCTGCGCCAGCAGCGACGGCAGACTGGCGGACAGCACGGCGGCCTCGTCGCGGGCCGGTACGACCACACAGACCGACGGCCACTCCTCAGGTTCCCGGCGCGGCGGCAGCCGCACGTCGGTGCGCCAGAAGAAGCCCTGGCCGAACAGCAGCCAGCACCACGCGGCCAGTGACACGACGGTGATCCACAGCAAGGCGCTCACGGCGGCAGTCTGCCCCACCCGGGCGGCTCACCGGGGCCCATCGTCTATCGTGGCCGGGTGAAGATCGCGCTCATGGACTCCGGAATCGGCCTGCTTCCCGCTGCTGCGGCGGTGCGCCGGCTGCGGCCCGACGCGGATCTCGTGCTGTCATGGGACCCGGACGGCATGCCCTGGGGACCGCGTACCCCGGAAGACATCACCGAGCGGGCCGTCGCCGTCGCCGCGGCCGCCGCCGCGCACGAGCCCGACGTCCTCATCGTCGCGTGCAACACCGCGTCGGTGCACTCGCTGCCGGCGATGCGGGCCCGCTTCGAGCCGGACATCCCGATCATCGGCACCGTTCCGGCGATCAAGCCCGCTGCCGCGGGGGGCGGGCCCGTCGCTATCTGGGCGACCCCGGCCACCACGGGAAGCGCCTATCAGCGCGGGCTGATCGAGCGGTTCGCCGACGGTGTGACCGTGGCGGAGGTGGCGTGCCCCGGCCTCGCGGACGCCGTGCACCACGCGGACGAGAGGGCCATCGACGCCGCCATCGCCTCGGCCGCCGCCCGTACCCCGGACGACGTGACCACACTCGTGCTGGGCTGCACCAACTACGAACTGGTCGCCGAGCGCATCCGGGCGGCCGTCCAGCGACCCGGCCGCCCGCCCCTCGTCCTGCACGGCACCGCGGGAGCGGTGGCCGCCCAGGCGCTGCGCCGGATCGGAGCGGAGCCGGCTCCGGCCGCGGTCGCCGACACCACCCTCACGGTGCTGCTGAGCGGTCGTACGGCGACGCTCCCGGACACGGCGCTGTCCTACGCCGAAGGCCGCTTCCTGCAGGCCGTCAGCCCCGTCCGCTGACCGGGCGCGCGGCGAACCCGGCCGCGGGTCCACCGTGCTCCGCCCGGGCCAGTCACCCCGCGCCATGCCCTACCCGCGCGGCGAAACCTGAGTAACCTCATAAACATGAGGGACCACCCCGACGCCGACGACAGGCTCCGCCCGGACGTCTGGACGGGACGCGCCACCAACCGGGTCCAGTGGCTGCTCGCCCTGGTCGGCGCCGCCTGCCTGGCGCTCGGCATCGAGCTGGCCGTCGACTCGGCCTGGACCTCCGGCATCGCCCCGCTGGTGATGTCCGTCGTGGGCTGCATCGCGGCCGGCCTGCTCGTTCTGTTCGGCACGCTCGCCTTCGTGCACGTCGACCTCAAGCTGGACAGGGAGTGCGTCGAGGTGCGCTGCGGGCACGTCGGGCTGCCGCGCCGCCGCATCCCGCTCTCCCAGGTGGCGGGCGCCGACTTCACCGCCCTGGTCACCCCCAGACACTGGGGCGGCTGGGGCTACCGCTGGCGCCCCGAGAAGGGCACCGCGGTCGTCGTACGCCGTGGCGAGGGCATCGTGCTGCGCCTGTGGGACGGCCACACGTTCACGGTCACCGTCGACAACGCGGAGTCCGCGGTACGGGTCATCAGAGACCGCCTCCGCACGATCCGCCCCGGCACGGCAGGCTGAGACAGCCCCGGCCGGGTCTGCGTGGACCGTCCGCCCCGGCCGTGTGTCGCCGGGATGGCCCCCGCACGGGGCCAGGCCGTGCCGTTCCCGCTCAGCAGCCGGAGGTCGTGGTGTCGCCCGTCCGGGCCGTTCCCGCTCAGCGGCCGGAGGTCATGGTGTCGCCCGTCCACGGCCGGGCCGTGGCCCAGCCGGCCAGGAGGCCCGCGCCGACTGTCACCGTCGTGAAACTCAGCGCGTTGCTCACCGAGGCGAGCGCGGCCAGTGCCGTCAGGGCCGCGCCCGCCGTGAGGGCGACGGGCGTGGGGCGGGAGGTGCGCCACAGCGCGTACAGGACCCAGGCGAACACGGCGGCCAGCAGGCACACCCCGATCAGGCCCTGCTCGGCCGCCTGCTGCAGCGGGGCCGAGTGCGGTCTGCCGTCGGACAGCGGTGTCCGCGGCAGGACCTGACTCAGCTCGCCGAACCGGCCGGGCCCGACACCGAGGCCGCTGTTGCGGTCCGCGAGCCGCAGCGCGTCCTCCCACCGAGGCACCCGCTGCGGGGGCAACCGGTCCGCCAGTGCCCCGGCGAGGCCGGCGGGCAGCGTGCCCGCCGCGACCGCCCAGACCGTGACCGCCACCAGGCCCGCCGCCGCGGCCAGCCCCGCCAGCCACGGACCCCGGCCGCGTGCCGAGCCGGCGGCCACTGCACAGAGCAGGACGGCCGCGCTGGCCACGCACCCCGCCGACGACCCCACCACGATCCCGGCCGGCACGCCGGCGCAGGCCAGGGCGCCCATCCCGAGCCGCAGCCCGGGTGCGGTCGCCGCCCAGGCGGCACAGCACGCGGCCCCCGTGGCCAGGGCCAGCAGGGCGGCCGTGGCACCTGCGTAGCCGAGCGGGGCGGTGTACCAGCGACCGGGGGAGAGCCTGGGCAGCACCACGGCCAGGGCCAGTCCCGCCGCCGCGCCGACGCAGGGCGCGGCCACCGGCAGCAGTGCCCCGGAGACCCGGCCCGCGGCGTAACCGGCGGCCACGGCGAGCACTGCCAGCAGCATGCCCTCCGGCCGTCCGTCGTGGGCCGCCGCGGTGATCAGCGACCACCCGGCGCAGGCCCCCAACAGGATCATGCCCGTGCCATCGGAAACGTTTCTTCTCGTGCTGTAGGCGTCCGCACCGTATGCACCGGTCACGGACCGCGTCCCCGTCGACCCCACCCGCCGCCCCTCGTACCCGGTCCCCCGACCTGTGGCAGGCCACGGCCGCGTACCGGGTCCGGCAGCGCCGCCGAGGCTGCGCACACCGTAGCGGCTCATGGCCGGTTTGGTCACGAGACGCGGAGGAACGGCATGGTTCCGTCAGGTACCGCCCACCGTCCCGCCCAGGCACCCGCAGGGGTCCGATCCGCGCCCCCGGGGGGCGGGCAGCGCGGCCGGACACTCCGCCCGCGGTGCCCGGACACCGGCGTTCACCAGCGACAACCGCCGGTGCCGGGGCTCCCGGACCGTCCTGTCGGCGGCGGCCACAGCCGCCGTACACTCACCCGGTGACCGTCACCGCAACTTCCGTGGACCAGCCGGACCAGCTCAAGCCGCGCCCCGCCTCCGGCGCGGGCCGTGGCCGACTGCTGCGCCTGGTCCCGGCCGCCGCCTCCGTGCTCTGCGGAGTGCTGCTCTACGTCAGCTTCCCGCCGCGGACCCTGTGGTGGCTGGCCCTGCCCGCCTTCGCCGGCTTCGGCTGGGTGCTGCGCGGCCGGAGCTGGAAGGCCGCCCTCGGCCTCGGCTACCTCTTCGGGCTCGGCTTCCTGCTGCCCCTGCTGGTGTGGACCAGTGTGGAGGTCGGCCCCCTGCCCTGGCTGGCCCTGGTCCTCATCGAGGCGGTCTTCGTCGCCCTGGTCGGGGTGGGCGTCGCCGCCGTCTCCAGGCTGCCCGCCTGGCCGGTGTGGGCCGCCGCCCTGTGGACAGCGGGAGAAGCGGTACGCGCGCGCGTGCCCTTCCACGGCTTCCCCTGGGGCAAGATCGCCTTCGGCCAGGCGGACGGCGTCTTCCTGCCGCTCGCCGCGGTGGGCGGAACGCCCGTGCTCGGCTTCGCGGTCGTCCTGTGCGGATTCGGCCTGTACGAGGCCGGGCGGCTGCTCTCCGGGCGGCGCCGGACCCGGACCGTGCGGCGCGCCGCCGCGACCGCCGCGCTGCTGAGCGTCGCCGTGCCGGTGGCGGGCGCGATCGCGGCCCGCGCGCTGGTCAGCGACAAGGCGGAGAGCGGCACCGCGACGGTGGCGCTCATCCAGGGCAACGTGCCGCGCTCCGGGCTGGAGTTCAACGCCCAGCGGCGGGCCGTGCTCGACTACCACGCGCGCGAGACGCACAAGCTCGCCGCCGACATCAGGGCGGGCAAGGTCGCCAAGCCCGACTACGTCCTGTGGCCGGAGAACTCCTCCGACATCGACCCCTTCGAGTATCCCGACGGCGCCGCCGTCATCGAGCAGGCGGTCGAGGACGTCGGCGTGCCCGTCTCCGTCGGCGCCGTCGTGGAGAAGGACGGCAAGCTGCTCAACGAGCAGATCCTGTGGGACCCGGCCAAGGGCGCGACGCAGACCTACGACAAGCGGCAGATCCAGCCCTTCGGCGAGTACCTTCCGCTGCGCTCGCTCGTCGGCGCGATCAACAAGAGCTGGACCGACATGGCCCGCCGGGACTTCAGCCGGGGCGGCAAGCCGGGCGTGTTCGACATCGACGGCGCGAAGGTGGGCCTCGCCACCTGCTACGAGGCCGCTTTCGACTGGGCCGTGCGGGACACGGTGACGCACGGCGCGCAGATGATCTCCGTGCCGAGCAACAACGCCACGTTCGACCGCAGCGAGATGACCTACCAGCAGCTCGCCATGTCCCGCATCCGTGCCGTCGAGCACAGCCGCACCGTGACCGTGCCGGTGACCAGCGGCGTCAGCGCGGTCATCATGCCGGACGGACGGATCACGCAGAAGACAGGCATGTTCGTGCCCGCCTACCTCGTCCAGAAGGTGCCGCTGCGCACGTCCACGACGCCCGCCACGGAGCTGGGCATCCTCCCGGAGATCGCACTGGTGCTGGTCGCCGTCGGCGGGATCGGCTGGGCGATCGGGTCCGGCCTGCGCTCCCGGCGCGCCGGTGACGCGTAACCGTACGACCCCTGAACCGGCCGGGCCTCGCGCAGCGGCCGGTTAGGGTCGGGCTCATGGCTACTCCCGAATTCATCCGCACGCTCAGGGACTCTGCCGGCCGGCAGCTGCTCTGGCTTCCCGGAGTCACCGCGATCGTCTTCGACGACGAGGGCCGGGTGCTGCTCGGCCGGCGGACCGACACACGCAAGTGGTCGGTGATCGGCGGCATCCCCGATCCGGGCGAGCAGCCGGCGGCCTGTGCGGTGCGGGAGGTCTTCGAGGAGACGGCGGTGCACTGCGTGGCCGAGCGGGTGGTCCTGGTCCAGGCGCTGGAGCCGGTGACGTACCCCAACGGCGACGTCTGCCAGTACATGGACATCACCATCCGCTGCCGGGCCGTGGGCGGGGAGGCCCGGGTCAACGACGACGAGTCTCTGGAAGTGGGCTGGTTCGCGGTGGACGCACTGCCCGGCCTGAACGAGTTCGGCCTCTTCCGGATCAAGCAGGCCATGTCCGATGCACCCACATGGTTTGACCCTACGGCCGCCAGCTGAAGTATGGGTGGCCACCACATGTGGTGGCCTTCGGGTTCTGCGTAGGGTCGGGACATGACCTCGCCCACCCCCCTGCCCGGTCCCGGACCCCTGCTCCAGCCGCTCGCCCTCGACCTCGCCGGCCGCACCGCCCTCGTCACCGGCGCCGCCGGCGGCATCGGCCGCGCCTGCGCACTGCGGCTGGCCGCCGCCGGGGCCGAGGTGCGCGCCGTCGACCGGGACGCCTCCGGCCTGGCCGAGCTGGCCCAGCAGGCGGAGCGGACCGGCGCCTTCACCGGCACCGTCGTACCGCGGGTCGTGGACCTCACCGACCTGGACGCCGCCGAACGTGCCGCCGAGGGTGTCGATGTGCTGGTCAACAATGCCGGACTGCAACTCGTCCGGCCCATCGAGGAGTTTCCGCCCGACGTCTTCCACACGGTGCTGACCGTGATGCTGGAGGCACCCTTCCGTCTCATCCGCGGCGCCCTCCCGCACATGTACGCCCAAGGCTGGGGCCGGATCGTGAATGTGTCCTCCGTCCATGGTCTGCGAGCCTCAGCCTTTAAATCCGCCTATGTGGCCGCCAAACATGGCCTCGAAGGACTGTCCAAGACGGCCGCACTGGAGGGCGCGGCCCACGGAGTCACCTCCAACTGTGTGAACCCGGCATACGTGCGCACCCCCCTGGTCGAGAAGCAGATCGCCGACCAGGCACAGGCGCACGGGATTCCCGAGGAGCGTGTCCTGTCCGACGTGCTGCTGAAGGACAGCGCGCTGCGCCGGCTCATCGAACCCGAGGAGGTCGCCGAGGCCGTGGCCTACCTGTGCAGCCCGCAGGCGTCCTTCGTCACCGGCACCTCGCTCGTCCTGGACGGCGGATGGACGGCTCACTGACCGGCCCGGCAGCACCGGCCCCGAGAGTTTTCCACAGGCATGCCGGGCCTGGTGGCCGATACGGGATCCTGTGACCATGTCCCGCGATCACCTGCAGTCGGCCCCCGGCACCAGCGCCGAGACCCCGTACCTCGGCCTGCTGGCCCGCGACGCCTCGGTGGAGGCCTATGAGCGGCCCGTCCTGCTCGCCCGTGCCGAGGGTGAGCCCGCAGGCCGGATAGCCGCGCTGGAAGAGGCCAGACTGCTCGCCCTGCGCGTGCGTGCCGAACTGGAGGGACGCAGGCGGCGCGAGGCGGAGCTGTCGGCGCTCTTCGAGACCGCGCACGACCTCGCCGGACTCCGCGACCTGGACGCCGTCCTGCAGGCCATCGTGCAGCGCGCACGCTCCCTGCTCGGCACGGACGTCGCCTACCTCAGCCTCAACGACCCGGCACGCGGCGACACCTACATGCGGGTCACGGAGGGCTCGGTGTCCGCCCGCTTCCAGCAGCTGCGCCTCGGCATGGGAGAGGGGCTCGGCGGGCTCGTCGCCCAGACGGCGCGGCCGTACGTCACGGACGACTACTTCCAGGACGGCCGGTTCCAGCACACGCACACCATCGATGCCGGGGTCAGCGACGAGGGCCTGGTCGCCATCCTCGGCGTCCCCCTCATGCTCGGTCCGCACGTGATCGGTGTCCTGTTCGCGGCGGACCGGCGGGCGAGAGTCTTCGAACGCGAGCAGATCGCCCTGCTCGGCTCCTTCGCCGCGCTCGCCGCGGCGGCCATCGACACCGCCAACCTGCTCACCGAGACCCGCTCGGCCCTGGCCGGTCTGGAGCGCGCCAACGAGATCATCCGGGACCGCAGCGGCGTCATCGAGCGGGCGTCCGAGGTTCACGACCGGCTCGCCGAACTCGTCCTGCGCGGCGGCGGAGTGCACGACGTGGCCGCAGCGGTCTCCCAAGTCCTCGATGGAACCGTGGAGTTCACCGAGGAAGCGGCGGTACCGGCCGAGGCGCTGGAGGCGTCCCGAGCCGAGGGGCACGCCGTACGGCACGGCAGGGACTGGATCGCCGCCGTGGCCGCGGGAGGGGAACTCCTCGGTGCCCTGGTCCTGCGCGGCCACCCCGGCCTGGACCCTGTCGACCAGCGCACCCTGGAGCGCGCGGCGATGGTCACCTCCCTGCTGCTGCTCGCCCGGCGTTCCGCCGCCGAGGCCGAACAGCGGGTGCGCGGCGAGTTGCTGGACGACCTGCTGGACGCGCGGGACCGGGACTCGCGCCTGCTGCGCGAGCGCGCCGGCCGCCTCCATGCGGACCTGGACGCCACCCATGTCGTCCTCGCCGCACGTCTCGACGGACCGGCGGCCGACGCCGACGAGGAGGCCGCGGCCCGCCGCCGGCTGTGGTCCGCCGCGTCGCACCTCGCGGCCACGCGGCACGGTCTGGCCGCCGCCCGCGACGGCGGCACCGTTCTGCTGCTGCCGCTGGGCGGCGACACCGCCACGGAGGTGGCCCGCCGCACCGCCCGTCACCTGGGCACGGCCGTCCACCAGCCGGTCACGGTCGGTGCCTCCGCCCCCGTCACCGACCTCGCCGCCCACCCCGAGACCGTGGCGTCCGCCTACGCCGAGGGCCGCCGCTGCCTGGACGCGCTGCACCTGCTGGGCCGGCCCGGGGACGGCGCCGCGGCCGAGGACTTCGGCTTCCTCGGCCTGCTCCTCGCCGGTGAACGGGACATCGCCGGTTTCGTCGACCGGACCATCGGCCCGGTGGTGTCGTACGACGCGCAACGCGGCACGGAACTGCTGCGAACCCTGGACGCCTACTTCGAGGGCGGGATGAGCCCGGCCCGCACCAAGGACGCGCTGCACGTGCACGTGAACACGGTGGCCCAGCGTCTGGAGCGCGTGGGGCGTCTCCTCGGCGCGGACTGGCAGACCCCCGCCCGGGCCCTGGAGATCCAACTCGCCCTGAGACTGAACCGGTTGGTGACACCGGGACCCCGCTGACCGGCCCCCGCACGGCGGCCGGCCGGTGCGGAGGCGGTCGTGACGCCGGTCAGGCGGTCCGCGCCCCGGCGGCCGGTGCCGCCTCGGCGGACTCCGCGCTCTCACCTTCGACCTGCGCGAGGTCCCGATGCCGCGTCTCTCGCGAGACGGCCACCGCGACCAGGGTCAGTACGGCGGCGGCGATCACGTACAGGGCGATCGGGGTGGAGCTGTCGTAGTCGGAGAGCAGTGCCGTGGCGATGAGCGGTGCGGGGGCACCGGCCGCCACGGAGGCGAACTGGGCGCCGATGGAGGCTCCCGAGTACCGCATCCGGGTCGCGAACATCTCGGCGAAGAACGCGGCCTGGGGTGCGTACATCGCGCCGTGCAGCACGAGTCCGACGGTCACGGCCAGGACCAGGTACCCGAACGAGCCCCTGTCGACCAGCGCGAAGAACGGGAACATCCACAGTCCGATGCCGGCCGCGCCGAACAGGTACACCGGCCGCCGTCCGACCCGGTCGGACAGCGCGCCCCAGGCCGGGATGACGGCGAAGTGCACGGCGGAGCCGACGAGTACGGCGTTGAGCGCGGTCTGCTTGGTGACGCCGGCCGAGGTGGTGGCGTAGACGAGGATGAACGCGGTGATGACGTAGTAGCTGATGTTCTCCGCCATCCGGGCGCCCATCGCCACGAGTACGTCCCGCCAGTGGTGGCGCAGCACGGAGACGAGCGGCGGCTTCTCGTCCGCGTCGCCCTGCCGTGCCTCGGCACGCTCCAACGCCTGCTTGAAAACGGGCGATTCATCGACAGACAGACGAATCCACAGACCGACGAGCACGAGCACTCCGGAGAGCAGGAACGGAATCCGCCAGCCCCAGTCGCCGAACGCTTCGTCGGACAGGACCGCGGTGAGCAGCGAGAGCACGCCCGTCGCGAGCAACTGACCGGCGGGTGCGCCGGTCTGCGGCCAGGAGGCCCAGAAGCCGCGCCGCCGCGCGTCCCCGTGCTCCGACACCAACAGCACGGCGCCGCCCCACTCGCCACCGAGTGCGAAGCCCTGCACCAGCCGCAGCGTGGTGAGCAGGACGGGGGCGGCGGTCCCGACGGTGGCGTGCGTGGGCAGCAGCCCGATGGCGAAAGTGGCCCCGCCCATCAGCACGAGACTCAGCACCAGCAGCCTCTTCCGCCCCAGCCGGTCACCGTAGTGGCCGAAGACGAGCGCCCCCAGCGGGCGGGCCGCGAACCCGACGGCGTAGGTCAGGAACGACAGCAGCGTACCGACGAGCGGGTCGGAGTCGGGAAAGAACAACTTGTTGAACACCAGTGCGGCGGCGGAGCCGTAGAGAAAGAAGTCGTACCACTCGATGGTGGTGCCGATGAGGCTGGCGGCGACGATTCTGGGGAGGCTGGCGGGGGGTGGGGGAGCGGTGGTTCCGGAGGCCATGTGCGCCACTTCCTCGTGTGCGGTGGGGACGGGTACGTGTCGGCACACGGTAGGAAGATGCAGGTCAGGGGCACATGTGGTGGGGCACCATATTTCGGGGGTTGGCTATGCGTGCGGCCACCATGCCGGCTCGCGGAAGGCGTGAGCCAGGTCAGTCGGTATGGACCGCCGGTGCGGGGGTTGGGTGCCCGCCGGGGTGTACCGGGGCTCGTAGGGCCCGGCCTTGCGGATGCGACGGTCGGAGGTGCCACCGCGGCCTGAGAGGGGAGAATGGACGTGAGCGATTAAGGAGGCCCGTCATGAAATCCGGAGCCCCTGATTACGACGCCTGGTACTCGCGCACACCTTCGCAGGCCGAGGGCGAGCGGGACGAGACGGGCGAGCGTACCGCAACCGAACAGCACCCGGACGTCCCCCGGAGCGAGCCGTCCCAGGCAGAGGGCGAGCGGGGCGACGACGCCTAGCACCCCTGGACGATCCGTTGCCGGGGGCCGGGTGCGGGTGCACTTTTTCGGCGCTGTCACCGGTTCCCGGCCCGCCTGCCGTCCAGCAGTCCGTGCAGGTGCGCGGCGGCGTTCTCGATGTCCGCGTATTTCTGCTGTCCGGCGTGTACCTCGGCGGAGAGGACACCGCAGCGGTGGACGCGCTCGAAATCGCCGTAGGGGAACTTGTACCGGCCCTTGGTGTCCTCTCCCATACCGTCGTCGATGCCCAGGTACCACCTGGCGTACTTGTTGAAGCCGTTCTCCTCGAGATAGGCATTCTCGTCCGCAGCCGAAGGCCGGTGCTCGCTCCACTCGTCCCGGTCGTCCAGGACGATCCGGCCCTCTTCGGCCAGTTTCCTCGCGTGGTCGAAGGCCCTCGCGTTCAGTTTCACCGTCATGCCGTTCACCTCCGCGTCGACTGCCGTGTTCAGATGTCGGCTGCTGCCGCCCGGATGTCCTGCGACGCCTGCTCCATCAGCTCGTCCAAGTCGCCGACCTCAGGGGTGAGTTCCCGCACGCGTGGCGCGACCTGCTGCAGCCATGCCGCAGTGGCCAAAGCCAGCTCGACGGCCTCCTGGGCCTGCTCCTCGCCGAGCAGTTTCTCGATCTTGAAAGCAATGCTCGCGAGCGTGTCGTCATCGGTGGCCGGCACCAGGTAGGGCTCGAGGCCCGGCGGATACGGGGTCCGCTACCGGTATTCACGCATCGCGGTCACGACCGCGGGCACCGCGCTGTACCGGTCGAGGAGGCCCATGAAGACGTACAGGCGTGCCACCAGCCGTGGCAGGCCGGGGTGCCGGTCCAGCCAGGCCATCAGCTCGCGCTGATCACCGAAGTGGTCGATGAGCTGCCTCATCCCCTCCCCGACCCGGTTGGGCCAGGTCCAGTGGAAGGGCAGCAGCCGCGCCACCTGATGAGCGAGCGCCGCCTCGCCCTCCGCGTCCAGCGTGCCGGCGACGAATGCGCCGACCTGCCCGCGGTCCAATCCATAGTCGGCCGGCGCCGTCCGGTCCTGCGAGGTCTGCGACGCGTCGTGACGCAGACGCAACAGCTTGGTGCCGATCTTGCTCAGTGTCCGGTTCCGCATTGTTCCTCCCAGCTCGCGATGGCGCACCGTGCGGCTCCCACACCTCGGGGTCGCGATCGCCCTCGGACCGCAGCAGTGCGGCGGCCGGTACGGCACCGGCCGTGGTGCCGGCGGCGACTTCGGCGGTGGCGAGGCGGCGCTGGTGAGGTGGATGCCGCTGTTCGGTTCGGTCATGCGTGAGGCGACCGCGCCGACGATGGTCACTTCGAGTCCACGCGTCCGCTGCATCCGGCCACGTCGTCGGCACGGTGACGGCGAGCGGTCCGTGCCCGTACGCACGGACCAACCGCCGACGACCCAAGGAATGCGAGGGACCCCCTCGCGGCACGGGATCCGAGCCGCGCCACGGCACTCTGCGCCTTTCCGTGGCTGCCGACGGGCGGCTGGAGGGCCTCCGCCTGTGCGGCCACCCTGACCGAGCGGCGGCCTGCAGCGGCAGTGGCGGAAGCGGTCGCCTGGCACCCGCCGTGCGCGGGCCCCGGCCTGGCAGGTCCAGCGCGGTCGCACCGCTGGACCTGCCAGGCCGAGGCCGCGGGCAGGCGGCGCGGCGACTGTCGTATCTGTGGACCACTGCGCATCCATGGAGGACCGTCGATGACCGGCAACGGAACACTCACCCGTGACGAATGGAAGACCGCGCTGGACCGGATCACTGAGGAGCGAACGGGCGAACACGTCACCATCGAGCTGCTGGACCCGGAGGTCGGGCACCAGTACGAGGCCGAGCGGCTGCCCTTCGCGTACCTCGACTACGACCCGAAGGACGACACGGTGATCGTGGCCGTCGGCGGGCGGTCGGCCCGCTACCCGGTAGTGCTGAGGCACATGATCGCCCACCCCAGGGAGGTCGACGTCGCGACCCAGGACATCCCGGAACCGGCCGTCCGGATCGTCGGCTCGGACGGCGCCACCACACTGATCACCTTCTTCAAGGCCGAGTCGTGATCCATGCCGAGTCCTGATCCACCGGACCCGCGGTGCTCGGGCCGGACGGGTGGGGCCACTCGCACGGCGCCTCGCACGCTTGGCCCGGCCGGGGCGATCTTCCGGCGCTCCGGCCGCCCGGGGACTGCCCGAAGGCCCGGTGAAGCGGACTGACCGCTCGTAGTTCCGGGAGTGGGCACGTCAGGCGGTTGCCCATGCCATGCTGGGCGGGCCGGGCACTGAGAGGATCACATGCCAAGAGCACCCGCGAGGCCGGCGCGGACGCGGGGGACGAGCCGCTGCTGACCGGGAACGTCTTCCCTGGGCACCCACCCGGCTGTGTTGGACTACACCCCCAGTCAGCGGCCCGGCCGGCCTGCTCCGCCACGGCTGCCATGCCCCAGTCATCCGTCAGGGTGTGGGCGAGGCCTCGGTGAGTGACATCCAGGCGCGGACCGTCTCCTGGTGCGAACCGCTCGCTGTGCTCGCCGTCACTGCCTCCGCGTCCTCGTCAGAGCACGGCGCCCCTGCTCGGGTGAGCAGGACGAGCGGCCACTCGGGGGCCGTGCCGGCCGACTCGCCGTCGAAGGCGGCCCAGTCCCAGGGCCCGTCGAACCGCCATGCCCGGCCGACGGCGTCGGCGACCTCGTCGCCCACCCGGAGAGACGCGTACGGACGCATCAACAGTTCAAAGGTGAAAGGGATCCCGTCACCAGGGTGGATGGTGTACCCCGAGCCATCAAGATGGCTCCCGTCCGGGAAATCGCGATAGGACAGGCCTCGGCGCAGCACGGTCACGGTCAGGGTCGGTCGCGGCAGCCAGGCTGTCTCCAGCGGAGGGTCGTGGTGGTCGACAGCCGTCACGTGCACCACCGTGGGTGGCACGCCGACCCGGCACGCGTCTCCCGCCTTCAGCCGCTCGGGCGGAGGGTCGGTTCGAAACAGCTCACCCTCTACTTCAGGCGCGCCGCACTCGCCGCTGCTCACACCGAGGGCGACGATCCCGTTCCAGTGCGCGAACTCGTTGGCGGTGTCGATCTCCCACCACGGCCATCGCACCGACAGGTGACCTGACGTCACACCCCGCTCGACCCTGGTGTCCGTGAAAGGGCAAGCGACCGACAACACGTCGCCGACCCGGAAGTCCCCCGCATCCGTCATCCGACCAGGGTAGACGGGCTTGTTACGGTCTACTGTCGCTGAGCGCCCCAGTCGGGCCGTCCGGCCGGTATGCGCTCAACCGGAGAGCCTGATCTTCACGTCCCACGCGTCGGGGGCTGCCCGGTGCGTCATCCGCACGTGGAACGCGTCCCGCGGGCCAACTGGATCGCTCAGTCACATCCCGGGTCGCCGCGGTAGGGGAGGTCAGGGGTTCAGGGCCTGTTCGAGGGTGGGATGGCAGGGGATGACCTCGTCGATGCCGACCAGGTGCAGCAGACGTACGACGGACTCCTGGGCGCCGGCGATGCGCAGCCATCCCTGAGTGCCGCTCACGCGTTGGTGGGCGGCGACGAGGACATTGAGGCCGCTGGAGTCCATGAAGGTCACCCCGCTGAGGTCCGCCACGATCCGCGGCGGCGCCGTGCCGTCCTCGGACTGCAGGGCCTGGCTGAGGACGTCCTTGACGTCGTGATCGATCTCGCCGTGCACGGTCACGACGAGGACGCCCTCGAGCTCCTCGTGCTGGATGGAGAGCCGGCCTGGCCGGACTGGTTTGTGGATGTCGCTCACGTCTCCTCGGCTCGCGCCTAGGCTTGCCCACTCAGGGCTTGCCCGGACGATTCTGCCCCACCGCCGCGGCGGCATACGCCCAATCAGCCGTGCCGTACACCACCCTGCCCCGTCGACGGGACGTCGGGTCGTCCGGCTCGCGCCAAGTCCGTCGGGCGGGTCAGCGGGGCGTGTCCGGGCGGGCCACGAGCAGGGCACGGTCGTCGGGGTAGTCGGCGCCGGGCTGGTGGTCGAGGAACAGCTGGCACAGTTCCTGCACGTTCATGCCTGCGCCCTGGAGGGCTGTCTCCGTGAGGCGGGCCAGGCCGGTGTCCAGGTGCTCCCCGTGGCGTTCGATGAGGCCGTCGGTGTACAGCAGGACTGACTCGCCCTTGGCCAGGGTGGTCTCGCCCTGGCGGTAGCGGGCGCCGGGGACCGGTCCCACCGGCGGGCAGATCGGTCCGTCGAGGTAGTGGCTGGAGCCGTCGGGGCGTACCACGAGCGGCGGGGGGTGTCCGGCCTTGACGTAGGTCAGAACCCGGGTGGGCCGGTGGTACAGCAGGTAGGTGGCGGTGGCCATCTGGCCGCGGTGGTACAGGTACAGATACTCGTTCAGTTCGGTGAGGACGGCTTGGGGGCGCGTGCCGCACCGCAGGACGATGCCGCGCAGTGCGGCGATTATCTGGGCCATGACGGCTGCCTGGGGCAGGCCGTGGCCGGCGACGTCGCCGATCGACAGGCCGATGTGGTCCTCGTCGAGGCTGTAGAGGTCGTACCAGTCGCCGCCGACCATGACCATGTCGCTGCCTGGCGCGTAGCAGGTCGCCACCTCCAGACCCGTCACGTCGGGGAGTTGGGGCAGGAGGCCGAGCTGAAGGCGCTCGGCGACGCGGTGTTCGTGTTCGTACAGCCCGGCGCGGCGCACCGCCTGGGCGATCTGCTGGCCCACCGCGGTCAGGTGCTGCGGCTCCGGCACCCCGGCCGCCCCGGGATGCACGGTGAGCGTGCCCAGTACGACATCGTCGGCCTCCAGCGCGATCCGTACCGCTCCCGCGGGCACAGCGCGCACGCTGTCGTGGGGATGATCGAGGTCCTGCCAGGCGGTTTCCTTCAGGACATGCAGGTCCTCACCTGGTTCCAGGGCGGGCACCAGGCGCTGGGAATGCAGCTCCAGGGTCACGTCCTTCACGTCCAGCACCGCCGCGGCAGTGGAGGCCACGGCTTCGGCGACCTGGGCCAGGGTGGCGGACGCGGCCAGCGCCGCGGTCAGCTGATACAGGCGTTGCAGACGGACGCGTGCGGCCTGCTCGGCGAGCAGCAGTTCCTCGCGCTGGGCTTCCGCGGTACGCCGGATGGCGATTTCCCGGTTCAGCGCGCTGACCTGCTGGCTGAGGACAGCGAACCGGTCAGCGTGGTCCACCCGGCGCAAGGTCAACTGCACCGCGGGACCGGGCCCCTGCCACCAGGTGGCGCGCACACCGTGGCAGCGAAAGCGCACCGGACCGCCGTCGCCGTCCTCGAGGACGAGCGCGCCCGGCAGCGGGCCGCCGTTGCGCAGCCAGTTGCCCAGATGCCGTCGCAGGACACTGGCGTCGTCGCGGTTGAGGGCATACAGGCTCGCGCCCGCGCACAGCCGAGGGACGGAGGCGCGGGCGGCCGGGTTGGCCGCCAGGATCGTGCCGTCCCCCGCACACAGCACGACGGGATCGGGCAGGGATTTGACGACGGCCTCAAACAGGCCAAGGCTCACGCAGGTACCGTACCGGCGCCCGGGCCGCCGGCGGCCGGCTCCGCGTCGGCGAAGTACTCACGCCCACTCGTCGGGCCGCCGCCGGGGACCAGGTGCACCACCACGCGGCAGCCGGCGTCCCCGCGGGCGATGGTCTCCTGCAGCTCGACGCTGGCGTAACCGAGATTGCGGGCGGCGATCGTTCCGAAGACGTTCGACGTCATCATGCACATCGACTCACGACCCAGCACCTTCTCCGCGAACGGACAGGCCCGGTTACCCAGCACGATCTTCGTCTCGTCGTGCTCGATGAGGTAGAAGTCGCCCTTGATGCGCCGCTTGAGATCGACCAGTGCCTCCGCGACCTGCTCCCGGGACAGCCTGTCGGTGCCGAGCGCCTTGAGGTACATGTCGTCGATCTGTGTTCCCACGGCCTGGCCCACCAGACTGATGTACCCGGATGCCTCCTCCAGACCGATCACCGATTCCAGCGACGTCGCCAGCTCCCGCACCAACGTCCGCAGGAACACATCACGGTCGAGATCGATTTCCACATCCACCGGCTGACTCACAAGCGCCGTCCTCCTCTTTTTCAGGGTCTCGCAGCCGCGCGAGCACCCGGTACATGACCAGCCCACGCTGTGCGAGCCACAGCGCTGCGAACCCTTGTACCCTCCCACAGTGCGGCCCGGACGCGGTCCGACGGCGGTCCGACGCCGACGTCCACCGCAGACGTCCCTTCCGCCATGCTGCCCCATTCACTTCATCCGTAGGAGATACTCGGCAGAAGACGGCAGGTGACCCAGGGGTGACGGCGTGGACAGTTCAGGGCAGGCGGAGGCGTCGCCGGCATCGCCGACCCAGCCCGCGGGCGCTCTGCGCGTGCACCCGCTGGCGGACCGGCCAGGCTGGCAAGCGGCCGGCGAGATCAATCTGCTCACCCGATCGGCCTGGGAAGAGACGCTGCACCACCTTGCTCTGAGCGACGAAGAGGCATGCCACTTGGAACTCTCCGCGATCACCTTCGTCGACGTCGCCGGAGTCTCGGCCCTGGCGGTAACAGCCCAGGGCCTTGCCGAGGGGCGACGCATCGTGCTCGAAGAGCCACCTGCCACCCTGCGGCGCGTGCTGAACATGTTCTGGCCGGACCTGCCCACCGTCGAGGTGATGGCGCGATGACTGCCTCGACCCAACCGTTCGTTCATCCCGCCTTGTTCTACCAAGGCGACAAGGAGTACCTGCACGGCACCGTGCCCTTCATCCGCGACGGCCTGAAGGCCGGGGAGCCGGTGGCGGTCGCCGTGCCCGGGCCGAACCTCGCCATCCTGAAGACGGCCCTGGGCGAGGACGCCGCACACGTGAAGTTCCTCGACATGACCGAGGCGGGGCGCAACCCCGGACGGATCATTCCCAAGGTGCTGCGCGCCTTCGCGGACTCCCATCGCCAGACGCGCGTGCGGATCATCGGTGAGCCGATCTGGGCCGGCCGCAGCAGCGTGGAATACCCGGCATGTGTCCAGCACGAGGCACTGATCAACCCGGCGTTCCAAGGCCGGAACGTCACTATCCTGTGTCCCTACGATGCCGATCACCTCGACGAACAGGTACTCGCCGACGCCTACGAGACCCACCCCCTCGTCATCGCCGACGGCAGGGAACGGCCCAGCCCCGCCTACGCCCCCGAACATGTGGTCGCGCGCTACAACCAGCCCCTGGAGCAGCCGGCCGCGGCCGAGGAACTCCTTTTCCACGTCGACCGGCTGCCGGACGCCCGGCAGTTCGCTGTCACACACGCCGCGCGGCTCGGCCTCTCCGGAATCCGCCTGGAAGACGTCGCCCTCATCGTGGCCGAGCTGACCGCCAACAGCGTCATACACGGCGGGGGCTTCGGCACCCTACGGGTGTGGGCTGACGGCGGCCAGGTGGTCTGCGAGGTGCGCGACCAGGGGCACCTGGACGATCCGCTCGCCGGACGACGCCCACCCGCACGGGACCAGATCGGCGGCCGGGGCCTGCTGCTCGTGCACTTCCTCGCCGACCTGGTACGCATCCACACCAGCCCCGACGGTACGGCCGTCCGCTGCTACATCAGCCCTCACTGACCCTGCCTCAGCAAGCCGGGGGTCGTCCCTTCATACACCCGGCCGGCCCATGGGACGCAGCGTCCGCGGGAGGGTTCGGCCTCACTGTGGTCACGGCACCACGCGAACTGGCTTTTTCAGCGGGGACGTTCGTCAGCATCTGGTGCGAACGACTGCGTACGGGCGATCAGCAGGGCGACGTCGTCGTGGTCGTCGGGCTGCCGCAGGTCGTGCAGGAGCCGGTCGCAGCTCTCTTCCAGGGGGCAGTCGGGTGCGTCGAGGACGCGGAGGAGTGTGTCGAGGCGTTCGTCGATGGGGTGGTGGCGGGTTTCGACCAGTCCGTCGGTGTAGAGGACCAGCCGGTCGCCCGGATCAAGGCTGACGGTGGTGGTCTCGAAGCGGACGCCGCCGACGCCGAGGGGGGCGCCGGAGGGCAGGTCGAGCAGTTGGGGATGGTTCCCGGGGCGGACGAGGGCGGGGGGCAGGTGGCCCGCGTTGGCGATGTGGCACTCACCGCGGTGGGGGTCGTAGGCGGCGTAGAGGCAGGTGGCGATGTACTGCTCCAGTCCGGAGGTGATCGTGTCGAGCTGTTCGAGGACGCGGGTGGGGTCGAGGTCGAGGCCGGCGAAGGCGGCGGTCGCGGTGCGCAGACGGCCCATGGCCGCGGCCGCGTCGATGCCGCTGCCCATGACGTCACCCACGACCAGAGCCGTCCGGTCGCCGCCCAGCGGGAGGACGTCGTACCAGTCACCGCCGATCTCGTAGGCGGCCTGTGCGGGCTGGTACCGGGTAGCGATCTGCAGGCCGGGCAGGTGGGGCGGATGGCGGGGGAGGAGGCTGCGCTGCAGGGTTTCGGCGGCGTTGCGCACGCTCTGGTGGGCGCGGGCGTTGTCGATGCACACCGCGGTGCGGGAGGCCAGTTCCGTGGCGATGGCGAGGTCGTCCTCGTCGAAGGGCCGTGGGTCGCGGGCGCGGGCCAGGCCCAGGAAGCCGAGGACGGTGGCGCGTGCGGTGAGGGGGACGGCCATGTAGGAGTGCACTCCGGCGCGGGCCAGCAGCGTGGCGGCGTGGTCGTCGCGCGCGATGCGCGTCAGGTCGTTTCCGTCGGCGTGCGGGATCAGGATGGGCCGGCCGGTGCGCACGCAGCGGGTGGCCACGCGGTCCGCGTCGTACGCGGCGATGTGGCCCGGCGGATCCGCAGCCTCAGCGGCCTCGGTGGGGTAGGCGGCCTTCAGGGCGAGGGCGCGGAAGAACGCGGGACCGAACCGGGTGCGAGGCCGGTGCTCGTCCAGGGCGGAGTCGAGCACATCGACGGAGACCACGTCGGCGAGCTCGGGAACGGTGACGTCGGCAAGCTCCCGGGCGGTCTGTGCGACGTCCAGGGTGGTGCCGATACGGGCGGAGCCGTCGGCGATCACGGCCAGGCGCCGCCGCGTCGCGGTCGCCTCCTTGGCCGACTGGTAACGCTCGGTGACGTCCGTGACCAGCTCGGCCACCCCGATCACGCGGCCCTGGGTGTCCTCCAGCCGGTAGACCGAGATCGTCCAGGCGTGCAGGCGCGGTTCCGCGTCGGCCGGGCTGTGGCCGACGATGGTGGACTGGTCGATCATGGGGAAGCCCGTGCCGAGGACCTGCCGCATCGCGGCCTCCGGCATCTCGAACTTCGTGGCCTGCATGATCTCGCGGTAGTAGCGGCCGAGGTGCTCTTTCGCGGGGATGCCGTGCATACGCTCCAGCGCGGGGTTGACAGCCAGGTACCGCAGGTCGGCGTCGAGGATCGCGATTCCGATGGGGGACTGGGAGATCAGCCGGGTGGACAGGGCGAGGTCCCGCTCCACCTCGCGCAGTGTGGGCGAGTCGGTGCCGAGCCCGAGGGCGTAGAAGTCGCCGCGGTCGTCCAGGAGCCGCATGTTGCGCAGCTCCACCAGTCGTGTGCCGCCGCCCTTTCGCCGGACGGGGAACGTGCCGCTCCAGCCCTGGCCCGTCTCCATGACCTCGGCGAACTTCTTGAGCACCCAGTCCCAGTGCTCCTCGGGGACCAGTAGCTGCGCGGCGTACTGCCCGAGTGCCTCCTCGGCGGTGTAGCCGTACAGTTCCTCGGCCTGCGGGCTCCACAGGACGACCCGTCCCTCGGCGTCCAGCAGCACCGCCGCGACACCGAGAAGATCCATCAGCCCGCTCTGTTGCGATGGTTCGTTGTTCGGTCGGCCGCCGAGCGCCTGTCCGATGCCCGCGGGATGCCCTTCGGCTTCGCTCATCGCAGGCACTCCTTCCGCTGGTCCGCGCCATGTGAGCCATTCCTCGGCCTGGAGCGCGGCCTGTCTGCGCCTGGTGGCGCTTCGGCTTCCATGGTTCACCCAGTCCGTGGGGAACACACCCCGTCCATGTGCGTGCGGGCCGGTACTGGAGGCGGAGCCCGGCACACCCGCTGGGGTGCGGCGAACCGACGCTGCCCGGGGTCGTGGACGTCGGGTACGAGCGCCGGATCCTTGGTCAGGCCCCAGACGGCGCCCTGAAGCGCGTCCGGTCCGTGGGTGCGGGTGGGGGAGCGGAGCGGCGCCGTCGGACGGCGGACCGGTCAGCGAGGCGTCGACCACACTCCTGGACCGGTGGGGCTTCAGGTGTTCTCGGGGCTGGGCGGGGTGCCCCCCGACCAACTGGACGATCATGCCGCCGGGGCCGGTGACCTGGAGCAGCTCACGCCCCTGGGCTCCTCGGCGGCGGCATGGTGATGTCGACGCCCTCGGCGCGCCGCCGCTGCTCCCGGCCAAGGCGTTGTCATGGTCAACGGCTTTTCACGGATGCCTCGTTCGAGGTGGTGACCGCATCCGGCTCGGTGGAACGATGCGGCGCCGCGGAGCCTTCCGCAGGCTCGGACCTCGCCAGCCGCAGGCCGGTGAACACGGCGGTGGCCAAAGTGACGGTACCGGCCGCGACGAAGGCGCTGTTGAGGCCGGTCTCGAAGGAGGCGCCGCCGGATTGCCGGGTGCGGACGATGGCCCCGAGTACCGCCACGCCGAGCACCGCGCCGATCTGCCGGGTGGTGCTGCTGACGCCTGAGGCGAGGCCGCCTTCCCGCGGGCTGACCGCTTGGATGGCGGCGCCCGTCAGCGGGGACATGGCCAGGGCGAAGCCGATGCCGGCGAGTCCCAACCGCCACCACACGTTCCCGTAGCCGGTGTCGGCGTGCACCGTGCCGAGCGCCAGCAGTCCCAGGCCGGCCAGGGCCAGGCCGGTGGTGACCACGATGCGGAAGCCGTACCGGGCGGCGAGCCGGCCCGCGTACGGGCTGACGATCACCATGGCGAGGGATACCGGCAGGGTCTGCAGGCCGGCGCGCAGGATCGAGCTGCCCTGGACGTACACGAAGAACTGGGAGAAGAAGAACGACGAACCCATGAGCGCGAACCCCACCACGACCATGGCGGTGTTGGACACGGTGAACAGGCGCTGGCGGAACAGCCGCAGGGGCAGCATCGGAGCGGCGCGGCGCGCTTCGACGGCGATGAAGGCAGCGAGGAGGATCGCCGCGGCGGCGAAGCTGCCCAGGATGACCGGTGAGGTCCAGCCGCGGGCACCCCCCTCGATCAGCCCGTAGGTCAGTACGCCCACCGCCGGCACGGACAGCACCGTGCCCGGGATGTCGATCGCGGGGGCGCTCGGATTGCGGGACTCGCCGAGGTGGCGCAGGCCGACCAGCAGCAGGACCACGCCGATGGGCAGATTGACCAGGAAGATGGCGGGCCAGCCGAAGGCTTCCGTCAGCACACCGCCGGCCACGGGACCCGCGGCCAGACCGATTCCGCTGAATCCGGCCCACAGCCCGATCGCCCTGATGCGTTCTTGCGGCACGGGATGGGCGGCGGCGAGCAGGGCGAGCGAGGCAGGGCTCAGCGCCGCGGCCCCGATGCCCTGCAGCACCCGGCCGGCGACCAGCCAGCCGACCGAGGGCGCGAGGCTGCACAGCAGCGACGCGGCGGTGAAGACCGCCACGCCGGTCAGGTACACCCGCTTGCGGCCGAACCGGTCGGCGAAGACACCGCCGGACAGCAACAGCATGGCGACCAGCAGTACGTACGCGTCGACGATCCATTGCAGACCGGTCAGCTGAGTGTGCAGCCGGTGCTGCATATCGGGCAGTGCCGCTGCGACGATCGTGTTGTCGAGCAGGACCATGAACTGGCCCAGGCAGGTCACCGTGAGCAGCACGGCCCGGTTCGGTCGACTGCCTGCGGTCGCATGCGATGCGGCCATGGGGATCCCCCTCAATCGGTAGCTGCGCCCGGCCACGGCCGAAGCGGGCGGCGATGTACCCGAGCGCTTTAAAGCAGTCAGTGACTGCGTTAGGCGACTATAGAGAGGATCGCCTCACAAACGCAAGTCACGACTGCGTTAAAGTGAGGGCATGAACGAGCGACAGCGAGCCCGGCGGCCCGGCGGGCGCAGCGCCCGCGTAGCCGCGGAGGTGCACCAGGCCGTCACCGACCTGATCGGCGAGCGCGGCTACGGCAACTTCACCGTCGGCGATGTCGCAGCCCGCGCGGGTGTGGCCGACAGCAGCATCTACCGCCGGTGGGGCAGCCTGGCAACCCTGCTCACCGACGTGGCGCTCACCCGCCTCAACGCGCGGTCGCCGATGCCCGACACCGGGAGCCTGGCCGGCGACCTGCGTACCTACGCGGCCAACGTGGCCCGCGAGATCACCGGACCCGACGGTCTGGCGGTGGTGCGCCTGGCCGTCGCCCTGTCGAACAACGGTCAGCAGGACCTGCAGGCCCGTGACGACCTCCGCGACGAACGCACCCGGCAACTGCAGTCCATGCTCGACCGCGCCCGCGAACGCGGCGAGCACGCACCCGACGCGCTCGACGTGCTGGACCACATCCTGGCCCCGATGTACATCCGCGTCCTGTTCGGCATGGGCCCGCTCACCCCGGACTACGTCGACGGGCTGGTCGACCGGTTGCTGTGACCGCAGCCTGGCCCCCGGATCATCCCTCGGGCGCGGTGCCAGGACACCGAGAGGTGCTCGCCGACACGCGCCCGGTCCGCTCGGGCATCCGGCCCCTGGCCGGCTCACGCGGCCTGGCTGGATCCGTCGGTCGGCGGGCCGCCGCCGCGGAGCGGGGCGAAGCCGACGTTCAGGTGCGGGTCGTAGGCGCCGGGATCGTCGGCGAGCTGGTGGGGTGGCGTATTCGCCGACGCGGCGGATGTGCCGGTCAGCGATCCCCATCGCCGGAGCCGACGCTCCCCGACGTGCGGGTCGCGCAGATCGACGTCGAGCACATGGACACGGGTCGGGCCGCCCGCAACCTGGATGTCACGCCACTCGTAGACACACCGGACGCGACCCGTACGGCGTCCCCCGCAAGCGCGCCGGCCGGTGCTGCCTCCGATAAGGGCAGCACCGGCCCTGAGTGGCACCGACTGGTCTACCGACCTCACGTCGAAGGCCCGCACGTGCGGCCGGTGGAGCGGACGGCGGTGCAGCACTTGGGCTGGCTACTGGGTGAGGGGCGCGTCACGGAGGTGGCGGACGGGCGGTTTCGGGCCACGTAGACCCGGCACGGTCCCGCGCCCGCATCGCTGCGGCCGTCCGTCGAGAGCGACTCGTGTACGTGTCGGGACACCGTAGAACATGCAGGTCAGGCGCAATTGTGGCGCAAGCGGGGATGGCGCCCCCCTAGCACTACGGCGAGGTGGGCAGGTGCGGGGAGCGGAGCACGAGCAGGGTGATCTCGCTGGGGGCGAAGACGCGGAACGGCGGGCCCCAGAAGCCGGTGCCGCGGCTGGTGTAGAGGAGGGTGCGGGGGCCGTGGTGGCTGAGGCCGGCGAGGGCGGGCTGGTCCAGGCGGACGAGGTGGTGGAAGGGCCAGATCTGGCCGCCGTGGGTGTGACCGGAGAGTTGGAGGTCGATGCCGGCGGCTGCCGCCCGGTCGATGAACTTGGGCTGGTGGGCCAGGAGCAGGACGGGCAGGTCGGGGTCGGCGCCGTTCAGGGCTCCGGCGAGGTGGGCGCGGTGGCCTGCCAAACCGGAGGACTCGGCGGTGACGTCGTCCACGCCGGCGACCACGAGGGTGTCGCCTCCGCGTTCGAGCAGCACATGGCGGTTGCGCAGCGGCTCCCAGCCCAGCTCGTCCATCAGGTCGACCCAGCCCTGGGCCTCGCTGTAGTACTCGTGGTTGCCGGTGACGTACACCCGGGCATGGGTGGCCCGCACGGTACCGAGTGGGACGGCCTGGGCGCGGCGGCGTTCGGCCGTGCCGTCCGCGATGTCGCCGGTGTGGCAGACCAGGTCGGCTTCCAGGGTGTTCACCGTCTCGCACACCCGCGCCGACCAGCGGGCGCGATCGAGCGGGCCGTAGTGGGTGTCGGTGATGAGGACGACGCGGATGCCGTCCAACCCGGCGCCCAGACGCGGGAGTCGCACGTCGAGTCGGCGCACGCGTGGCACGCGGCGGGCCTCGGCGTACCCCCAGGCGAGCAGTACGGCGGTCACGCCGAGGACGGCCCACGTGACGATCCGGGCCCGGTCCTGACTCTCGCCGACGCCGGCCACGGTCAGGGCGAGCCGCAAGAAGACGCCGAGCAGAACGGACCAGGTGAACAGAACCCAGCTGGTGCCCAGCAGGGTGGCACCGACGATCGCCGCCCGGTCCTGCTGACGCCGGCCGTGGCCGCGCACCATGGCGAGCGGCATACCGGCGAGGCCGAGGACGAACAGGGCGGTGCCGGCCAGAGTGACGGGCAGCGGCCAGTGCTGGCCGGTGTACAGGAGCACCCAGCAGGGCACGGCCCACAGCAGGACAGGGGCGATCAGGGGGATGTAGCGCATCAGGCGGTGCAGTCCGCTCTGCCGCGGAGCGTGCGCTTCGCTGTCGGCGGGTCGGGTGCTGCTGGTGTCGGTCACGCTTCGCCTCTCTGGCCGGGCTGCCGTCCCGCGCACTGTATCCGGTCACCCTCGGGCCGTCCGGACGGGCGTTCCTGGCCGCGGCACCAGGGAGCGAAGGGCATCAGCACGCTGGTGCAGGTGATCACCCAGGCGGGCCATTTGGTTTCAGGAGAGACGGTATCGAGTGACGTAGTCTGAGTTCATGGCCGCCGACGTCCCTCACCGAACCACCGCCTCGCAAGCGACCGACCGCCCCGGGGATACGTCGCCTTTCGCTCTCGGCCTGCTGCTGCGCCGGGCGCACTGGCGCGCGGCCGCGGTGATGGGGGAGGCGCTTCGGCCGCTCGGCATCGAGTTGCGCCATTTCGCGGTGCTGATCGAGCTGGTCAATCACGGGCCCACGGTGCAGCGGGATTTGGCGGCGGCTACGGGGTCGGACAAGGCGGGAATCATGCGGGTCGTGGACGACCTGGAGCGGAAGGGGCTGGCCGTACGCAAGGCCGTTCCCGGGGACCGGCGGGTGCGGGCGGTGTCGATCACCCCTCAGGGGCTGGAGCTCTTCGATGCAGTCCATGTGGCGGCGGAGCCGCTGGCTGAGCGTCTGGTCGCCGAACTGGGGCCGGGTGAGCCCGAGAAGCTGAAGGATCTGCTGACCCGTTTCGCCCATCCGGCGGACGGCGAGGCGTAAGCGCGCGCACCGGTTCCCGGCCGCGCCGGCACGCCTGGTTACCCACGGCTTTCGCAGCGAACCCGGCGATGACGGCTGCGGCGAACGTTGCCAGACGCCGACCTGGCCACGGACGGGCAGGCAGGGCTTCGCCGCCGCCGGGGCCGAGTGGTACGCCCGGGTGTCGCGCAGCATGCGTGGTCGGCGGTGCGCCGTCGCCCTTACCGGCCTTGGTGATCGGGTCCTCGAAGACAGAGATGGTTTCACTCGATACGGTATTCACTGATACTGTAGCGAGTGCAACGAAGATGCCGGCGTTGGACAGGTGGAGGCGGTGGACATGGACGTCTATGAGGCGGTCACGAGCCGGCGGGCGGTTCGCGCGTTCACCGGCAGGCCCGTGCCGACGCAAACACTGGAGCGGGTGCTGTCCGCCGCGGCCTGGGCGCCGTCCGGGTCGAATCTCCAGCCGTGGCGCGCCTACGTGCTGACCGGCGCACCGTTGGCCGAACTCAAGAAGCGCACCGGCGAGCGTCTGGCCTCGGGCGATCCCTGGGACGCGCCGGAGTACCAGATGTATCCGCCCGAGCTGAAGTCTCCGTACCGCGAGCGCCGATCCGCCTTCGGCGAGCAGCGCTACGGCGCACTGGGTATCGCGCGTGGGGACCTGGAGGCTCGCCAGAGGGCCGCTGCCGCGAACTGGGAGTGCTTCGGTGCGCCCGCCGCCCTGTTCTGCTACATCGACCGTGACATGGGCCGGCCTCAATGGTCCGACGTCGGTATGTATCTGCAGACCGTCATGCTGCTGCTCCGCGCCGAAGGGCTGCACAGCTGCCCGCAGATGGCCTGGGCGAAGTACCACACGACCCCGTCGCAGAGGTCCTGTCACCCCCGCACGGACTCATGCTCTTCTGCGGCATGTCGATCGGGTTCGAGGACGTCACAGCGGGTGACCACCGAACAGGCCGGGTGTCACTCGACGAGACGGTCACGTTCCTCGACGGTCTCTGACGCCACCGCTCCCTGGTCGGTCGACGAGCCTTTCCCACCGCACCCACCTAGCGTTTTACATGCCACATTGCGCACATAATCCCGGTGAAAGGCATGTCATGAAGATCGCGGTCATCGGCGGCACCGGACTGATCGGGTCGCAGGTCGTCAAGAACCTGAACGCCGCCGGGCACGAGGCGGTACCGCACTCGCAGTCCACCGGCGTCGACATCATCAGCGGTCGGGGAGTGGAAGAGGCGGTGGCGGGCGCCGACGTCGTCGTCAACGTGACGAATTCCCCGACCTTCGACGAAGCCTCGCTCGCCTTCTTCCAGACGTCGATGGACAACCTGCTGGCCGCGGCCCGCAAGGGCGGCGTCGGTCACTTCGTCATCCTCTCGATCGTCGGCGCGGACCAGGTGCCGGAGCTGGACTACTACCGGGCCAAGGTGCTCCAGGAGAAGATCCTCGTGGCCGGTCCGATCCCCTACTCGATCGTCCGGGCGACGCAGTTCATGGACTTCATGGATGCCGTCCTGTCCTGGACCGCCGACGGCGACACCGTCCGGTTGCCCGCCACGCCGATCCAGCCGATCGCCTCCAAGGACGTGGCCCACGCGGTGGCGGAGGTCGCCGCGGGCACCCCGCTGAACGGCATCCACAACATCGCCGGCCCCGAGATTCTCCCGCTGGACGAACTGGGCCGGATCACCCTGTCCCACGAGGGCGACAACCGCACCGTCGTCACCGACCCCACCGCCGGGATGTTCGCCGTCGTCAAGGGCGACGTCCTCACCGACAAGAACGCTCACCTCGCCCCCACCCGCTACGCCGACTGGCTCTCCTGACATCCACGGACTCCTTGTCACGTTGTGCGTCACGTTGTGCGACCCGCCCCGCTTCGATGAGCAGGCCAGTGGAGCAGTGCTGGAGGTGGATGATTTTGGACGTCTACGAGGCGGTCACGAGCCGACGGGCGGTGCGCGGGTTCACCGACCGGCGTGTGCCGAGGGAGGTGCTGGAACGTGTGCTGTCCGCCGCGGCCTGGGCGCCGTCCGGGTCGAATCTCCAGCCGTGGCGCGCGTACGTGCTGACCGGCGCACCGCTGGCCGAGCTCAAGAGGCGCGCCGGCGAGCGTGTGGCCTCGGGTGACCCCTGGGACGAGCGGGAGTACGAGATGTACCCGTCCGTACTCAGGTCTCCCTACCATGAGCGCCGATCCGCCTTCGGTCACGAGCGCTACAGCGCACTGGGCATCGGGCGTGAGGACTGGCAGGCTCGCCAGAGGGCCGCTGCCGCGAACTGGGACTGTTTCGGTGCGCCCGCCGCCCTGTTCTGTTACATCGACCGTGACATGGGCCGGCCTCAATGGTCCGACGTCGGTATGTATCTGCAGACCGTCATGCTGCTGCTCCGCGCCGAAGGGCTGCACAGTTGCCCGCAGATGGCCTGGTCGGTGTATCGCAGGACCGTCGCTGAGGTCCTGTCACCCCCCGACGACCTCATGCTCTTCTGTGGCATGTCCATCGGATTCGAGGACGTCACGCTGGGCTACGTCCGTACGGGCAGGGCGCCGCTCGACGAGAACGTCACGTTCGTCGAGGGCTAGGGTCTGCGGCGAAAGTCGGTCTTGCCGGTCGGTGATCACGTGCTGTGGGACGGGGGATGGGCCGAACGGCCAGGGGGTCGGCTGGAGCCCGTGACGGGCGGGGGCGCCCCGGCCGGTGACGGCGGAGTCGGGCCCAGGTGCGGCGAGCGGTGGGGTCAGTTTCACTGGTCCAGGTAGCGGTGGCCGACACAAGTCGTTCATTTCAGGCAGGGCTGCGGAGGTGTGGTGCATGGCAGAGGAGAACCCGGTGCACGGGACCGCCGACGAGGGGCACGAGATCTCGTTGCCGCCCGAAGTCCAGTTGCTGCAAGACGTCGCTCCGCCTTTCTTCCCCGAAGGCGGTTCGGCGATGACCATCCTCGTCGAGTGGCCTCCCGGTCACCCCGGGCTCCCTCCGCACCGCCACTCGGGGCCGTCGTTCGGCTATGTGATGGAGGGTGCGGTCCGGTTCGAGCTGGAGGGTGAGCCGGAGCGTGTGGTCGAGGCCGGTGGGACGTTCTGGGAGCCGGGTGGCGACGTGATCCACTATCAGGACGGCAACGCCCTGTCGGACGCGCCGACCAGGTTCGTCGTGACCATGGTGTGCGCGCCGGGTCAGCCGATGCTCACGGTGGTCGGCGCGGAGGAGCTGAGGGAGCGGGCGCGCCTGCGGGCCCCACGTCCTTGCCTAGGCTGACCCGCGACGCCCTCGATAGGCGCAGGCGACGCCGACCGGGGCCTGACACCTGGAAGACAGTGGGACCTCAAGCCGTGTCGCTCGACGACCCCCGCACCGCACGGCACTGCCGGCCGACCCGGTTCATGGCGCCGTACCACCGGGCCAGGGTTCATGGGTCAAGATCACGACCGGCCTGGGCTACGCGGCCGGTGTGTTCCTCACGAGGTGGTCGAACCCGAGCGGTGGGCGTCCGAGGAGTTCGGTGATGTCGTTCGTGGCGCGGTCGTAGCGGTTTTGGCGGTGGAGCCGGGCCATGGTGGCGATGTGCTCGAAGACGTGGGGCGGCAGGTCCGCCTTCTTCAGGTCGTCTTCCAGCCACTCCTCGTAGGGCACGTCGGTGTAGGTCACGGTACGGCCGAGGGCGGTGGAGAGTTCGGCGGCGATGGCCTTCATGTCACGGGACTGTGCGCCGGTCAGTTCGTAGATCCGGCGGGATGGCTCGGTCGGGGCGAGCAGAAGGTGTGCGATCGCCTCCGCCACGTCGGCCGCGGCGACCGGAGAGGTCCGGGCGGAGCCGAACGGGAGACGGATCGTGCTGTCACGCCGGACCGAGGTGGCGGCGACCCGGGCGAAGAGCGGATTCTCCATGAAGACCGTGGGCCGCACGTGCACGACCGGCGCTCCCGACCAGTCGAGGACATGCTCGGACAGCCAGTGCAGTCGCTGTTGCCGGGATTCGGCGGTGCTGGTGAGGCTCATCTGTGAAACCGTCATCTGCGACATGCTCACCAGCAGGTCGAGGCCGTCACCCTCCTGGACGGCCGCCGCGACCGTGGTGGCGGCCTCCAGGTACGTGGGAGACACGCCCATCCCGAAGTAGGCGCGGCGGCAGCCCGAGAGTGCGTCGACCACGTCGGCGCCGCGCGTGAGGTCGCCGACCACCACCTCCACCCCGTCCAGGGCCCGTAGCGCCGCGGCCCGCTCGTCGTCGTGATGCACCAGGGCCCTCACCGGCACACCGTTCGCACGCACATGGTCGAGGACCTTGTTTCCGACTCCGCCGACCGTGCCACCGACGCCGGTGACAAGGATGGGTCCTACGCTCATGTCTTTCGTCTCCTGTTGTTCGGACCGGGGTGTCCGGTCGCTCGGGTATGTACGGCCCCGGGTTCTGTCGGTCGCCCGGGCGTCCGCCGGCCGGCACCAGGGTGATGTTTGTCCGCAAGCCCTCCTGCCGTATCACGGTGGCGGTGATGGCTTCGGAGTTTCCGGCGGTGGCGAGGACGGCCCTGGCGCCGCCGAGGGACTGGAGGGACTCGGCGACCGGGGTGCCGGAGGTGCTGTCGACGTAGTGGTGGGCGCCGAGCTGCCGGGCGAAGCCGGCCTTCTCCGCGCCCCGGGCGATCGCCACGGTCTCGAAGCCCATCGCCGCCGCGAACCGCACCCCGAGATGGCCGAGGCCGCCGAGGCCGAGCACCGCGACCAGGTCGCCGGGCCGGGCGGAGCTTTGCCGCAGTCCGTTGAAGACGGTGACGCCCGCGCAGGCCATCGGCCCGGCGTCGGTGGCCGAGAGAGCGTCGGGGATGCGGGCCAGGGCGTCGACGGGGGCGATCACCTTGTCCGCGAAGCCGCCGTCGTACGCCCGGCCGGGGACCTTCAGGTCGGCGCACAGGACGAAGTCGCCCTTGCGGCAGGACGTGCAGTGGCCGCAACTGCCGCCGAACCAGCCGACCGCGACCCGGTCGCCGACCCGCCAGCCATGGTCTTCGCTACCTGCGCCCAGCTCCTCGATGTGCCCGGCGATCTCGTGCCCGGGGACCTCCGGAAAGGAGACGCCGGGAAGGGCGCCGCTGACGAAGAGGGCGTCGGTGTGGCAGACGCCGCACGCCTCCACGGCGATCCTGACCTGGCCGGCGCCGGGCCGGGGCACCTCTCGCTCGGTCAGGTGCAGGGTGCCGTTCGGTGCGGTCGCCTGCGCGACTCGACAGGTGTCCATGTTCAGTGCTCCTCGGGGAAGTCGTCGCCGTACATCGGCAGGCCGCTCAGGGACTGTCCGCGGGTGGCCTCCTCTTCGATCACGTCCCAGTGCTCGGCGAGGACGCCGTCTTCGAGGCGGAGGAAGTCGGCGGCGATCCACGGGGCGGGCCGGCCGTGTCCGGAGAACCGGCCGCGCACCATGACCATGTCCCCGTCGGCCATGACCAGTTCGCACTAGTGCCGCAACTGCGCCGGGAGGCTCCTGACGAGGTCGAAGAGTCCTTCGCGGCCCGGTGCGATGTGGGCGCTGTGCTGGATGTATCCGGGGGACCAGAACCGCTCGGCGGCTGCGTAGTCCCGCTTGTTGAACAGGGTGTCGAACGCTTCGCGGACGATGGCCTTGTTCCGGTCTTCGACGGTGCTCATGAGGTGGTCACCTACTGTCTGACTCGTGTGGGGGCGGCCCTGCTCCGGTCAGCGGGGTCTGCTGATGCGGTACTGCGCGAAGAGTCCGAGGGCCGAGGTGGCGAGGACGGCGGCGCCGTAACCGAGGACCGTCCCGCGCAGACCGGCCGGAGCGACCAGGAAGCCTGCGATGATCGCCGGGACGCCGAAGCTCAGGTAGGCGACCAGACAGACGGCTGCGAAGAGCCCGGCCCTCTGGTGCGGTGGAACGAGTGGAGCGATGGTACGGATGGCGCCCGAGAACGAGGCTCCGAACCCCACGCCACCGATGACGCCTCCCGCCCACAGCAGGGAGAGCATGCCGGTGACCACACCGGCCTCGATCACCGCGGTGCCCAGCAGTACGCCCGCGCCGCCGACGAGGACGGTGCGCCGGGCCGGCAGACGGCCGAGGAAGATGCCGGCCGCGGCCGCCGCCGCAGGCTCGATGAAAGCGGTGGCACCGTTCAGCAGACCGCTGTGCAGGCCCAGCAGGTCCCGGATGATGGTCGGTACGAGTCCCATGAACAGACCGCCCAGCATCCACGCGGCGATGTGAGCGGGGACGCTCGCGACGAACTCACGGCGCGCCTGCAGGGGTACGCGGACGCGGGGCATCAGGGATCGGGCCGTTCCGGGACGCGGCGAGACCGTCTCCGCGGAGAACGCGACGATCACCGTGCCGACGATCATGATCAGTGCGAGAGCCGCGAACACGATCGCACCGGCATGGGTGCTGAACTCGATCGCCACGCCGGTCAGCAGGGCTCCCAGGCCCAGCCCGCCGGCCGGGGCGATGCTGGTGATGATCGTGCCCAGCTGCTTGTGCCGCCGCGGTGCGTGCTCCACGACGGAGGCCGAGAACGCGCTCGTGGCCGCTCCCGTGGCGATTCCCTGGACGGTGCGGGCCGCGATGACCCAGCTGATGCCGGTTGCGAAGACGAACATGAGCATCGCGGCGATTTCCACCAGCAGGGAGCCGACCAGCACGGGATGGCGCCCTGTGTAGTCGGACAGCGAGCCTGCGAACAGCAGAGCCGCGAGGAGGCCGAGCGCGTAGGAGGAGAAGGCCACCGTCAGGACCCAGGCGGGGAAGTGCCACTGCTGCTCGAAGACGACCAGGAGCGGCGTGGGCGCGCCTGCTGCCACATACAGCGCCGCGAACACGGCGGCCGATCCGGCGAAGGCCGCGAATGGAGGAAGTGCCCGGCGGTCCCGGGCGGGTCCGTGAGCCACGCGAGCGGGCCGGGGCCCTCGGTCCTGCCGTGAATCGGTGCGGAACACCTGAGGCCTCCTAAGGCCAAATTCTGTGCCTTAGATGCACGGTGGACCCGGAAGCCCGTTAATGCCAAGTGCTGTGCGTTACAGTGCGGTGCATGGTTGCTGAATCGTCCCCGCGCCGGCGCACCGGCGGCCGCAGCGCCGTGGTGCTGATGTCCATCAGGAAGGCCGTCGAGGAACTGATCGCCGAGCACGGCGGCGACGCCGTCACGATCCCGATGGTCGCGGAGCGGGCGGGAGTCAATCACTCCAGCATCTACCGGCGGTGGGGTGACGCCCGCACCATGATCAACGATCTGGCGACCTACCGGCTCGACCCGGATCGCGGTCTCCCCGACAGCGGAGACCTGCGCGCCGATCTGACCGCGTGGGCACAGGAGTTGATCACCCACTACGGCAAGCCGGTGAACGCGGCCCTGCTGCGCGGCGGGGCCGCCGCGGCGGGCGGGAGCGAGTCGGACTGCCTGCGTGACCGCCGGGCGGAAGCGGCTGCCTTCGCCGGCCGGCCCGGCAGCACCTTCACCGACGACCAGATCGTCGACAAGGTCGTGGCCCCCGTCATCTACAGGGTCATCTTCCTGCCCTGGACGCTGTCCGAACTGGATGTGCGCAGCTACGTCGACGACCTCTTCGGTAGGTCCGCCTGAGCCCCACCTCCCTGCGGGCGGCTGTCGCCTTTCGGCCGGGAGAAGACGGGGCGTCCGCAGCGGCGGCCGATGCAGCCGCGCGGCCGCAGCCCCCCGCACCGCGCCTCGTGCGGAGCCGCAGCCGGGTGCCGACTGCGGCGGCGCAGCCCCTGGCCGCCGGGCAAGCTGAGAGGTGGAGGTGGTTGCCGTGGCCGGTGAGACACCGCTGATGGTCGTGGACGGCGGAGGCGTGGTCGTGCAGTGGAGCCACCAGGCGGAGGAGCTGTGGGGGCTCCCGGCGGGCGAGGCGGTCGGGCGGCGGGCAACCGACCTGGTCAGCATGGCTCCCGCGCCAGGCGTCGCTGACGTGGAGCGCCGCAGGCGTGACCGCCTGCGCGAGGATGCAGAGGGTGCCGACGGCGGTGGCCTGCGTGTGCGGCCGGTCCTGCGCGAGGATGGTGCGGTGACGTGGGGGATCTTCCTCCCCCCTGTGGACGGGGTGGCGCCCGGCGTCGAGACCGCGGTGCTCGAGGCACTGTCCGCCCACACGGCAGGGGCTTTGTTCGTGGTGGACGAGGAGTTGCACGTCGTCTCGGCCAATACGGCCGTGCAGCCCCTCGCCGGCGCGAGCGCACGGCAGATCCGCGGACGCCCCATCACGAATGTGTGGCCCCTCCCATCCCGGGGCGAACTGGAGCACATCCTGCACCGGGTCATGGCGGACGGTACGCCGGTGGCGGACCACGTGATGCGGACGGACCGCGAGAACGATCGCCGGCGCACGCACACCGTCGCGGTGCTTCCCCTGCGCGATGCGCCGGGGGCGGTGGTCGTGGCGCACGATGTGACCGGTCAGGAGAAGGCACACCGCGGGGTCCAGGCCCTGTATGCCGTCCGGGAGCGGGTGGGGCAAACCCTGGATGTGGTGGCCACCTGCCAGGAGTTGGTCCATGCGCTGGTCCCCGGGTTCGCCGATGTCGTCGTGGTGGAAGTGGTGGAGCCTGTGGTGCGCGGAGAGGAACCACCGCTGAGCCCTCTGGGACGGGACGTGCCGCTGCGTCGGGCCGCCTTCAGGACCAGCGGCGGCGATCAGCAGGCCCGGGCGCACCCGGTGGGAGACGTCCGCGCGCTGCCGTTCCCGACCCCTTACGCGCAGGCACTGGCCGACCTCAAGCCCCGCGCGATGGCCCTGCGCCCCGACACCCCCTGGCTGGCGGGCGATCCGGCGCGGGCCGAAGCGATTCGCGCATCCGGCGCACGCGCCCTGCTCGTCGCACCGCTGACGCTGCGCGGAAAGGTGCTCGGGCTGCTGAGCCTCTACCGCACCCAGCCATCCGACGGTTTCGACGAGAAGGAACTCGCCCTCACCCTGGAACTGGCCACTCACACCGCCCTGAGTATCGACAACGCCCGCCTCTACACCCGCGAGCACACCATCGCAGCGGCACTGCAACGCCATCTGCTGCCACCGGCTCCTCCCTTGCAGGCCGCGGTCGAGACCGCCGGCCTGTACGTGGCCGACGACCGGGGAGCGGGCGGCTGGTCCAACGCCGGCGCCCTCCCCGGCGCCCGAACGGCTCTGGTCGTCGGGGAAGTCGCGGGCCACGGCATCCACACGGCCGTGGCCATGGGGCAGCTGCGGACCGCCATGAACTCGCTCGCCGCACTGGACCTGGACCCCGCGGAGCTCCTCGCCCGACTCAACGACGCCACGGCGCGTCTCGCGCGGGAGCGGAGGACGTTGCCGTCCGGCGACCCCTTGCGCACACTGCCCCTTAGCGCGACGTGCCTGTATGCGGTCTACGACCCCTTCACCCACACGCTCGCCATCGCCTCCGCCGGACACCCGCCGCCCGTCGTCGCCACCCCCGGTTCCACCCCCCGAGTGGTCGACATGGCCGCTGGAGCCGCCCTCGGCGACGGAGAAGGTCCCCCGTACGACACGACCGCCGTCACGCTCGCCGACGGAGACATCGTCGCCCTCTACACAGGCTCGCTGCTGTCCGCGGCACGGCCCGAAGGCGGCACGAGCGACACGCGGCCGCTCCAGCGCCTGCTCGCCGACACCGGCCGACCCCTGCAGGACCTGTGCGACGACGTCCTCTATCAACTGCGCGTCGATGCTCTTCCCGGCGACGCCATCCTGCTGCTCGCCCGCGTCCACCCCTTCCCCGCCGACCGCGTCACCACCTGTCCGCTGGACGCAGAGCCCACCGCCCCCGCCATCGCGCGGCGGCACGCCCGGCGCCAACTCGCCGGCTGGGGCGTGGACGAGGACACCGCCTACGACACGCAGGAAATCGTCAGCGAGCTGGTCACCAACGCCTTGCGGTACGGCGAGCCGCCCGTACGCCTGCGCCTCATCAACGACCGGACCCTCACCTGCGAGGTCCACGACTCCGGCACCTGTGCCCCGCGGCTGCGCCACGCACGGTCCGTCGACGAAGGCGGCCGCGGCCTGTTCATCTGCGCCCAGCTCGCACAGAACTGGGGGATCCGCTACACCGACGCCGGGAAGACGGTCTGGACCGAGCAGGCTCTCCCCTCCTGGCGCCCGTAGCAGGCCTCCCTTTCACGCGGAGCCGTGTACGTGCGGGCTTGTCGGCCCCGGGCTGCCCGGGCCGCGATGAGCGTCCCCCGACGAGCGCTTCGGCTTGTGCGGCGGAACCTCGCGCCTCAAGCGACCCCGCCGGCCCACGCGCTCGTCAATCGCGCGATGTGCCGTGTCGGGCAGCGCCGACAGTGAGGGCGATTGGTACAAAGTCGGCCGATACCTGACCGGAAGGACGACATGACAGCGACTGAAGCCCCACCGCTGGAGCTGGACGAGATCCAGGGCATCGTGCTGCGCTCCCGGCCGTCGCCGTACGTCGGCACGTACATCCTGCTCCGGGTGGACGATCCCGGCAGCGGACGTGAGCTGATGGGGCGCCTGGCCGGACTGGTCGACTCCGCTGCGAACTGGTGGCAGCCGCCCCTGCCGGCGCTCCTCAACGTCGCGGTGACGTACCGGGGGCTCGAAGCGCTTCAGGTGCCGCCGGCCTCCCTGAGCAGCTTCCCCGAGGAGTTCCGGCAGGGCATGGCGGCGCGGGCCGGGCTCCTGGGTGACACCGGTGAGAGTGCGCCCGCGCACTGGGAGCCGCCCTTCGGCACGGGCCAGGTGCATCTCGTGCTGTCCCTGGTCGCCGCCGACCAGGAGTCACTGGCCGTCGTCCTGGAACGGGCGCGTCAGGCGCGTGTGCAGCTTCCCGGCGTGCAGGTGGTGTACCGGCAGGAGCTGTACCTGTGGTCCGGCTCCCAGGCGCTCTGCGACTCGCGCAAGAACCCCGAAGACACCCGCCGGCACATGCTCGAAGGCTGGGTGAAGGTCTACCAGCCCTGACAGCCGCGCCCGGTACAGCACGGAAGTACAGGAACCGTCGGCGATCCCGCGGGAGCGCCTGCCCGAGCGGCCGACCCGCCGCACGAAGGCACTCCCCGGTGCGAAATACTCTCCCGATGAGTTCACGCACTTCCCCGGTCAGGCAGCCGGTCACGATACGGAGGGCCGTCGCGCGGGATGCCAAACGGCTCACACGGCTCGTGCGTGGCTCGGGCGCCTACGAGGGCCAGTACGCGGCCGCAGTCGCGGGCTACCGGGTCGGTCCTGATTACATCGAGGCCCATCGCACCTTCGTAGCCGTCGGCGCCGACGAGCATGGAGGCCGGGTCCTCGGGTTCTACTCGCTCGTCCTCGCTCCACCGGAGCTGGACCTGCTGTTCGTCGCGGACGAAGTGCAGGGGCGGGGGATTGGGCGGCTGCTCGTCGCGCACATGCAGTCCGAGGCCCGTGCCGCCGGGCTCGACCGTGTCAAGGTCGTGTCGCACGTTCCCGCCGAGGGTTTCTACCACCGCGCCGGTGCGGTGAGGACCGGGACCGCGCCGGCGAACCCGCCCGCCGTGCCGTGGGACCGTCCCGAGTTCGAGTTTCGCATTCCTTCGGGATGACGCGGTGTGCCGGTCCACAGGGGGCCGGCACAGCCTGCATGGTGCACCGGCTCCGCCTGTATGGTGCACCGGCTGCGTCTGCGATGGTGGCCGGCAGGAGCCGCTGGACGCCGTACGCTCCGTGTGTGCCTGCGAGGACCGGCTCGTCCTGCGCGATCATCCGAAGGGCCACGGATTCCATCCCCGACGTGCCCACCGCAGTGGGGCCGGTCCGGGGGCTCAGCCGAGAGTGACGACCATCTTGCCGAGGGCTGCTCCGGCCTCCATGACCCGGTGGGCTTCGACGATCTCGTCGAACCGGAAGGTCCGGGTGGGACGGGCCCGGAGGGCACCGGCTTCGACCTTGGCGTAGATCTCGTCCCACGGCACGTCGGTGAGCGGGAATGCGGGGGTGCCCAGGACGAAGGCGCTGCCGAAGAAGCTGAGCCGGACCCCGCTGGGGAGATCGGCGATCGGGTCGAAGTCCCGCACCGGGTCGAAGCCGCCCAGGAAGCCGAGCTGGCACACCCGGCCACGGGGCCGGACCAGGGCCAGCGAGTCGCGCAGGACGCTGTTGCCGACGACGTCGAACACCGCGTCGACGCTGACCTCCCGCTCCCCGATCTGGGCGGCGAGCGCGCCGTCGTCGATGAGCACGTCCGCGGCTCCGAGCTCCTTCAGCAGTGGTACGTGTGCAGGGTTGCGGGTCGTGGCGAGCACGGTCGCACCGAGGTCGACCGCGAGGTTGACGGCGGCCTGGCCGAGTGAGGATGTCGCTCCCCGCACCACGATCGTCTCGCCCGTCCGCAGGTCCAGATTCCCGAACAGGCCGCTCCACGCCGTCGCGTACACCTCGGGAACCGCGGCCAGGTCTGCCCAGTCCAGCGACGAGTGCACGGCCACCACATTGGTCGCCGGCACGGTCACCAGTTCCGCGTAGCTGCCGTTGCGGGTCCGGCCCATGCCGCCGAGGATCGCCACCACCCGTGTCCCGACGGGGAGTTCGCCGGACGGGTCGGCCTCGACCACCCCGGCGCACTCGATGCCGGTGACGGCCGCAACCTCGCCCCAGGCTCCGCCACGCATGTACGCCTCGGCGTGGTTGAGGCCGAACGCCCTGACCCGGATCAGCACTTCGCCGTGGACGGGCACCGGGTCGGGCAGGTGGGTGAGGGTGAGCACCTCGGGGCCGCCGTGGGCGGAAATGACGATGGCCTTCATACCGTGACTCCATTCTTGAGCATGTATTCAACTATTGGGGCCGAAAAAAGAGGGCCACCTCGTACGGTGACCCGTGTGGGCGGCCGTCAGCCGAGAGCGGCGAAGGCGTTGTCGACGATCGCCCGCAGGAGCGTCTCGTCCGGATTCGCCTTTCCGACCACCATCAGCCCCTGGCAGGTCGCGACCAGCAGCTTGGCGCTGCCGGTGCAGTCCAGCGAGGCGCGCACCTGACCCCTACGGGTCGCGTTCTCCAGCGCGTGGGTCATGCACCGTTCGAGCCGGGCCAGGTGGCCGCGTACGACGGCCGCCGCCTCGTCGTCCTCGGCGGCCTTCTCGATCGCCGTGTTGACGAGCAGGCAGCCTTGCCGGCCCTCCGGGCTGAGCAGATCGCGCACCAGCCCGTCGAAGTAACCGCGGATCTCGGCGACCGACGCGCCCGGAGCCTCCAACTCGCCCAACTTCTCGGGGACGACCAGCTTGGAGTAACGCTCCAGCGACTTGAGGAACAGCGCACGCTTACCGCCGGGGAAGGCGCTGTAGAGGCTGCCGGGCTTCACCCCGGTCGCCTTCACCAGATCCTCGATGGAGGTCGCCCGGTACCCGCGCTCCCAGAACCGCAGCATGGCCGCGTTCAGGACGGTGTCGGGCTCGAACTCTCGAGGTCTGGGCATGAGGCAAACGTATATGAGTGTTCATTCAAGAACAACCCCGCAGGACAGCGGCGAGCCGAAGGCCCGCCAGGGGGCCGGCCGGGGCCCGCCCGCCCACCAGCAGGGCTCGGACAAGGGCGAAAAGGCGGCGGCGAAGACGGCGGAGCCCCCCGGGCCGGCAGCCCGGCCATCCATGATCGCGCCCTCCATCAGCTCGATCGTCCGCGGGCACGATCCCCGGCCGGGACGGGGCGCCCCCTCGGCCGGCCATGCCGCCGGGTTCGGCGAGAGCGGAGGGTGGCGGAGTCGGCCGCCTCGGCCACCACCGCCATCACACGGGCCTCCACATGCGCGGTGACGCGCCAGGCCGCGCGATGACCGACACCGAGGACCCCGCTGCAGCCCGGCGCCCTCCGTCCGACGCGTCCGGGACGACGGCTTTCCGACGCGCGGGGCGACGGCTTTCGCGAGACGCTGAGGGGAGGGGCGCGCCCGGAAGCGGCGACGCATTTCCAGCTGGAACCCGCACCCGGACAAGAAGGCGGGCCGTGATGAGCGATTCGGATATGGGCGCCATGGGGCGGAGCCAGGGCGAGGCGGCCGGACTTTCGACGATCAGGCTGAACGTCAACGACCAGGTGCGACAGCTGGAGGTGGATCCGCGGACCTCGCTGCTCGACGCACTGCGCGAACACTTGCGCCTGAGCGGCACCAAGAAGGGGTGTGACCACGGGCAGTGCGGAGCGTGCACCGTGCTGATCAACGGCCGGCGGGTCAACTCCTGCCTGACGCTCGCCGTCATGCACGAGGACGACGAGATCGTGACGATCGAAGGCCTGGGCGATCCCGGTGCCCTGCACCCCATGCAACGCGCCTTCGTCGAGAGCGACGGCTTCCAGTGCGGTTACTGCACGCCCGGCCAGATCTGTTCGGCCGTCGGCATGCTCGCCGAGGTGGAGGCGGGCTGGCCCAGTCACGCCACGGCTGACGTGTCCGCGCCGCAGGTCGCGCTCACCGACGAGGAGATCCGCGAGCGGATGAGCGGCAACATCTGCCGGTGCGCCGCCTATCCGAACATCGTCGCGGCCATCCGCAACACCGCGCACGGAGGCCTGGGATGAAGCCGTTCACCTACGAGCGGGCGGCGGACGCTCGGACCGCCGTCACCGCGGTGTCCCGGGCCGGCGCGAAGTTCATCAGCGGCGGCACCAATCTGCTCGACCTGATGAAGCTCGACATCGAGCAGCCCAGCCATCTGGTCGACATCAGCCGGCTTCCGTTGCGGGACATCGAGGAGCTCCCGGACGGCGGACTGCTCATCGGCGCCCAGGCGGCGAACTCCGACGTGGCCGCCGACGCCCGGGTGCGCACCCGCTATCCGGTGCTGGCGGAGGCCCTGGTGGCCGGCGCCTCCGGACAGCTGCGCAACAAGGCGTCCACCGGCGGAAACCTGTTGCAGCGCACCCGCTGCCCCTACTTCTACGACACCGCCGCGGGCTGCAACAAGCGGGATCCCGGGTCCGGATGCTCCGCGATCGGCGGGTTCAACCGGATACACGCGATCCTCGGCGCCAGCGACTCCTGCATCGCCACCCACCCCTCGGACATGGCTGTCGCGATGACCGCGCTGGGAGCGGAGATCGAGCTGCTCGACGCCGATCAGGCGGTACGCCGCGTCGCCATCACGGACTTCTACCGGCTGCCGGGCGACACCCCGCACATCGAGACCGTGCTGCGGCCCGGCGAGATGATCACGAGCGTCCTCCTGCCCGCGCCCCCGCCGGGCCGGCAGAAGTACCGCAAGGTGCGTGACCGGGCGTCGTACGAGTTCGCGCTGGTCTCCGTGGCGGCTGTCGTCTCGACCGACCAGGGGACGATCGGTGAGGCGCGGGTGGCGTTCGGCGGTGTCGCGCACAAGCCGTGGCGGTCCGTCGAGGCGGAGGCCGCGTTGACCGGCCGTCCGGCCACGATGGCCACCTATCGCGCCGCGGCCGAGGCGGCGTTGGGCGACGCGGTCGGGCAGGGGCACAACGACTTCAAGATCGAGCTGGCCAAGCGCACGCTGTGCCGGACGCTGGCGCAAGTGGCCCGGGCAAGCTGAGGAGGCGGCATGATCGGGCAAGCTCTGAACCGCGTCGACGGCCCGTTGAAAGTCGCCGGCCGGGCCACCTATGCCTACGAGCAGTGGGAGGCCGGCCAGCCGCTCTACGGTTTCATCGTCGGCGCGACGATCGGCAAGGGCCGCATCACCCGGATCGACACGGAGAGCGCCGAACACGCGCCCGGCGTGTACATGGTGATGACCCATCTCAATGCCCCGGCGCAAGGCGCTCGCGACGAGTCCATTCCGTTCGAGTACTGGCGTGCCCAGCCGGTGTTGACCGGCCCCGACATCCACCATTACGGCGAGCCGGTGGCACTCGTCGTCGCCACCGCCCTCGAACAGGCCCGTGCGGCGGCCGATCTCGTCGACGTCGAATACGCCACCGGGCGGGGGCGTTTCGCCTTCGACGACCAGGACGACGAGGTGTACATCCCGAAGGTGGTCAACGCCGGTCTCCCCACCGACACCGCGGTGGGCGACTTCGATGCCGGGTTCGACAGCGCGGACGTCAGGATCGACCAGTACTACACGACACCGTACGAGTTCTCGATGCCGATGGAACCGCACGCGTGTCTGGTGGAACCGCGTGACGATGGCCTGGTCGTCTACGTCAGCTGCCAGATCGTCGATGCGGCGCGGGCGTCGATCGCCGCCACGCTGGGGATCGACCCGGCGCGGGTGCACATCGTCACCCCCTTCGTCGGCGGGGGATTCGGGTCCAAGCTGGGCATCCACTCCGAGACGATCCTGGCGGCGCTCGCCGCTCGCGCCTTGCGTAAACCGGTCAAGATCGCGATGACCCGGCAGCAGATCTTCCAGCTCGTCGGCATGCGCCCCACATCCAGCCAGCGGGTCCGGCTGGGCGCGGGGCGGGACGGACGGCTGGCCGCGATCGCCCATGACGTCACCATGCACACCAACCCCGACGTGGAGTACGCCGAGCAGACCGCCGCCACGACCCGCAGCCTCTACGCGGCACCCCACCGGCTGACCAGCCACCGGCTCGCGCCGCTCGACCTGCCGCGCGGGACGGACGTCCGCGCACCGGGCGAGGCGCCGGGCATGCTGGCGGTCGAGTCGGCGATGGACGAGCTGGCGCACGCGCTCGGTATGGACCCGGTCGAGCTGCGGATCCGCAACGAGCCCACCGTCGATCCCGAGAGGGACGTCCCGTACAGCGACCGCCACCTGGTCGAGTGTCTGCGCGAAGGTGCGCGCCGGTTCGGCTGGGAGCGCCGCCCCGCCGCCCCGGCGAGCGTGCGCGACGGGCGATGGCTGGTCGGCTACGGCATGTCGGCCGCCATCCGAGGGCACTTCCAGGGGCCGACCGCGGTGCGCGTGCGGTGGGAGGCGGACGGCACCGCCGTCGTCCAGACGGACATGACCGATCTCGGCACCGGTACCTACACCATCCTGACCCAGGTCGCGGCCGACGGCCTCGGGCTCTCGCCCGACCGGGTGCGGATCGAGCTGGGGCGGTCGGACTTTCCCGCCAGCTGGGGGTCCGGGGGCTCGTGGGGCGCCACCAACTCGTGCACCGCGGTCGATCGGGCGTGCCAGGCCCTGCGCGAAAAGGTGCTGGGCGCGGCGGTCGCCGACACGCGCTCTCCGCTGCACGGCCTCGACCCGGCAGACGCCGTGTTCTCCGAAGGCAACGTGGGTATCGGCGGCGCGTCCGAGGCGGTGAGCGAGATCGTCGCACGCAACCGTCCCGAAGGGGTGGAGGCGGAGGGCGCGACCCGCTTCATGGGCGACGACCCGAACTACACGGCCTACTCGATCAACACCTACGGGGCCCACTTCGCCGAAGTGGGGGTCGACGCGGACACCGCCGAGATCCGCCTGAGGCGGATGCTCGGCGTGTTCTCGGTGGGCCGTGTGTTCAACCCGAAGACGACCCGCTCGCAGCTGATCGGCGGCATGATCTGGGGTCTCGGCGCGGCTCTCGAGGAAGAGGCCGTCGTCGACCCGCGATCCGGCGCCTTCGTCAACCACGATTTCGCGCAGTACCTGGTGCCGGTCCACGCCGACGTCCCCGACGTCGACGCCGTCGTCCTTGACGGGTTCGACGACAAGGCCAACGTCCTCGGCGCGAAGGGCGTCGGTGAGCTGGGAATCTGCGGGGCCGGCGCGGCGGTCGCGAACGCGGTGTTCAACGCCACCGGCGTGCGCGTGCGCGACTTCCCCGTCACCATCGAGAAGGTGCTGCCCGGTCTGCCACTGCTGGAGTCCTGATTCCCTGACGCGCCCGTGGCGGCGATGCCGGTCCCGCCGGGCCGCCGGGAGAGCGGAGGTTCCGGAGGCCGTGTGCGAAAGCGTTCAGTGCGGACTGCGCGCTCTCTGGCCGGAGGCCGCCTCGATGACCGGTCGAGGACGGCCTCACCGCCCTGGACTCCCGTCATTCTTCACACGTCTCTCCGGCCGAGCCTGGAGGGAAGGCTCAGAGCTTGCCGCCGATCTCGCACGCCTGGCACGGCGGCCGGCCGCAGGTGCACTGCATGAGGGCGTCCAGGACGTCGAAGTCGTGGTAGAGACACTTGTCCTGGCAGGTGTGGCGCGGAATGAACCCCGCGGGGATCTCGCCGGGCCACGGCTCGTGGCCGTCCCGGCAGCGGGCGAACCGGTCGGGATCGGTGGAGTGCAGGTCGTGCATCTTCGACCGCGCCTCGTCCTCCAGCTTCCGCACGCGCTCCGCCAGACCCTTGAGCTCGGCGGCGACGTCGGAGTAGTGGTCGGTACCGGTCCTCACGTGTGCGGCCCGCAGCGCCATCGCGGCGTTGCCCAGAAACCGCCCGGCATCTTGAAGGTCGGTCACGTGATGCATCTGGATGCCAGTCACGCCTCGAACCCATACGGCGTCCATGCTGCTCACTGATCCACCTTTCCGGCGTACACCTCGGTCATGTGCAGGACAGTATGCGCGGCGCCGGTGCGTGCGCATAAGAAAAATCAAACCATTAAGGACGCTAAAGGGTTCGGATGTGCCCGTCCAGTGGTTTCGGGGTGAATCGGCTCACAGGGGGTGAGTCGTTCAGTCCGTTCAGTGGCATGCGGTGGGCCGCGGGTGCGATCTTCGGTGACCTTCATCCACTTGACATGGAGATTTTCCAGACGTCTCCTGGAAGGGACGAAGAAAATGGCGGAGGCCGCTGATGGCAACGTATGAATATCGATGCGGTCGCTGCGGGTCCTTCGACGTGAAGTTGCCGATCGGTACGGCACCCGACGCCTGGGACTGCCCGGTCTGCGCGGCCGCCGCGAGGCGTGTGTACTCCGTCCCCGGCCTTGCGCGGACCTCGGCCGCGGCCGCTGCCCTCCACACGCGGGAGGAGCGGTCCTGTGAGGCCCCGGACGTGGTCTCCGAGGTGCCGCCCGGCAGGACGGCGCCCCGGCAACCGCACCCAGCGCTCTCCCGGTTGCCGCGTCTTTGAGGGCGGTGGTCGGCACAGCGGATCGTCTCGTGCGTCGACATCCGAACACGGGCGTCCTCCCCACGCTGACTTAAGGAGGTGCGTCCCGGTGGCAAACGCGGGATTGCTCTTCGTCGGTGCGGTGCTCTTCATGAACGGGCTGGTCCTCCTCTACAAGGTCGACGCCCGCTCGGGAGCGGTGTTCAACCTCTTCGTCGGTGTACTCCAGGTGATCACGCCGACGTACCTCATCTTCACCGCCGACAACGACCCCATAAAGATCCTGGCGGCATCCGGAATCTATCTTTTCGGATTCACCTACCTTTACGTGGGTATCTGCCTCCTCACCGGCATCGAGAGCGATGGGGTCGGCTATTACTCGCTCTTCGTGGCAGTCGCCGCCCTTGGGTATTCGTTCGCCAATTTCCACCTTTTGAAGGACTACCCGTTCGGAGCCATCTGGCTCTACTGGGCATTCCTGTGGTTCCTGTTCTTCCTGCTGCTCGGCCTCAGGATGGACAGGCTCCGCCCCTACGTCGGCTGGGTGACAGCGATCGAAGGCTGGGTCACCGGCGTGATACCCGCCGGTCTGCTGCTCTCCGGTTACTGGAAACACCCCGACGAGACCGCCATCGCACTGGGCGCCTTCGCCGTCGTGGTGTTCGGGGCGCTGTGGCCGCTCACCCGGGCATCGCGGGACCGAGTCACCGCCACCCCGACCACCCCTACGGCCGGCCCGGCCGCATCCACGTGACCGGATCAGAATCAACGAGGAAGCTGTCATGCCTGAAGTGATCTTCAAAGTGGACCAGAACAAGTCCATGCGCGATCAGGACGTACCCGGACACAACAGGTGGCACCCGGACATCCCCACGGCTGTCATGGTGAAGCCGGGGTCGGAGTTCCGCGTGGAGTGCCGTGACTGGACCGACTGCCAGATAGGCGACAACGACTCCGCCAACGACGTACGGGACATCGACCTGACCATCCCCCACATGCTCAGCGGCCCGATCGGAGTGGAGGGCGCCGAGCCGGGAGACCTGCTCGTCGTCGACATCCTCGACCTCGGCCCCGTGCCCCAGCAGACCGGCGACGCGGCGGGCCAGGGCTGGGGCTACACCGGCATCTTCGCCAAGGCCAACGGCGGAGGGTTCCTGACCGACTACTTCCCGGACGCCTACAAGGCGATATGGAACTTCCACGGCCAGCAGGCCGTCTCCCGTCACCTCCCCGGCATCCGGTTCACCGGAATCACCCACCCCGGGCTCTTCGGAACCGCCCCCTCGGCCGAGCTGCTCGCCCGCTGGAACGCCCGGGAGAAGGCGCTGATCGAGACCGACGCGAACCGGGTCCCGCCGCTCGCCGTGCCGCCGGACGCCAGCAACGCGCTGGCCGGCACGGCCACCGGGGACCTCGCACGGCACATCGCCGAGGAAGGCGCCCGCACGGTGCCGGCCCGTGAGAACGGGGGCAACCACGACATCAAGAACTTCACCCGGGGCTCACGGGTCTTCTATCCCGTACACGTCAAGGACGCCAAACTCTCCGGCGGCGACCTGCACTTCAGCCAGGGCGACGGGGAGATCACCTTCTGCGGCGCGATCGAGATGGGCGGCTTCATCGACTTCCACGTCGACCTGATCAAGGGCGGCATGGAGACGTACGGCATCTCCACCAACCCGGTGTTCCTGCCGGGCAACGTCGAGCCGAGGTACACGGAGTTCCTCACGTTCATCGGGATCTCCGTCGACCACGACACCGACACGAACTACTACCTGGACGCGACGCTGGCGTACCGCAGGGCCTGCCTCAACGCCGTCGAGTACTTCAAGAAGTTCGGCTACAGCGGTGAGCAGGCCTACCTGCTGATCGGCTCCGCCCCGATAGAGGGGCGTATCAGCGGCATCGTCGACATCCCCAACGCCTGCTGCTCGTTGTACATCCCCACCTCGATCTTCGACTTCGAGGTCCGGCCGAGCGATGCCGGCCCCATGAGGGCCGACCGCGGCAAGTGCGCGGTCTCCACGGCCTGACCGGCACCGAGGACCGCGAAGGCGGATCTGTTCAGGGCCACGAAGGCGGACCGGGTCAGGGGCACTGCGACGAGCGCCCCTGACCCGGCCACGCGGGCACCGTGGCCGGGCGGACCCCGCCGCGAGCGCGCCTCAGCCGCGGCGTCCGTAACCGTCCCGTATGCCCATCCGACTCCTGCCTCTCCCATGGATCGGACAGGGATCGAGCCGGACAAGAGCCAGGAACGTGCGTGCACGTAGGGGGCGCTCATGATGGTGATCAGTCGTCGGCAGTTCTCGTTCCTCGGCGCCGGAGCGGCGGCCGCCACGCTTTCGGGCGCTCCGGCAGCGCGGGCGGCAACCCGCGGCCGTCGAGCCGCGGTACGCAATGTCGTACTCGTCCACGGTGCCTACGCGGACGGCTCTTCCTGGGCGCAGGTCATCCCGTTCCTTCAAGCGGCGGGACTGAACGTCATCGCGGTGCAGAACCCGCTGACGTCCCTCGCGGACGATGTCGCCGCCACCGACTTCGCACTGGCCCGGCAGGACGGCCCCACGGTACTGGTCGCACACTCCTACGGCGGCACCGTCATCTCCCAGGCCGGGCTCTCCCCGAAGATCACCGGACTCGTCTACGTCGCCGCCCGCGCCCCGGAAGCCGGCGAGGACTTCACCGCGCTCTCCGCGCGGTTCCCCACGCCACCGGTCAACTCGGACCTCATCACCAAGAACGGCTTCAAGTTCCTGAGCCGGGCGGCGTTCCTGCGGGACATCGCGAACGGCGTCCCCCGGAAGCAGGCCCTTGAGCTCTACGCGGCCCAGGGGCCGCTCTCGACCGCCCCGCCCACCACGAGCGTCGCGGCCTGGCACGAGAAGCCGTCCTGGTACGTGGTCTCGAAGGACGACCGCACCATCAACCCCGAGCTGGAGCGCTTCATGGCCAAGCGGATGAACGCCACGACCACCGAGGTCGCCGCGGGCCACCTGTCCCTCGTGACACACCCGGAAGTCATCGGCAGAGTCATTCTGCAGGCCACGGCGAACAGCTGATCCCCCGTCGCGTGCACGGCACCCCTCACCGAGGGGTGCCTGCTGTCTGCGCGGGCGCCGGGAAGGGGCGCAGGGCGAGCAGGGCGATGTCGTCGGTGCTGCCCGCGCCGAGTCCGAGGATCAGTTCGTCGCAGAAGACGTCGAGAGGGGCCCGGGCCAGGGCGGCGGTGTGGCGGCGCAGCCGGGCCATGGCGTCGCCGAGGGACTCCCCCCGGCGCTCGATGAGGCCGTCGGTGAACATCAGCAGCGTCGCGCCGGGCGAGATCCGGTCGCAGGCCGTGGACCGGGGCAGAGCGGCGTCCACCCCGATCAGCAGCCCCGGGGCGGAGTCCAGGTAGCGGGTGTCGCCGTCCGGGGTCGTCAGCAGCATCGGGAGGTGTCCGGCCGAGGAGTGGTGCAACTCCCACGAGCCGTCCCGCGAGCCCTCCCGGGGCCCCCTGATCAAGGCGTACACGCAGGTGGCGGTGGCCTGTGGGGTGAGGGTGATGCTCGCCGTGTCCAGGCGGCGGAGCACTTCCGCGGGGGGCTCCCGGCAGTCGACAGCGATGCCCCGCAGCATGTTGCGCAGCTGGCTCATGGCCACGGCCGCGCTCAGATCGTGCCCGGACACGTCGCCGATGACCAGCGCCGTGTCGCCACTGGGCAGGACGAAGGCGTCGTACCAGTCACCGCCCACCTGCGTGGTCGTGCTGGACGGGGCGTACCGGGCGGCCATCTGCAGGGATTCGACGTGCGGGAGCCGGGGCAGCAGGGAGCGCTGGAGGTGCTCCGCCGTGGTGCGGGTGTGCTCGTGCAGGCGGGCGTTGTCCACACCCAGCGCGATGCCCCGGACCAGGTCGGCGACGAGGAGCACGTCCTCCTCGGTGAACGGACGCTCGTCACCGGTGCGTACGACGATCAGGGCGCCGAGTACTTCCCGGTGCGCCCGCAGCGGAGCCATGATCGCGCTGCCCGCGCCCAGGCGGGCGAACAGCTCCAGCTGCCGGGCGTCCAGGGCGCTCTCGGCCTGGTCCGGCGGAGGGACGTCGGTGATCAGCAGCGGCCCCGCGCCGTGCAGCACCCGGGCCAGCGGCCCCCGCGCGGTCTCCGACACCGGCGGCAGCCGGCCGAGATCCACCCCTTCGCGCAGCGCCCCGGGATCGCGGTGGACGACGCAGACCCGCTCGACGTCCCCCTGGTCGCCGAGCAGATCCACCACGCACCAGTCGGCCAGCCGTCGGGTGAGGACCTGGCACACCCTGCGCAACGCCTCGTGCAGGTCCAGTGTGCTGGTCAAGGTGCTGGCGGTGTCGGCCAGCAGGGACAGCCGCTCCAGTGTCCGCGCCGTCTCCTCACCGGCCGGCCGCTGCGCCGTTCTCACGCCGGCAGGCACATCCAGGGGCGGCCCCGGCTCGGGCCGTGCCGCCGGCCGGCCCTCGTCGGGAGCCGTCGCTCTCGGGGCGAACTGGGCGACCCGCACGGTACGGCCGTCCACCGCCTCCTGAGCCTGGACGTGCAGGCGCACAGGGACCAGCCGGCCGTCGTGGTGCAGCGCGGGCAGGGGGATGGCGCGGCCCATGATGCGTGAGCGGCCGGTGAGCAGCAGGGAGGTGAATCCCGCTACATGGCGCTCCCGCAGGTGCTCGGGGATCAGCACCGTCAGCGGCCGTCCGATCAGCTCGCCGATCTGCCACCCCAGCAGTTCCGCCACGGCGGCGTTGGCCGCGATGATCCGGCCGCCGTCGTCGGCCGCGACGGTCGGGACGCTGCTGGCCTCGACATCTCCGGCGTCCCAGGGCGTCAGTTCGATGGAGGTGCTCGCCGGCATGCCGGGCAGTAGCGTCCACGCGGTCGGCGCGCCTCCGGAGAGCTGGGTGACCAGCTGGTCCAGGACCCAGTGGTGGAAGGCCCGGATGTGCGGGGGAGTGGGGAGGGTGAGGAGCAAACCGAGCCGGGCCGCCCTGTCGCCCTGTTCGAGGACCCGTCGCAAGGTGTCCACGGCCGGTGCCGCGTCTGCGGGGAAAGCCACGGCCAGGGTGAGCGTGGCACTGCCCGGGGCGGCCTCCTCCACGGCGGCGGTCAGGCATGCGCTGATCACATGGGCCACGTCGTGCGCGACGAGCAGATCCCGCATCGGCACACCGGTACGGTCGACATCGGTACGGTGGGCACCGGTACGGTCCTCGGTGGCGGAGGCGGCCAGCAGCAGCTCACGCAGCACCGCGTCACCGTGCTGCTGTGCCGCGCGGAACACCACGTACGGCACGTCGGTCAGTGTCACGGTCGAGGTCCGGCTGCACGGCGGGACAGGCTCCCACGCGGACGTCGGCGGCGCGGGGAGGTCCGGCCACAGTTCGAACCAGACCGTCTTACGGCCCTCCCCGACGTGGGCGCCGTGGCTGGAGGCCAGCTCCTCGACCAGGCCGAGGCCCCGTCCGGTACTGGCATAGGACCGGCGCTCGCGCGGGACCACCCCCCGGTCGGGCCGGCCGTCACTGACCCTCAGGTGCACCCGCCCCTCGTGCGACCAGACCCGTACCTCCACTTCGGTGCGCGCGTGCACCACCGCGTTGGTCACCAGCTCGCTGGTCAGCAGTTCGGCGGTGTCCACCAGGTCCGGTGCCACACCGTTCAGCGCCGATCGCACGAACCTCCGAGCCGTCGTCACACTCCGTGGCTCCGCAGGCAACCGCCGCGACGGCGCCCCGGGCGGACTGGGGCTACCCATGACTCACAAGTTCCCATAACCGCCCAAAACTACCTAGCCCGTTCGGGCCCGCACCGGCCTCGTCGCACGACGACTCGATCCCGAGTACGAGCGGAGAGCCCACGCTCGCCCCTTCCTGCGGTTGATAAGTTATTGCGAATAGTGTGCAGTAAGCGCGGGGCCGGATGAGAACCCGGGCTCGGATGCGCGGGTGACCGCCCAGTAGAGTGCGTCCCTGTCGCCCCCTGACCTGACCTGATCTCCGAGGTATCGCGCAGTGACCCCCGCTCGTCCCGTACCGCCGTTCCCCGTCACCGTCGTCGGGATCGGGGCCGACGGATGGCAGGGCCTCCCCGAGTCCTCCCGGACGGAGCTGCGCGAGGCCGAGGTCCTCGTCGGAGGACCGCGCCAGCTCGACCTGCTGCCGCCCGAATGCGCCGGAGAGCGCGTCACCTGGCCCTCGCCCCTGCGCCCCGCCGTCCCCCGGCTGCTCGCCGCCCACGCCGCCCGCCGCATCGCCGTACTCGCCAGCGGCGACCCGATGTTCTACGGCATCGGACGCGCCCTCGCCGAGGAGGCCGAGGCCCTGCGCGTCCTGCCGCACCCGTCCTCGGTCTCCTACGCCGCCGCCCGCCTCGGCTGGCCGCTGGAGGACGTGGAGGTCGTCACGCTCGTCGGCCGCCCCGCCGCCCGCCTCGCCGCAGCCCTGCACGACGGCCGGCGTCTCCTCGTGCTCAGCGCCGGTGCCGCCACGCCCGGCGAGGTCGCAGCCCTCCTCAGGGACCGCGGCTTCGGACCGAGCCGCGTCCGGGTCCTGGAACAGCTCGGCGGCGCCCGGGAACGTACGACCGCCGAAACCACCGCCGACGAGTGGCCGCAGGACCATGCGCCCGCCGATCCGCTCAACATCGTGGCCGTCGAATGCCACCGCGCACCGGACGCCCCGCGACTCGGCGCCGTACCGGGACTGCCGGACGAGGCGTACGAGCACGACGGCCAGCTCACCAAGAAGCACATCCGGGCCGCCACACTCGGCGCACTCGCCCCCGCACCCGGCGAACTGCTGTGGGACATCGGCGGCGGCTCCGGCTCCATCGGCATCGAGTGGATGCGCACCCACCCCTCCTGCCGGGCCGTCACCGTCGAGCGCGACCCGGTGCGCGCCGATCGCATCACCCGCAACGCCGAACGCCTCGGTGTGCCCGGGCTCAGGGTCGTCACCGGAGCCGCTCCCGCGGCCCTGGCCGAACTCCCGGCCCCGCACGCCGTGTTCGTCGGCGGAGGGCTCACGGCACCCGGTCTGCTCGACGCCTGCTGGGCGGCGTTGCCCCTCGGCGGACGGCTGGTCGCGAACACCGTGACGCTGGAGTCCGAGGCGCTGCTCGCCGGTGCCCGTCGCCGGTACGGCGGCGAGCTGGTGCGGCTCGCGGTGGCGCACGCCGTACCCGTGGGCGGCTTCACCGGCTGGCGCCAGGCCATGCCGGTCACCCAGTGGTCCGCAGAGAAGACCGCCAACCCCTCTCCAGGAGCAGACAGATGACCGTGTTCTTCATCGGCGCCGGACCCGGCGCCGCCGACCTGATCACGGTGCGCGGCGCCCGGACGCTCGCCGCCTGCCGGGTCTGCCTGTACGCGGGCAGTCTCGTCCCGCGCGAACTGCTGGCCGAATGCCCCCCGGACGCAAGGCTGGTGGACACCGCCCAGCTGAACCTGGACGAGATCACGGCCGAGCTGGTCCGCGCCCACGAGGAGGGCCACGACGTCGCCCGGCTGCATTCCGGTGACCCGTCCGTGTTCAGCGCGGTCGCCGAGCAGATGCGGCGGCTGGACGCGGCCGGAGTGCCGTACGAGGTGGTCCCCGGCGTCCCCGCCTTCGCCGCCGCCGCCGCTGCCCTGAAGCGGGAGCTGACCGTGCCGACCGTCGGTCAGACCGTCATCCTCACCCGCGTCGCCCACCGCGCCACCGCCATGCCCGAGGGCGAGGATCTGGCCACCCTCGGCCGCAGCGGTGCACTGATCGTGCTGCACCTGGCCGCCCGGTACGTGGACCGCGTGGTCGGTGAACTCCTGCCGCACTACGGTGCCGACTGCCCCGCCGCCGTCGTCGCCTACGCCTCCCGCCCGGACGAGCTGATCATCCGCGGCACCCTGGACGAGATCGCCCGGAAGGTGAAGGACGCCGGCGTGCTGCGCACCGCGGTGATCATGGTGGGGAGGACGCTGGGCGCGGAGCAGTTCCGCGACAGCCACCTGTACTCGCCGGAACGGGAGCGGCATTCCTGCCGACCGTGAACCCGGGGGGCCGTTTGTTAGGCTCCACACGCTTCCCGTGGGAGAAGTCCGGTGAGAGTCCGGCGCTGACCCGCAACGGTGTGCGCGGCGGCCCTGTGGTCCGTCGCGCGAGCCCGATCGCCCAGGGGAAGCCTGCCCGTTGACTGCTCGCCGTGGACTGCGAGAGGGGACCGCACGGCCCTTCGGCTGTCTCCTGGTCGCCGTCCAGCAGGCGGCCCATGCGAAGGACGGCCCCTACCGTGCGCCGAAGTACGGCCCCCAGCCGGATACCCGTGCTGCCGCTCAGCCTCGTCCTGGGGCTGCTGCTCCTGCTGTCGCTCCTGTGCGGCGTCGGACTCGGAGCCGCCGGGATCGGCTGGGCCGAGGCGTCGCGCCTGCTGTGGGCCGGGCTCACCGGCGGGACCGTGCACGCCCGCGACGCGGCCTCGTACACCATCGTCTGGGAGATCCGGCTGCCACGGGTCCTGCTCGGCGCCGTCGTCGGGGCCGGACTCGCGGCGGTCGGCGTGGCCGTGCAGGCGATGGTCCGCAACGCACTGGCCGACCCGTTCGTCCTCGGCGTCTCCTCCGGCGCGGCGGTGGGCGCCAACGCCGTCATCCTGCTGGGGGCGTTCGCGGGGCTCGGGGTGTGGGCCCTGTCGTTGTCGGCGTTCGCCTCGGCCCTCGCCGCCATGGCGCTGGTGTACGCCGTCGCCGCCTCGCCCCGCGGACTGACCCCGCTGCGGCTGGTCCTCACCGGCACGGCACTGGCGTACGGCTTCGAGGCCGTCACCACGGTGATGGTCTTCGGCGCGGCCCGCGGCGAGGCGGCCCGGTCCGCCATGATGTGGCTGCTCGGCAGCCTCGGGGGCGCGACCTGGGCGCAGGTACCGCTCGCCGCGGTCACCGTGGCGGCCGGATGGGCCTGGCTGCGGTGGCGCGCCGAGCCGCTCAACGCGCTCGCCATGGGGGACGAGACCTCGGCCGCCCTCGGCGTCCGGCCCGCCCGGCTGCGCCGGGAACTCTTCCTGGTCACCGCGGCCGTGACCGGGACCGTCGTCGCGGTCAGCGGGGCCATCGGGTTCGTCGGGCTGATGGTGCCGCACGTCGTACGCATGCTGGTCGGTGCCGACCACCGGCGCGTGCTGGCGGTGGCCCCGCTCGCCGGAGCGGTACTGCTCGTGTGGGCGGACATCCTGTCCCGGCTGCTGCTCGCCCCGGCCGAACTGCCGGTCGGCGTGATCACCGCGGTGGTCGGGGTCCCCGCCTTCCTGCTGCTGATGCGGCGCGGCGGCTACGCGTTCGGAGGACGCTGACATGCGACTTGACATCGACGACGTCACGATCGAGGCCTCGGGCGTCCGGCTGGTCGAGGACGTCCGGTTCGCCGTCGGCAGCGGTTCGTTCGTCGGGCTGGTCGGCCCCAACGGCAGCGGCAAGTCCACGCTGCTGCGCAGTGTGTACCGGGCGCTGCGGCCGTCGGGCGGAGCGATCCGGCTGGACGGCGACGACCTGCACGCCATGGACCCACGGGCCGCCGCCCGTGCGCTGGCGGCGCTGCCGCAGGAGTCATCGGCCGAGTTCGACTTCACCGTGGCCGAGGTGGTCGCCATGGGGCGGCTGCCGCACCGCAACCGTACGGCCGCCTCGGACCGGGACATCTGCGCCCGGGCGATGGCCCGCACGGGCGTCGCCCACCTCGCCGACCGAGGGTTCCTGAGCCTGTCCGGCGGTGAGAAGCAGCGGGTCCTCGTCGCCCGCGCCCTCGCCCAGCAGCCCCGGGTACTGGTCCTCGACGAACCCACCAACCACCTGGACGTCGCCCACCAGCTGGACATCCTCTCGCTGGTCCGCGGCAGCGGTCCCACCGTGCTGGCCGCGCTGCACGACCTCAACCTGGCCGCCGCCCACTGCGACGTCCTCCACGTCATCGACGGGGGCCGGATCGTCGCCTCCGGGCCGCCCGGGGACGTCCTGCGGCCCGCGCTCCTCGCCGAGGTGTTCGGCGTCCGCGCCCATCCCGTACGGCACCCCGGGACCGACGCCGTCCAGCTCCTGTTCGACCTGCTCCCGCCCACCCCTTAAGGACGCCCATGCGCAAGGTTCTCGCCGCAGCCCTCTGTCTCGCCGCGACCGCCACCGGCTGCGGTGCCACGGTCGAGTCGTCCGGGGACGCCAAGTCCGCGGCGATCACCCTCACCAACTGCGGTCGCCAGGTGACGTACGACAAGGTCCCCCGGCGGGCCGTCACCAACGACGTCGGCATCACCGAGCTGATGTTCGCCCTCGGTCTGGAGGACCGCATGGCCGGCTTCGCCATGCCCGACGACAAGGGCGACCTGAGCGCGGTGCCGTGGAAAAAGGGCTACGACAGGGTGAAGTGGCTGTCGAAGGACCAACTCACCAAGGAGAACGTTTTCGACGCCCACGCCGACCTCGTCTTCGCCGGCTGGAACTACGGCTTCCGCGAGGACGCCGGCTTCACCCCCGACGCGCTCGACAAGCTCGGCATCCCCTCGTACGTCCTCACCGAGTCCTGCCACAACGGCCGCACGAAGTCCTCGCGGGGCATCATGCCGCCCCTGGACGCCCTGTACGCCGACCTCACCAACCTCGGGCGGCTGTTCGGCGTCGAGAAGCGGGCGGCGGCGCTGATCGCCCGCTTCAGGAAGCAGATCGCCGACGTGCGGGCGAAGGCACCGAAGGGCGCCGACCGTCCCTCGGTCTTCCTCTACGACAGCGGCCAGGACACCCCCTTCACCTCCGGCCGCTATGCCGCACCGGAGCAGATCATCACCGAGGCCGGCGGCGTCAACGTCATGCACGACGTGGCCGACTCCTGGACCACCGTCGGCTGGGAGAGCGTCGTCGAGCGCGACCCGGACGTCATCGTCATCTGCGACTACGGAGACGTCGGCGCCGAGCAGAAGAAGAAGTTCCTCCTCTCCTACGCCCCCTTGCGCGGCGTCTCCGCCGTCAAGCACCGGCGGATCGTCACCCTCGACTACGGCGACCTGGTCGAGAGCCCCCGCAACCCGTCGGCGATCGCCCGGCTCGGCGCCTACCTGAGGACGGTGCCGACAGGCCGGTGACGAAGAGCCCTACCCGACCGTGCTGCGGCCCACGACCGTGCCGGCCCGGTCGATGCAGATGACGTCCACGGCGACCGGAGCCCCCCGCAGCACGGCCAGCGCCTCGTCCCGGGCCGTCTTCGCCACCAGGTCCCCGAGCGGTACCCCGGCGGCCTGGCACAGCTGGAGCGCGGCGAGACCGGTGTTGGCGGCGGCCACCTCGCGCACGAGCCCCTCGTCCGCGCCGCCCTGCCGGGCCAGCTCGGCCAGGAAGCCCTTGTCGACCTGGGAGCGGCCGGAGTGCAGGTCCAGATGGCCCGCGGCGAGCTTGGAGAGCTTGGCGAAACCGCCGCAGACCGTGAGGCGGTCCACCGGGTGCCGGCGGATGTACTTCAGCACCGCGCCCGCGAAGTCGCCCATGTCCAGCAGGGCGTCCTCGGGCAGGCCGTACTCGGCGACCACCGTCTTCTCCGACGTCGACCCCGTGCAGCCGGCGACATGGGTACGGCCGGCCGCGCGGGCCACGTCCACGCCCCGCCGGATGGAGTCGATCCACGCCGAGCAGGAGTACGGCACGACGATGCCCGTGGTGCCGAGGATGGACAGACCGCCGACGATGCCGAGCCGGGGGTTCCAGGTGGAGCGGGCGATGTCCTCGCCGTGGTCGACGGAGACCGTGATCTCCACGTCGCCGCTGCCGCCGTGCCGCTCGGCCACCTCGGCGATGTGCTCGCTCATCATCCGGCGGGGGACGGGGTTGACGGCCGGCTCACCGACGGGCAGCGGGAGGCCGGGCCGGGTGATGGTGCCCACGCCGGGGCCGGCCCTGAAGACGACGCCCGCCCCCGCGGGCAGCCGCCGTACCGTGGCCCGGACGAGTGCGCCGTGCGTGACGTCCGGGTCGTCGCCCGCGTCCTTCACGATCCCCGCCATCGCCGCCGTCGCGGACAGCTCCTCGGCGGCCAGCGCGAACGACGGAGTCTGCCCCCTGGGCAGTGTGATCGTCACCGGGTCGGGAAACTCGCCGGTCAGCAGGGCGGTGTACGCGGCCGTCGTGGCCGCCGTCGCGCACGCGCCGGTGGTCCAGCCGTGCCGCAGCCCGGTGTGCTCCAGCTGCGCGCGGCGACCGCCGCCGGCCTTGCCGCCCTGCTGCGGCCCGCCGGCGCCGCTCGGCCCGCCCGTGCCCCGACTGCTCTCACTGCTCCTCATGAACGGACCCGGACTCCCATGCATGTACTGATCCTCGGCGGCACCACTGAGGCCCGCCGTCTCGCCGAACTGCTGTACGGCACCCCCGGGCTGGAACTGACCAGTTCCCTCGCCGGACGGGTCGCCAGTCCCCGGCTGCCCCCGGGCCGGACCCGCGTCGGCGGCTTCGGCGGAGCGGACGGACTGGCGGCCTGGCTGCGTGAGCACGGGGTCGACGCGGTCGTCGACGCCACCCACCCCTTCGCCGGAACGATCAGCTTCAACGCGGCACGGGCCGCTGCCGCCACCCATGTTCCCCTGCTCGCCCTGCGCCGCCCCGGCTGGGTCCCCGCCGAGGGCGACCGGTGGCACGAGGTGGGCTCGCTGGAGGAAGCGGCCCGGGCGCTGCCCGCACTCGGCGGACGGGTGTTCCTCACCACCGGGCGCATGGGGCTGGCCGCCTTCGCGGACCTGGAGCGGCTGTGGTTCCTCGTGCGGTCCGTGGAAGCCCCCGAGCCCCCGCACCCCTCCCATATGGAGGTGCTGCTCGACCGCGGCCCCTTCACCCTGGACGGGGAGCGCGAGCTGCTGCTGCGCCACCGCATCGACGTCGTGGTCACGAAGGACAGCGGGGGAGCGGCCACGGCGCCGAAACTGACGGCCGCCCGCGAGGCCGGCCTGCCCGTCGTCGTGGTCCGCAGACCTCCTGTGCCCGCGGGTGTGCCCGTGGTGCCGGACCCCGGGAACGCGTCCCGGTGGGTCCGCGAGCGCCTGGAGCGGGGACCCCTCCCGGCCGGGTGACCCCGGCGCACCGGGCAGGGCGAGGAGAGCCGGCCGCGGTGCCGCACGCACGGTGCGGCACCACCCGCCCTCACGCCTCCGGGTACCGGCGCGGCGTCCAGGCGATCTGCCCGCCGTCCCCCCGCCGTACCACCCGCGTCTGCGAGGAACCGACCAGCAGGACCGTGCGCATGTCGACCTCGGCCGGGTCCAGCTCGCCCAGCGCCACGATCCGCACGCTCTCCCCCGGACCGCCCACGTCCCGGGCGACCACCACCGGAGTCTGCGGCGCCCGGTACTCCAGCAGCAGCTCCCGGGCCTTGCCCACCTGCCAGGTGCGGCTGCGCGAGCCGGGGTTGTACAGGGCGAGCACCAGGTCCGCGGAGGCCGCCGCGCGCAGCCGCCCGGCGATCACCTCCCACGGCTTGAGCCGGTCGGACAGGGAGATGGTGGCGTAGTCGTGGCCGAGGGGAGCACCGGCCCGCGCGGCAGCCGCGTTGGCGGCGGTCACCCCGGGCAGGACCCGCACCGGCACGTCCAGGTACCGCGGCTGGGAGGCTGCCTCCAGGACGGCGGTGGCCATGGCGAAGACGCCCGGGTCACCGCCCGAGACGACGGCCACCCGCCGTCCTCGCAGGGCCAGTTCCAGGGCGAACTCGGCGCGCTCGGCCTCGACCCGGTTGTCCGAGCCGTGCCGGACCTGGCCCGGCCGCTCGGGCACCCGGTCGAGGTAGGTCGTGTAGCCGACCAGGTCGTCGGCCGCGGCCAGGGCGCCCCGGGTCTCGGGCGTCAGCCACAGCGGGCCGGCCGGACCCGTACCCACCACGACCACTTCGCCGCGCTCGCGCGCGGGCGGTTCGGCGTCCACCTGGCTGGGCAGGACGGCCACCGCGAAGTACGGCACCGAGTCCGGGTCCACGTCGGCCAGTTCGGCCACCCGCTCCCCGCTCATGGTGGCCCGCTCCACGTACCGGGCCTCGGCCAGGCGCCCCGAAGCCTCCAGCGCGCGGCGCACCTTGGGGAAGGTCCGCCCGAGCTTCATCACCACCGCCGCGTCCGTCGCGGCGAGCCGCGCCGTCAGCTCCTCCTCCGGCAGGGTTCCCGGCAGGACGGTCAGCACCTCCTCGCCCTCGGCGAGCGGGGCGCCCAGGCGGGCCGCGGCGGCCGACACGGACGTGACTCCCGGGACGACCTCGGTGTCGTAGCGGTCGGCCAGCCGCTTGTGCATGTGCATGTAGGAGCCGTAGAAGAGCGGATCGCCCTCGGCGAGCACGGCGACGGTCCGGCCGGCGTCGAGGTGGGCCGCCAGCCGGGCCGACGCCTCGGCGTAGAACTCCTCCATGGCGCCCCGGTAGCCACCGGGGTGCTCGGTGGTCTCGGTCGTCACCGGGTAGACCAGCGGTTCCTCGATGTGGTCGGCACGCAGGTGCTGCGCCGCGATCGACCGGGCGATCGACCGGCCGTGCCGGGCGCTGTGGTAGGCGACCACGTCCGCCTCGGCGATGACTTCGACCGCCCGTACGGTCATCAGAGAGGGGTCGCCCGGCCCGAGGCCCACCCCGTACAGCTTGCCGCTCACTCTTCCTCGCTCGCGATCGCGTTGAGCGCGGCGGCCGCGATGGCGCTGCCACCGCGACGGCCGCGCACCACCAGGTGGTCCAGCCCCGACGGATGCGCGGCCAGGGCGTCCTTGGACTCGGCCGCACCGACGAAGCCCACGGGGACACCGATGACGGCGGCGGGCCTCGCGGCTCCCTCCTCGATCATCTCCAGGAGCCGGAAGAGAGCGGTGGGCGCGTTGCCGACGGCGACCACCGCACCCTCCAGCCGGTCGCGCCACAGCTCCAGCGCGGCGGCGCTGCGCGTGGTGCCCAGCTTCGCGGCCAGCTCCGGGACGGCCGGGTCGGACAGGGTGCAGAGCACGTCGTTGTCCGCGGGCAGCCGCTTGCGGGTCACACCGCTGGCCACCATCTGCACGTCACAGAGGATCGGTGCCCCGGCGCGCAGGGCCTCGCGGGCCCGGGCCACCACCGCGGGGGTGTAGGACAGGTCCCGGACTAGGTCGACCATGCCGCAGGCGTGGATCATGCGCACCGCGACCTGGCTGACATCGGCGGGCAAGCCGGCGAGGTCTGCTTCCGCGCGGATCGTGGCGAAGGACTGGCGGTAGATCGCCGCTCCGTCCTTCTCGTAGACGTGGGTGGTCACGGTGTCTTCTCGTTGCTCTCGGTCGGCTTGCGGCTCATGAAGTGATCGCCGCCAGGGCGGCGCGTATCTGGGAAGGGTCTGCTGCGAAGGCGGTTCGCGGTCGCGGGCCGGCCGGGGCGGCGGACAGGCGGTAACCGCCATCCGGTGCCGCGACCACCTCGACATGGTCGGTGCGTGGGTGCCCGCACCGCCGGTCACAGCCGGACCAGTACAGGGGCAGGCCCGGATCGCCGGCGGCATCGAGCGCTCGGGCCGCGTCCGCCCGTACGTCGGCGTGCGCCTCGGCGCACCCGGGCCGGCCGATACAGGCACCCACGTGGAGCCAGGGGGAGGCGCGGTCGGTGACCAGACCGGCCGCGCCGAGACGGGCGAGCGCCTCGGCCGCCCCTCCCGTGGCCATGCCTGCCGTGGGCAGGACCACGCCTCGCCAGGGCGTCAGCCGGAGCTCGCTGCCGGCGACGTCCGTCAGCTCCTCCCACTGGTGGGCCGAGAGGCGTCCCAGCGGGACGTGGACCGACAGAGCGCCCTCGACGGCTCCCGGGGGAGGCCCGTCGGCGACGCCGGCCGGCTCGGGGTGGTCCTCGTGGCCGATCCCCCCGCAGTCCAGGCGGTCACGGACCAGGCGGCCCATCTCCTCCCGGGACACACCGAGTTCGGACACCCGCCAGGCGCGCTTCCCGTGGGACCGGGCCGCTTCCAGGAACGCCTCGGCAGCCGCCAGCGCGGCCCGGGGCGCGTCCTCGGCGGACACCCGCACCGAGCCCGGAGCCAGCCACGCGCCGCCGTCCGCGAGCGCCCTGACCGTGACATCGGCGCCGAGACCGGACATGTCACCACGCCCGTCGTCCACAGCGAACAGAAAACGGCCGGAAAGGCCCTCCGCGGCCCGGCTCGCGCACAGGGAGGTGTCCAAGGCCGTCAACCAGGGCCGTACGTCCCGGAACCCGCCGCCGTCGAGACCGGACAGGGGCGAAGCGACGACGTTGCGCACCCGCTCGTGCTCCCGGGAGGGAAGCAGGCCGGCCGCGTCCAGCAGCTCCGCCAGCGCCGCGCCACACCCCTGCGGCAGCCCGCGCAACTGCACGTTGCCGCGTGAGGTCAGGTGCAGGTCGCCGTCGCCCAGCCGCCGGGCCGCGACGGCGAGCGCCCGTGCCTGACCGGTGGACAGCACGCCCCCGGGAAGCCGGATACGGGCCAGCGCCCCGTCGTCCGCCGCGTGCAGGCGCAGTGTCCCAGGGCAGGCGTCACCGCGGTCCCGTGCGGCCGGTGTGGCCTGGGACGACGGAGGAGGAGCTGCCGCGGACATGGCCGTGAGCATACCTACGATCACTCCGACTGTATGTCCCGCGCTCCCTTCGGTGGCCCTTACTATGCTCCCCAGTGGATCACCTGGTCCACGAACCGCCACGACGGCGAAAAGGGGAGGAAGCCGGTGCGATTCCGGCGCGGTCCCGCCACTGTGAACCCGCCCACGGCGGACGGGTGAGTCAGGAACTCCCTTCCCCCGCACCCCGGCTTCGTCCGAGGGGGAGATCCATCCCACACCGCCCGGGGCGCGGACCCCGAGGAAGGCCAGGCATCGCATGCCCACTTCGTCCGGGGAGCGTGCTCCGCACGCCCGCGAGATCCTGCTCCTGTCGACGTCCGACACCGACCTGCTCAGTGCCCGCGCCGCCGGCGGCCCGGTCTCCTACCGTTTCGCCAACCCCGCCCGGCTCCCCCTGGACGACCTCCCGGCCCTCCTCGACGGCGTCGAGCTCGTGGTCGTACGCCTCCTCGGTGGCATCCGCGCCTGGCAGGACGGCCTCGACCTGCTGCTCGCCGACGGGCGTCCGGTGGTCGTCCTCAGCGGTGAGCAGGCCCCCGACGCCCAGTTGATGGCCGCGTCCACCGTGCCCGTCGGCCTCGCCGCCGAGGCCCACGCCTACCTCGCCCACGGCGGCCCCGCCAACCTGGAACAGCTCGCCCGGTTCCTGTCGGACACGGTCCTGCTCACCGGCCACGGCTTCGACGCGCCCGCGCCCGCGCCCACCTGGGGCCCCCTGGAGCGCGCGGCCCGGCCCGCGGACGGCCCGACCGTCGCCGTGCTCTACTACCGCGCCCACCACATGAGCGGCAACACCGCCTTCGTGCACGCCCTGTGCGACGCCGTCGAGGACGCGGGCGCCAGGCCGCTGCCCCTGTACGTCGCCTCCCTGCGCGCTCCCGAGCCGGAGCTGATCGACACCCTGCGCACCGCCGACGTGATCGTCACCACGGTGCTCGCGGCCGGCGGCACCAAGCCCGCCGAGGCATCGGCCGGCGGTGACGACGAGTCCTGGGACGCGGGTGCGCTGACCGCCCTCGACGTGCCCATCCTCCAGGCCCTGTGCCTGACCGGTTCCCGCACCGCCTGGCAGGAGAACGACGAGGGCGTCTCCCCGCTGGACGCGGCCAGCCAGATCGCCGTCCCCGAGTTCGACGGCCGCCTGATCACGGTCCCGTTCTCCTTCAAGGAGATCGACGCCGACGGCCTGCCCGCCTACGTCGCCGACCCCGAGCGCGCGGCCCGCGTCGCCGGTATCGCCGTACGCCACGCCCGGCTCCGCCACATCCCGCCCGCCGACAAGCGCCTCGCCCTCGTGCTGTCCGCCTACCCCACCAAGCACTCCCGCATCGGCAACGCGGTGGGCCTCGACACCCCGGCCAGCGCCGTCGCCCTGCTGCGCCGACTGCGCGAGGAGGGCTACGACTTCGGCGACGCCGACATCCCCGGACTGGTCTCCGGTGACGGCGACGAGCTGATCCGCGCGCTCATCGAGGCGGGCGGCCACGACCAGGACTGGCTCACCGAGGAACAGCTGGCCCGCAACCCGGTCCGCATCCCGGCCGCCGACTACCGCCGCTGGTTCGCCACCCTCCCCGAGGAGCTGCGCACGGCGGTCGAGGAGCACTGGGGCCCGGCGCCGGGGGAGATGTTCGTCGACCGCAGCCGCAACCAGGAGGGCGACATCGTCCTGGCGGCCCTGCGCTTCGGCAACCTGCTCGTCCTCATCCAGCCCCCGCGCGGCTTCGGCGAGAACCCGATCGCCATCTACCACGACCCGGACCTGCCGCCCTCCCACCACTACCTGGCCGCCTACCGCTGGATCGCCGCCCCGGTCTCCGACGGCGGCTTCGGCGCCGACGCGATGATCCACCTCGGCAAGCACGGCAACCTGGAGTGGCTGCCCGGCAAGAACGCCGGCCTGTCCGCCGCCTGCGGCCCCGACGCCGCCCTCGGCGACCTCCCGCTGGTCTACCCCTTCCTGGTCAACGACCCCGGCGAGGGCACCCAGGCCAAGCGCCGCGTGCACGCCACCCTCGTCGACCACCTCGTCCCGCCCATGGCCCGCGCGGACTCCTACGGCGACATCGCGCGCCTGGAGCAACTCCTGGACGAGTACGCCCAGATCTCCTCCATGGACCCGGCCAAGCTGCCCGCCATCCGCGCCCAGATCTGGACCCTCATCCAGGCCGCCCGCCTCGACCACGACCTCGGGCTGGACGACCGCCCCGACGACGACGGCTTCGACGACTTCCTCCTCCACGTCGACGGCTGGCTCTGCGAGGTCAAGGACGCCCAGATCCGCGACGGCCTGCACGTCCTCGGCAACCCGCCCGCCGGCGCCGACCGCGTCAACCTGGTCCTCGCCATCCTCCGCGCCCGCCAGATCTGGGGCGGCGCCCAGGCGCTGCCCGGCCTGCGCGAGGCCCTCGGCCTGGACGAGTCGGCCGCGACCCGCACGACCGCCGACGAGGCGGAGGAGAGGGCCCGCGCTCTGGTGCAGGCGATGGAGGACGCGGGCTGGGACCCCGCCGCCGTACCCGCCGGGCACGGCGAACAGGTCGCCGCCATCCTGGAGTTCGCCGCCCGCGAGGTCGTCCCCCGCCTCGCCGCGACCACCGCCGAGATCGACCACGCCGTCCACGCCCTGGCCGGCGGCTTCGTCCCGGCGGGACCCTCCGGCTCCCCGCTCCGCGGCCTGGTCAACGTGCTGCCGACCGGCCGCAACTTCTACTCCGTCGACCCCAAGGCCGTCCCCTCCCGGCTCGCCTGGGAGACCGGCCAGGCCCTCGCCGACTCCCTCCTGGAGCGCTACCGCACCGACAACGGCGACTGGCCCACCTCCGTCGGCCTGTCCCTGTGGGGCACCAGCGCCATGCGCACCGCCGGCGACGACGTCGCCGAAGCCCTCGCCCTGCTCGGCATCCGCCCGGTCTGGGACGACGCCTCCCGCCGCGTGACCGGTCTGGAGCCCATCCCGCAGGAGGAGCTGGGCCGCCCGCGCATCGACGTCACCCTGCGCATCTCCGGCTTCTTCCGCGACGCCTTCCCGCACACGATCGGCCTGCTGGACGACGCCGTACGCCTGGCGGCCTCGCTGGACGAGCCGGCCGAGACCAACCACGTCCGCACCCACGTGCAGGCGGATCTCGCGGCCCACGGTGACGAACGCCGGGCCACCACCCGCATCTTCGGCTCCCGCCCCGGCACGTACGGCGCCGGCCTGCTCCAGCTCATCGACTCCCGCGACTGGCGCACCGACGCCGACCTCGCCGAGGTCTACACCGTCTGGGGCGGCTACGCCTACGGCCGCGAACTCGACGGGCGCCCGGCCCGCGAGGAGATGGAGACGGCCTACAAGCGCATCGCCGTGGCGGCCAAGAACACCGACACCCGCGAGCACGACATCGCCGACTCCGACGACTACTTCCAGTACCACGGCGGCATGGTGGCCACCGTCCGCGCACTGCGCGGCACCGCACCGGAGGCGTACATCGGTGACTCCACCCGTCCCGAGACGGTCCGCACGCGCACGCTCGTCGAGGAGACCTCACGCGTCTTCCGTGCCCGTGTCGTCAACCCCAAGTGGATCGAGGCGATGCGCCGCCACGGCTACAAGGGTGCCTTCGAACTCGCCGCCACGGTGGACTACCTGTTCGGCTACGACGCCACGACCGGCGTGATCGCCGACTGGATGTACGACAAGCTGACCGAGGCGTACGTCCTGGACCCGGCCAACCGGGAGTTCCTCCAGCAGGCCAACCCGTGGGCCCTGCACGGCATCGCGGAGCGGCTGCTGGAGGCGGAGTCGCGGGGGATGTGGGAGAAGCCGGACCCGGCGGTACTGGAAGAGCTGCGGCAGGTGTACCTGGAGACCGAGGGCGACCTCGAGGGCGACGGGTGACGGCTGTGGTCACCGCGGGCAACGCGCACTGAAACCGAACTCCTCGACAGCGGGGCGCCGTCACACCTGTGACGGCGCCCCGCTGTCGTCGTCGGCGCCGCGTCACGGTCCTAGGTCCAGCGCCTGATCGCAAACCACCGTTCTTGCTGTTAGCGTGCAGCTGCATACCATTGGCAATAACGTCGGAGGATGTTGGACATGGCGCTGTACACGCTCCCGGAGCTGCCGTACGACTACTCGGCCCTCGCGCCGGTGATCAGCCCGGAGATCATCGAGCTGCATCACGACAAGCACCACGCGGCGTACGTGAAGGGTGCGAACGACACCCTGGAGCAGCTGGCGGAGGCGCGGGACAAGGAGTCGTGGGGCTCGATCAACGGGCTGGAGAAGAACCTGGCCTTCCACCTCTCCGGGCACATCCTGCACAGCATCTACTGGCAGAACATGACCGGCCCGAAGGACGGCGGCGGCGAGCCGCTGGCCCAGGACGGAGTCGGCGACCTGGCCGACGCGATCACCGAGTCCTTCGGTTCCTTCGCCGGGTTCAAGGCCCAGCTGACCAAGGCCGCCGCCACCACCCAGGGTTCGGGCTGGGGCGTCCTCGCCTACGAGCCGCTCAGCGGCAGGCTGATCGTCGAGCAGGTCTACGACCACCAGGGCAACGTCGGCCAGGGCTCCACCCCGGTCCTGGTCTTCGACGCCTGGGAGCACGCCTTCTACCTGCAGTACAAGAACCAGAAGGTCGACTTCATCGAGGCGATGTGGGCCGTCGTCAACTGGCAGGACGTGGCCAGGCGCTACGCCGCAGCCAAGGAGCGCGGCGACAGCCTGCTGCTCAAGCCGTGACGCCGTAGGCACGCGGACGTCCTGCTCGTGATCGTCCTCTCACCCGTCACGGCAGGCGCACCGAAGGCTCCCGCCGGCACGCCCGCCGCGGGAGCCCTTCCGCGCCCACCGGCGCGCAACCGTGTACGGCGTGGGCCCGCGAGCCGGGCCTCACGGTGCCGACGCGGCCCCGGCCGGGTTCAGGGGCTGCCCGACCCGCAGATTCCAGCGTCCGGACCGCCCGCTGAGTTCCGTGACCGCCAGCGGTGGGACATCGAGCCGCCAGAAGGCGGACAAGGGCGGCCCCAGGACCTGGACGACCACGGCCCGTACGACCTCCGGCTCGACGACGGCGACCGTACGGCCGTCCGCGAACGCCCCGCCGGACAGCCAGCCCGCCACCCGTGCGCAGAAGCCGCTCACCGACTCACCACCGTGCGGCGCGCAGTCGGGGTCGGCGAGCCAGCGGCCCACCGCCTCCGGTTCGGCCGCTCCCACCTCGTCCAGGGTGCGCCCCCGCCAGCGGCCCACGTCCAGCCCCGCCAGCTCCGGCACCGCCGTGCCGTCGAGGCCGAGTGCCGCCGCCGTCTCCCGGCACCGCACGCTGGGCGAGAGGAGCACCCGGACCGCCGAGGGCAGCGACCCGGCGGCGGCGCGGGCGCGAACGGCCCCGGCGTCGTCGATCGAGCCGCCGTCGTCGAAGCGGGCCTGCCGCAACGACGCGCTGGTGGCGGGTGAGACGAGGTACACGCGGCTGGTCATACGCGATCTCCTGGCGCCGCTCTCTTCGGACCGTCCCCGGCGGCCTGCGCCGAGGAGGCGTGCCATGGCCGGGCGGCCCGTGGATCGCGGGCCGCCCACCACGATATCCGCGAGCGCCGCGACCGCCCCCGGCAGGCCCGGCGGACGTACGCGCGGTGCCCGGCCCGGTCCGGCACCCCATGTGCCGGACCGGGCCACCGTTTCAGAAGTTCCAGCTCCGGCTCGACGCTCCGTTGCAGCTCCAGCTCGGGTCCGACAGTGTCGCCGTCAGAGTTCCGTAAGGCACCGGGACCTGTGAATATCCCGAGCCGGGGCGTGGGATGAGACCATGCGTCTGCCTCTTCGTCCCCCGGTCTTCTCCGGGAGCCTCCACGATGCCCGCACCGCCACCGTCGTGGGGCGGCTGCTCGGTCTCGCGGTGCTGGTCTGTTTCCTCACCGGACTGGTGAGCCATCTTCTGCAGGAGCCGCCGGCGTGGCTGGCCGGGCAGCTGCCGACCAGGCCGGTGTCGGGCTATCGCTTCACCCAGGGGCTCCATGTGATCAGCGGAACCGCGGCGGTCCCGCTGCTGCTGGTGAAACTGTGGACGGTGTACCCGCGCCTGTTCGTCCGGCCCGCGCTACGTGGAGCGGTGCACGCGCTGGAGCGCCTGTCGATCGCGGTGCTCGTCGGCGCGACACTGCTGGAGCTGTTCATGGGGCTGCTGAACACCACCCAGTGGTACCCCTGGCCGTTCGACTTCCGGTCGGTGCACTACGCCCTGGCCTGGTTGATCGTCGGAGCGTTGCTGGTGCATCTCGCGGTCAAGGCACCTGAGATCGCGGCCCACTGGCACCGTCGTCCGGCGGCGGGACCGGACGCTCCGGCCGAAGCCGGCGAGCCGCCCCTCGTACGAGCCGACCGCCGCTCTCTGCTGATCGGGCTGGGCGCGGCGGTGGGGACCGTGACCGCCGTGACGGCCGGCCAGTCGGTGACCCCGCTGGCTGCCCTGGACCTGCTGGCGCCGCGCCACCCCGACGCCGGCCCGCAGGGGCTGCCCGTGAACCGGACGGCGCGTGCCGCGGGAATCACCCCGCATGCCCTGCGGACCTGGCGGCTCGCGGTCACGGGTCCGACCGGGTTCGAGTTGACGCTGGACCAACTGCGCGCCCTGCCACAGCATTCGGCCACCCTGCCCATCGCCTGTGTGGAGGGCTGGTCGAAGTCGGCCCACTGGGAGGGTGTGCGGATCAAGGACCTCCTGGCGCGGGCCGGGCTGCCCGACGGGGCGCGGCTGCGCGTCGTGTCGATGCAGACCCACGGCGGATACCGCGTCACGGAGATGGAGCGCGCCTACACCCGCGACGACCTGACCCTGTTGGCGCTGCGCCTCAACGGCGCGGTCCTGTCCCCGGACCACGGCTATCCGGCCCGGGTCATCGCCCCCGACCGCCCCGGTGTCCTGCAGACCAAGTGGGTCACCCGTCTGGAAGTGGTCCCGGAATGAGACGTGTGACGACGACCGTGGTGCGCCTGCTCTCGGGGGCCGCCGGTGTGGCCCTGGGCGCCGTCGGTGTGACGCGTCTGCTCACCGGGACCCGGCCGGGCACCGTCTGGAACGTCCTCGTGTGGGGTGGGAGTGTGCTGGCCCTGCACGACGGGGTGCTGGTGCCGGCCGTGCTCGCCGTCGGGCTGCTGTCGACCGGGGGACGGCTGAGCGGGGTGTGGCGGGCCGGGCTGCTGACGGCGGGGACGGTCACGCTGGTGGCGTTGCCGGTGCTCCTGCGCCCGGGCCGGCCGGCGAACGCGTCGGTGCTGCCGCTCGACTATCCGCTGGGGCTGACCCTGGTCCTGTCGGCCGTCGTGGCGTGCACGGGCGCCACGGCAGGATGGCGACTGTGGCGGCACCGGCGACAGCGGTGAGGCCCAGTGGGGGCGGGGGCGCGCGCTCCTCAGGCGGTCGAACTGGAGGCGCATGTGGCGGGATTGACGGCCGCCTGGTGCCCCGCGGTCGCTCCACGGGGTGCCCAGGCAGGGCCCGGTGCTCCGCGCGCTCGATGATTACTCGCGGGTAGTAATAAGCTGGATGAACGTGAGAACCGTACATAGACGACCGCGCCGGACAGCGGCTCGAACGTGAGGAGCGACCGATGACATCGGAAACCGAGCGAGCCGTGCTGGCCGGCGGTTGTTTCTGGGGAATGCAGGACCTGATCCGCAAGCAGCCGGGCGTGGTGTCCACCCGCGTCGGCTACAGCGGCGGTGACACACCGAACGCCACATACCGCAACCATGGTGACCACGCCGAGGCCATCGAGATCGTCTTCGATCCCCTGACCACGAGCTACCGCGACATCCTGGAGTTCTTCTTCCAGATCCACGACCCGACCACCAGGGACCGCCAGGGTAACGACCTCGGGCGCAGCTACCGGTCCGCGATCTACTACACCGACGAGGAACAGCACCGCGTCGCCCTGGACACCATCGCGGACGTCGAGGCCAGCGGCCTGTGGCCGGGCAAGGTGGTCACCGAGGTCGAGCCCGTGGGCGACTTCTGGGAGGCCGAGCCGGAGCACCAGGACTACCTGGAACGCTATCCGAACGGCTACACCTGCCACTTCCCGCGACCGAACTGGAAGCTTCCGCGTCGGACCTCTTCCCCGGCGAGCTGAGGGCGGCCGAACGCGCCGGTGACGGTCGCCGCGTGCCTCCCGGCCCGCCGTGACCGCCACCGGCGCCGAGGCGCCTTCCTCCGATCAGGCCCTGCGCTGCCGCCTGATCGGCTCGCCCACGCGGTGCATGTGCGTCAGGGCCTCGCGATAGGACTGGAGCAGTCCGGTCTCGTGGTACGGCACGCCGATCTCGGCGCAGTACTGCCGCACGATCACCTGGGCCCGCCGCAGATGGACCGTGGGCATGCTCGGGAACAGGTGGTGCTCGATCTGGTAGTTGAGACCGCCCAGCATCACGTCGGTGAACCGGCCGCCGCGTACGTTGCGCGACGTCAGCACCTGGCGCCGCAGGAAGTCCAGCTGCTGATCACCGGTGAACGTCGGCATGCCCTTGTGGTTGGGGGCGAAGGTGCAGCCCAGGTAGACGCCGAACAGACACTGGTTCACGGCGAGGAACGCCACCGCCTTGCCCGGCGAGAGCACCAGGAACACGGCGGACACCACAGCGGCGATGTGCGCCAGGAGCAGAGCGCCCTCCAGCAGCCGGTTCCTCATGGACGGTGAGCGCAGCGCCCGCAGACTCGCGACGTGCAGGTTGAAGCCTTCCAGCGTCAGCAGCGGGAAGAACAGCAGGGCCTGATGACCACCGAGAAGCCGGGCCAGGCCCCGGCTGGCGCGGGCCTGTCCGGCGGACCACACCAGGATGTCCGGGGCGACATCGGGGTCGAGTTCCTCATGATTGGGATGGGCGTGGTGGCGGGTGTGCTTGTTCATCCACCAGCCGTAGCTCATACCGACACCGAGATTGCCGAACAGCCGTCCGCCGATCTCGCTGTGCCGGCGCCGCCGGAAGACCTGTCGGTGGGCCAGGTCGTGCGCCACCAGGGCGACCTGTCCGAACACCAGGGCCAGGAAAGCCGCCACGGCCAGTTGCCACCAGCTGTCGCCGAGCACGAGGAAGGCTCCCCAGCCGGCGGCGAACAGCCCGGCCACGAGACCGAGCCGCACCGTGTAGTAGCCGGGGCGCCGCTTCAGCAGGCCGGCCCCGGCGATCCGCCGGGACAGCACGGCGAAGTCACTGCCGGCACCGGGGCGCGACGTGCCCGCATCGAGGGCGGAGCGGCGGGTGGCAACGGAGGCATCGGGGGATGTCGTCATACCGGAAAGTCTGGAGACGTCCGTCCGGCCGAAGAAGCCTGCCAGCCACCGTACGCACGACGGCCGGCCCTACCGCCCCCGGGGGGTTACCCCCCGGGTACTTCCACCACGCGTACGGGCGATCGTCGGACTGACCCGGCTGTGCGCGGGGGCGGTCCTCCGGGTAGGGCCAGGCCGGTGGGACTAGGGTCTGTTGCGAAAGTGGATCTTGTTCGGTGATGATCATGTCTTGTGGGAC
>NZ_JBEZBT010000021.1:0-48956 GCF_040647235.1 Streptomyces sp. NPDC042638
AGCCTCACTCGCCTTGAGGGGTGGCTACCAGCTTTCGGTGTGCCCTGGACGGCTGCCCCCGCTTCCCGTCGCTCCGCTACTGCGGATCCGCGCCCACCACCACCGGCCGGGACGGGTCCGCGGACCACTCGGACCAGGAACCGACGTACAGGGCCGCCGGAATGCCCGCCACCGCCAGGGCGAGGACCTCGTGGGCGCCGGAGACGCCCGAACCGCAGTACACGCCCACCTCGGTGTCCTCGGACACCCCCAGGGCCTTGAAACGGTCCCTCAGCTCCACCGCGGGCAGGAAGCGGCCGTCGGGACCCACGTTCTCCGTCGTCGGCGCCGACACCGCGCCCGGGATGTGGCCGCCGACCCGGTCGACCGGCTCCACCTCACCGCGGTACCGCTCCCCCGCGCGGGCGTCCAGCAGTACACCCGTGCGGGCGAGCGCCGCGGCCTCGTCCGCGTCCAGCCGCCCCGCGGCCTTCGGCTCCGGGGCGAAGTCGCCCGCGGCCGGGGCCGGCACCTCGGTGGACAGCTCGCCCCGCCAGGACGGCAACCCGCCGTCGAGCACCCGCACGTCCGGGTGACCCGTCCAGCGCAGCAGCCACCACGCGCGCGCGGCCGCCCAGCCCTGCCCGCCGTCGTACACGACGACCGGCCGACCCGACGACACACCCGCGCGGCGCATCGCGGCACCGAACTCGGCTAGGTCGGGCAGCGGGTGCCGACCCTGTGCGCCGGGCGCGGCGGCCAGTTCCCGGTCCAGGTCGACGAAGACCGCGCCGGGGATGTGCCCGGCCGTGTACTCGGCCCGGCCGTCGAAGGGCGGCGCGCCCGCCGCCTTCGCCAGGCTCAACTGCCAGCGCACGTCCAGCAGCACGGGCGGGTTGCCCCCGGTCAGCTCTTGTGCGAGTTCGGATGCGGTGATGATGGCTGTCATGGCGTCCATCCATACGCCAGGGGTGGCCGCGGCGTCCAGGTCCGGCTACTCTGCTCGGCCGGGCGGTATCGGTCACGTGGCGTACGGGACCGGACACAGGCTGTACAGACGTCGGACACCCGTCGGCCACCGTCAGGAAGCGGCGAAAGACGGCAGATCGGGCATCCTCTCGGAAGTATCGCCGAGCGGCGCGGTACGCCCTCCGGCACCGCGGAGGATGCGGCCACCGGCACGGGCGCAAGCGCCGGCGGCGTGGAACCCCCTTCCGGGGAGCGGAAGCGACACGGCCACCGCGAGGGGCCGGGGAGAGAGTGATCGATGACGGAGGCACGGGATTCGGCCGGTCCGCACGCGCGGCACGTACCCGGCACGCCCTGCTGGGTGAGCCTGATGGTGCACGGGCTGGATGCCACCGAGGAGTTCTACGGTGAGCTGTTCGGCTGGGAGTTCCTGCCGGGCCCGCAGCAGCTCGGCCCGTACGTGCGGGCGCTGCTGGACGGGCGGGAGGTGGCGGGCATGGGGCAGCTGCCGCCGGACCGCCGGCTGCCGGTCGCCTGGACGCCGTACCTCGCCTCGGACGACGTGGACCAGACCGCCGACACGGTACGGCTGTGCGGCGGCACGGTGGCCGTCGGTCCGCTGGACGCCGCCGAGGCCGGGCGGATGGCCATCGCCTCCGACCCCTCCGGGGCGGTGTTCGGGATCTGGCAGGGCTCCGCGCATCTCGGCACCGCCGTCACCGGTGTGCCCGGCACACCGGTCTGGAACGAGCTGCTGACCTTCGAGACGGAGAGCGTCGCCAAGTTCTACAAGAGCGTCTTCGGCTACGTGGAGGAGCCGGTGGTCTCCGCCGACTTCGACTATCTGACCCTGTGCCTGGGCGGCCGCCCGGTGGCCGGGCTGCACGGCATGGGCCACGGTCTGCCCCGGGACCGGGGGCCGCACTGGCGGACGTACTTCGAGGTCGCCGACCTCGGCGACACGCTGCGCCAGGTCACCGGCCTGGGCGGCCGGGTCCTCCGGCCGGCCCACGACAGCCCGCACGGGCGGGTGGCGACGGTCGTGGACCCGGAGGGCGCCGAGTTGACCGTGGTGCAGGACCCGCGCTGAGCCCTCAGGAGGACGCGACGGGCAGCACGTCCGGGGACAGGGCCGCCGCGCGGGCCGAAGCGGCGGTCATCCGGCGCCGGTGGTGGCGGCGGCACAGCACCTCGTAGCCGACGTCGCCCGCGGACTGGTTGACGTCGCCGACGACCACCTGGGCGCCCTCGACCACCATCTCGCCGCCCACCGTGCGGGCGTTGTGCGTGGCGCGGGCGCCGCACCAGCACAGCGCCTCCACCTGGAGCACCTCGATCCGGTCGGCCAGTTCCACCAGCCGCTGGGAGCCGGGGAAGAGCTTGGAGCGGAAGTCGGTGGTGATGCCGAAGGCGAACACGTCCAGGCCGAGGTCGTCCACCACGCGCGCGAGCTGGTCGATCTGGCCGGGCGCGAGGAACTGCGCCTCGTCCGCGATCACGTAGTCCGCCCGGCCGCCCTGCGAGAGATGGTCCACGAGGTACGCGTAGAGGTCTTGGCCGTCCTCGACCTCCACCGCGTCGGTGACCAGGCCGAGCCGGGAGGACAGCTTGCCCTCGCCCGCCCGGTCGTCACGGGTGAAGATCATGCCGGCCAGGCCGCGCGCGGACCGGTTGTGCTCGATCTGGAGAGCCAGCGTCGACTTCCCGCAGTCCATCGTTCCGGAGAAGAACACCAGCTCGGGCATGAGGAGTTGAGCACCTTTCGGCAAGTCGTCGGCACGGTGGGCGGAGGTTCAGGAGCGTACTTCGAGCAGCGGGACCAGCTGCTCGGCGGGGGTCATGGAGCCGTGGTTGCCGACCAGCGCGGACTCCTTCGGTTCGCGCTCCGAGGCGATCAGCAGGACGTCGTCGTGCGCGGCCGCGACCACGTCACCGATCCGCGGGTAGACGCGCTCGTCCACGCTCGGCCCGAACCAGCCGGCCGCGATCGCCTCGTCGCGGGAGGCCACCCAGAACTGCTCCCCCAGCACCTCGCGCCAGCAGGTCAGAACGTCGTTCCCGGCGCCCGGTACCGCGTACACGTGCCGGGCCCGGCCCTCGCCGCCGAGCAGGGCGACGCCGGCGCGCAGCTCCCAGTCCTCGTCGAAGTCGATGCGGTGCTGCTCGTCGAACGGTACGTCGACCATCCCGTGGTCGGCGGTGACGTAGAGGGCACTGCGCGGCGGCAGCTGCTCGGCCAGCCGCTGGACGAGCCGGTCGACGTACATGAGCTGGCCGCGCCAGGTGTCGGAGGCGACGCCGTAGCGGTGTCCGGATCCGTCCAGTTCGGCGTAGTACGTGTACACCAGCGAGCGGTCGCCCGCGGCCAGTTGCTCGGCCGCGAGGTCCATGCGCTCCTCGCCGGTCAGCCGGCCGTGGAAGGTGCCGCCGCTGAGCGCGACCTTGGTGAGCGGGGTCTGCGCGAAGGCGGGCGAGGACACCTGGGCGGCGTGCACCCCGGCGTCGTGGGCGAGCTGGAAGACGGTGGGGTACGGCTGCCAGGGGCGCGGCGGGGTCCACGGGTTCCAGCGGAGCTGGTTCATCAGCTCGCCGGTGGCCGGGTTGCGTACGGCGTACCCGGGCAGGCCGTGGGCACCGGGCGGCAGGCCGGTGCCGACGGAGGCGAGGGAGGTCGCGGTGGTCGCCGGGTAGCCGGCGGTGAGCGGGCGCCCGGTGCCGCCGCGTGAGCTGCCGAGCAGGGAGGTCAGGAACGGAGCCTCGTCCGGGTGGGCCCTGAGCTGCTCCCAGCCGAGCCCGTCGATCAGGAAGACGCAGACCCGGTCGGCGGCGGTCAGTTCCTCGATGGTGGCGGTCAGGCCGGGAACGCCCATGCCGGCGGCCAGGGTGGGCAGCAGGTCGGCCAGGGAGCCGGTGCCGTACTCGGGCAGCGGCGCGGTGTCGAGGGCGAGGGGCTCCGGGTGGTCCCAGGCGGAGAGCTGGGACATCAGCGCGTGATGTCCGCGGTCGCCTCCGAGATGGCCTGCGCGAAGGCGAGCGCCTGGCGCACCGTCTCCGGGCCGTCCCCGGCCTCGCTGACGCGCAGGCTGAGGTCGTCCGCCGTGGAGCTGCCCGTGTAGCCGTGGTCGGCGTCGCAGTTGGGGTCGCCGCAGGCGGCGGGCTCCAGGTCGATGCGGTTGACGGCGCCCCAGCCGATGGTCAGTACGACCTCGCGGGGCAGCGTGGCCGGGGTGTACTGCTCGGGGTTCGCGACCACCCGGCTGACCACGACCGAGGAGACCCGGTCCAGCTTCACGGACTCGGTGGAGGTGGTGGCGTACGGCGTCGGGGAGGTGCTGTCGGCGGCCTGCTCGTCGGTGTGGCTGACGATGAAGCGGTTGCCGGTGAGGACCAGCACGGTGATGTGCCGGCGCACCTCGTTCTGGTCGAACGTCGTCTCCTGGTGGACCAGGTACGACCGGATGGGCTCGCCGCCCACGGCGGCCTCCACCGCGTCGGCCACGAGGGCCGGGTAGTAGCCGCTGCGCTCGATCGCCGCGCGCAGCCCCTGGGTCGTCGTACTGGTCTTGGCCATGGCGTCCATCCTAATCCGTGGGCAAGGGCGGTCCGGGCCAGTCGCGGGCACTCGGGACGGCTCCGGTACCCGGGCGCGCCCGCCGCGGGACGAGCCCCGGCAGGATCTCCAGCCGCTCGGCGGCGACCAGGCAGGACACGGGCTCCCGGCCGCCGGCGTCGGCTTCGAAGGCGGCCACGAGGTGCGGTGTCCCGCCCACTTGCCGCGCGAGCCCGGCGGCGAGCCGCGGCTGTCCGGCGTCCCAGGCGATCACCTCCCGGTCCCACCAGCTGCCCTCGGGCAAGCGGTGTCCGGCGATCTCCACGCGGTCCCCTCCCCCGGTCAGTAGGCCGGCATCGTGCGCGGGCCGAGGTCGTCGCGGGCGGGCGGGGGCGCGATCCGTACGGTGGCGCCGAGGACGCTCACGCCGTGCGGGGCGACGACGACCGGCTCCAGGGTGACCGCGACCACCTCGGGGTGGTCGTCGACCAGCCGGGACACCCGCAGCAGCAGCTCCTCCAGCGCGGGGGTGTCCACGGGCGTGGAGCCGCGCCAGCCGAACAGCAGCGGCGCGGTGCGGATCGAGCGCACGAGCGAGGCGGCCTCCCGGTCGGTGACGGGGATCAGCCGGTGGGCCATGTCCCCCAGCAGCTGGGAGGCGGCCCCGGCCAGGCTGAAGGACAGCACCGCCCCGGCCGCCGGATCGATCACCGCGCGGACGACGGTGTCCACGCCCCTGGGTGCCATCGCCTGCACCACCGGCCGCAGCTCCTCCGGCTGCCCGAACAGCTCGGTCAGCTCGGCGTACGCCCGCAGCAGCTGCTCCTCGTCGGCGAGGTCCAGCCGTACGCCGCCGAGGTCGGCGCGGTGCCTGAGATGCGGTGCGGTGGCCTTGAGGGCCACCGGGTAGCCGAGCGCGCGGGCGGCCTCGGCGGCCGCGCGCGGGGTGGGCGCGGGAACCGCCCGGCGGACGGGGACGCCGTACTTGCCGAGCAGCTCGCAGGTCTCGGCGGCGGAGATCGTGAGCCCTTCCCCGCGTTCCAGCAGCCCCCGGATCAGCCGGGCGGCCCCCTTCTCGTCGATGTCGTCGTACTCCGGCACCTTCCCGGGGTCGGCGGCCTCCCGCCGCCACTGCGCGTACCTCACGGCTTCGGACAGGGCGCGTACGGCGCGCTCGGCGGCGGGGTAGGCGGGGATCAGGTGGGTGCCTTCCGGAGGAGAGTCGTCCGGCGGCCGTACCGCGGGGGGCGGGTCCTCGGCGGGGCGGGCCCGGTCGGCGGCCCACGGTGCCGTGCTCGCCGCGGCCGACAACGCCTGCGCGAGCCCGCCCAGCTCCACGTGGACCACCAGCACCGGCTTCCCCGGCACCGAGGCCGCGGCCGACCGCAGCGCCTGCGCCAGTTCCGCGTCCCCGGGCGACCCTTCCCCGATCGCGGGGATCGCCGTGACGACGACGGCGTCGTTCGTCCCGTCGGCCAGCGCGGCGGCGAGCGCCCGGTGGAAGTCCGCCGCCGTCGCCCCGGTCGTCAGGTCCACCGGCCGCGCCGGCCGCAGCCCCTCGGCCACGCACCGGTCGTACGTCAGCACGCCCAGCGACTCCGAGTTGCCGAGGATGGCGACGCGCGGGCCGCCGGGCAGGGGCTGCCGGGCCAGCAGGAGTCCGGCGTCGACCAGTTCGGTGATCGTGTCGACCCGGATCACGCCGGCCTGCCGGAGCAGCGCGGAGACGGTCGCGTACGGCAGCCGGGTGGCCCGTACCGTGTGGCCCTGCGGTGCCGTACCGGTTCCCTGCACGACCACCAGCGGCTTCGCCGCCGCCGTCCGCCGGGCGAGGCGGGTGAACTTGCGGGGGTTGCCGATGGATTCCAGGTACATGAGGACGACGTCGGTCTCGGGGTCGTCGTACCAGTACTGCAGGACGTCGTTGCCCGAGACGTCGGCGCGGTTGCCGGCGGACACGAAGGTGGACACGCCGGTGACGCCCGTCACCCCTCCGCCGCGCCGGTGCAGCCGGGACAGCAGGGCGATGCCGATGGCCCCGGACTGGGCGAACAGTCCGATGCGGCCGGGGCGGGGCATCTCGGGGGCGAGGGAGGCGTTCAGCCGGACCTCGGCGGCGGTGTTGATGACCCCGAAGGCGTTCGGGCCGATGGTCCGCATGCCGTGGGCGCGCGCGGCCCGTACGAGGTCCCGCTGCCGTTCGCGTCCCTCGGCGCCGCTCTCGGCGTATCCGGCGGAGAGCACGACCAGCCCCTGCACGCCGTGCTCGCCGCACTCGGCGACGACGGCGGGCACGTGTTCGGCCGGTACGGCGACGACGGCGAGGTCCACGTGCCCGTCGATGTCCCGCACCGAGCGGTGTGCGGGCACCCCGTCGACCTCCTTGAGGTCCTCGGGGAAGGCACTGTTCACGGCGTGCAGCCGGCCCTGGTAGCCGGCGTCGCGGATGTTGCCGAGGATGCTGCGGCCCACTCCGCCGGGGGCGCGGCCGACACCGACGACCGCCACGGAGCCGGGCGCGAGGAGCCGCCGCACCGAGTGGGCCTCGGCGCGCTGCTCCCGGGCGCGCTGCACGGCGAGGGACCGGTCGGTGGGTTCGAGGTCGAACTCCAGGCGGACGACACCGTCCTCGAAGCTGCGCTTCTGGGTGTAGCCGGCGTCCGTGAACACCTTGATCATCTTGGTGTTGGCGGGCAGCACCTCGGCGGCGAAGCGGCGGATGCCGCGCTCGCGCGCGACGGCCGCGATGTGCTCCAGCAGGGCGGAGGCGACTCCCCGGCCCTGGTGGGCGTCCTGCACCAGGAAGGCGACCTCGGCCTCGTCGGCGGGCGCGGAGGCGGGCATGCCGTCGGCGCCGATGCGGTCGTAGCGTACGGTGGCGATGAACTCGCCGCCGACGGTGGCGGCGAGCCCCACCCGGTCCACGAAGTCGTGGTGCGTGAAGCGGTGGACGTCCTTGGCGGAGAGCCGTGGGTACGGCGCGAAGAAGCGGTAGTACTTGGACTCGTCCGAGACCTGCTCGTAGAAACTGACCAGGCGGTCGGCGTCATCGGCGGTGATGGGCCTGACGCGTGCGGTGCCGCCGTCACGCAGCACCACGTCCGCCTCCCAGTGGGCGGGGTACTGGTGCCGGTCCTGCCGGTCCGCCGAGGTCTGCATGGGCCCCAGAGTACGGCTCGCGTGCACGGGTGGCGCGAGGCAGTCTGTGGGGGACGGAGAGCGGGCACGACGCCGCGTTCCGGCGCCAAGCCGGGGCGAGAGGAAGCCCCTCTCCGGGCACGCGTCACCGTGTGGGAAACTGGTCTAGACAACCCTGTACACCGAAGGGCAGCAACACATGGCTGAGCGCCGCGTCAACGTCGGCTGGGCCGAGGGCCTCCACGCCCGCCCCGCCTCCATCTTCGTCCGAGCCGCCACGGCCACAGGCGTCCCGGTGACGATCGCCAAGGCCGGGGGCAACCCCGTCAACGCGGGCTCGATGCTGGCCGTTCTGGGCCTGGGCGCCCAGGGCGGCGAGGAGATCGTCCTCGCCTCCGACGCCGAGGGCGCGGACGCCGCCCTGGACCGGCTGGCCAAGCTGGTCTCCGAGGGCCTGGAAGAGCTGCCCGAGACCGTCTGAGCAATGCCGGGAAGCCGCGCCGTCCACACCGGGCGGCGCGGCTTTCGCGTTTCCGAATTCCTTGCGGGCACCCGAAGGGCCGCGAGCCGTAATTCACGGCACAGGAAAAGAGCGGCGGAGAACACCCCTGCTCCGAATTACTCCTCTTTGTATACGGCACCCGTGTTAAAGCCGTGGCCCCGACATGTTGACGACATGTTGCGAAGTCCTCACACGGTCCCCGGTGCCGGAAAAGCGCAGCCGGTGCGCACCCGCCGCGCGCTCCGCGTGCAGCGCCGTGAGCGCCCGAGCCCGTTCGCCGTCCCCGCGCGCCACGGCATCCGCGATCGCGCCGTGCTCCGCCCAGGAATCCGCCGGGCTCGACGGCGGCTGCACCGCGTACATCCAGGCGATCTTGTGCCGCAGCTGGGTCAGCATCGCGGTCAGCGAGGGGCTGCCGGACGCCTGGGCGAGCGTCTCGTGGAACCAGCCGCCCAGCGAGCGCAGATCGTCGCTGTGGCCCTTCCTGGCCCGCTCCTGCCCCAGCCGGACCAGCCCGCGCAGCACCTTCAGATGGGCATCGGTGCGCCGCTGGGCGGCCCGTGCGGCACCCAGCGGCTCCAGCAGCATCCGCATCTCCAGCACGTCGGCGGCCTCCTGCTCCGTCGGCTCGGCCACGCACGCGCCCGCGTGCCGGCGCGTCACCACGAAACCCTCGGCCTCCAGCGTGCGCAGCGCCTCACGCACCGGGACGCGCGAGACGCCGTAGCGGCGGGCCAGGACTTCCTCGGTGAGGCGGCTGCCGCGCTCGTACACGCCGGCGACGATGTCGTCCCGGACCGCGGTGCACACCGAGTGCGCCGGAATACGCATGACCGACCTCCGTCTTAATCCCCGTGAAACACCGACGATGGACGCCTGTTCCGTGACTCTATTCCAACGGGCCGGAATTTCCGACAGCGGGCCCTAATCCATGGATATTTTTTGGACAGAGGCCCGGCGGAAACCGCGGAAAACGGCGAAAGCCCCGGCTCGGTGAGCCGGGGCTTTCGATGGCGTGCGGTGAGCGTCAGACGTTCACACCGTGCTTGCGGAGGTAGGCGACGGGGTCGACGTCGGAGCCGTAGTCCGGGGTGGTCCGCGCCTCGAAGTGGAGGTGCGGGCCGGTGACGTTGCCGGTGGCGCCGGACAGGCCGATCTGCTGGCCCGGGACGACCTTCTGGCCCACGGTGACGCCGATGGAGGACAGGTGGCCGTACTGGGTGTACATGCCGTCGGCCATCCGGATCACGATCTGGTTGCCGTACGCGCCGCCCCAGCCCGTGGAGACGACCGTGCCGGAGCCCACCGCGTGGACGGTCGTGCCGCTGGCCGCGTGGAAGTCGATGCCGGTGTGCGAGCCGGAGGACCACAGGGAGCTGCTGGCCTGGTAGCCCGTGGAGACGTAGGAGTGCGCGATGGGCGCCACGAAGGCGTTGAGCAGCTTGCGCTCCGCCTCCCGGGCGGCGCGGGCCCTGGCCTCGCGGATCTGCTCGGCCCGCTTGGCGGCCGCCTTCGCCGCAGCCTTCTCCGCCGCCTTCTGGTCGGCCGCCCGCTGCTGGGCCGCGGCCTGCGCGTCGATCTGCTCGGCGACGTCGTCGGTCGCGGCGAGGACGGGGATCAGGCCGGTCTGCTCGACGGGGTTCTCGGCGGCGAGCGCCGGGGAGGCGGCGAGGGTGCCGATCACACCGGTGGTGGTGAGGGCCGCGATACCGGCCGCCTGGGCGGTGGTCCGCTTGACCCGGCCGGGCTTGCGGTGCTTCCCGGTGGCGCACATGAACGCCATGAAGTGGCTGGTCCTTTCCTTCCCTCTCGCCTACCGGGTTAGCTGACGGGTTCGGAGCAGGAAGGTCTCCTACGGGCCCCCTCGCTGCCGCGCGGGCGCCCGATTCACCCCAGGGACGGTGGGTCCCCGGCTCCCCTGGCTCGCGCCGTACGGGGACTCGGCGATGACTGTCCGGTGCCGCGGGCGCGGCGCAGTGCCTGACGAACAGCCTGGACGACGCTAAGCGGGCACGCTTTCAATCCTCAAACGCATCCGGCGTTTTGTAGCGCATCCCACAGGCCAGACAGGCAACCTCCGCCCCAAAACGGGCATCTGGGAGGAAGAGTGGAACAGCAGGGGCCCTGACGACCCGTAGGCCGTCAGGGCCCCGTCCGCGCGCGGGCCGCTACTCGGCCGCCACCACGGTCACTTCACCGATGCCGAGCGCCTCGACCGGCGCCTTGATCTGGGCGGCGTCACCGACGAGGACGGTCACCAGACGGTCCACCGGGAAGGCGTTCACGACGGCCGCGGTGGCCTCCACCGTGCCCGTGGCGGCCAGCTGCCGGTACAGCGTCGCCTGGAAGTCGTCGGGCAGGTGCTGCTCGACCTGGTCGGCCAGCGTGCTCGCGACGGCCGCCGCGGTCTCGTACTTCAGCGGCGCCACCCCCACGAGGTTCTGCACGGCGACGTCCCGCTCGGCGTCGGTCAGGCCGTCCGCCGCGACCGTGCGCAGCACCTTCCACAGGTCCTCCAGCGCGGGGCCCGTGTTCGGTGTGTCGACGGAGCCGCTGATGGCGAGCATCGACGCGCCCGTGCCGTCCGGTGCGGACCGCAGGACCTGGCCGAAGGACCGCACGCCGTAGGTGTAGCCCTTCTCCTCGCGCAGGACGCGGTCCAGGCGGGAGGTGAGGGTGCCGCCGAGGCAGTACGTGCCGAGCACCTGGGCGGGCCACACGCGGTCGTGCCGGTCGGGGCCGACGCGGCCGATGAGCAACTGGGTCTGGACGGCGCCGGGCCGGTCCACGATGACCACGCGCCCGGTGTCGTCGGCGGTCACCGGCGGCACCGGCCGGGGCTCGCCCGGCGTGCCGGTCCAGGCGCCCAGGGTCTCGCCGAGCAGCGCGTCCAGGTCGACACCGGTCAGGTCGCCGACGACCACCGCGGTGGCCGTGGCGGGCCGCACATGGCGGTCGTAGAAGGCGCGTACGGCCCCGGCGTCGATCTTCTCGACCGTCTCCTCGGTGCCCTGGCGCGGGCGGGACATGCGCGAGGACGCCGGGAACAGCTGCCTGGACAGCTCCTTGGCGGCCCGGCGGGAGGGGTTGGCCAGCTCGTGCGGGATCTCGTCCAGGCGGTTGCGGACCAGCCGCTCGACCTCGCTCTCGGCGAAGGCGGGCGCGCGCAGCGCGTCGGCGAGCAGGGTGAGGCCCTTGGGCAGGCGGGACGCCGGGACCTCCAGGCTGAGCCGGACCCCGGGGTGGTCGGCGTGCGCGTCCAGGGTGGCGCCCGCGCGCTCCAGCTCGGCGGCGAACTCCTCGGCGGAGTGCTGGTCGGTGCCCTCCGAGAAGGCCCGCGCCATGATCGTGGCGACACCGTCCAGGCCGGCCGGCTCGGCGTCCAGCGGCGCGTCCAGCAGGACCTCCACCGCGACGACCTGCTGGCCGGGGCGGTGGCAGCGCAGCACGGTCAGACCGTTGTCCAGCGTGCCGCGTTCGGGGGCCGGGAACGCCCAGGGCCTGGCGTCGCCGGCCTGCGGCCGGGGGTGGAACTCCATGGTGGCGAGCTCGGTCACTTGGCCCTCTCCTCGTCGTTCTCGTTGCCGGCCTCTACGGTCGCTTCCCGCTCCGGGTCCTCGGGGACCTGGGCGTCCTCGACGGACTCCGGGGACTTCGGCTCGTAGACGAGGACCGCGCGGTTGTCGGGGCGCAGGCGGGCCTTGGCGACCTCCTGGACCTCCTGCGGGGTCACCTCCAGGACGCGCCGCACTGCGGTCAGGGCGAGCTGCGGGTCGCCGAACAGGACGGCGAACCGGCACAGTTCGTCGGCGCGGCCGGCCACCGTGCCCAGCCGGTCCAGCCACTCGCGCTCCAGCTGGGCCTGGGCGCGCTCCATCTCCTCGGGCGTGGGGCCCTCCTCGGCGAACCGGGCCAACTCCTCGTCGATGGCGGCCTCGATGACCGGCACCTCTACGTCACCGGAGGTCTTCACGTCCAGCCAGCCCATGGAGGGCGCGCCGGCCAGGCGCAGCAGGCCGAAGCCGGCGGCGACGGCCGTACGGTCGCGGCGCACCAGCCGGTTGTACAGGCGCGAGGACTCGCCGCCGCCGAGAACGGTCAGGGCGAGGTCGGCCGCGTCGCACGCGCGCGTGCCGTCCTCCGGGAGCCGGTAGGCCGCCATCAGGGCGCGCGCCGGGACCTCCTCGACGACGACCTCGCGCTTCTGCTCGCCGATGATCTCCGGCAGGGAACCGTCGCGCGGGGCGGGCTTGCCGTCGTGGGACGCGATCGAGCCGAAGTACTTCTCGACCCAGGCGAGGGTCTGCACGGGGTCGATGTCGCCGACCACGGAGAGCACCGCGTTGTTCGGCGCGTAGTAGGTGCGGAAGAACTGGCGGGCGTCCTCCAGGGTGGCCGCGTCCAGGTCCGCCATCGAGCCGATCGGCGTGTGGTGGTACGGGTGGCCCTCCGGGTAGGACAGGGCGGTCAGCTTCTCGAAGGCGGTGCCATATGGCACGTTGTCGTAGCGCTGGCGGCGTTCGTTCTTGACGACGTCCCGCTGGTTCTCCATGGACTCGTCGTCCAGGGCGGCCAGCAGCGAGCCCATGCGGTCGGCCTCCAGCCAGAGGGCGAGCTCCAGCTGATGGGCGGGCATGGTCTCGAAGTAGTTGGTGCGCTCGAAGCTGGTGGTGCCGTTCAGCGAGCCGCCGGCGCCCTGCACCAGCTCGAAGTGGCCGTTGCCCTTGACCTGCGCGGAGCCCTGGAACATCAGGTGCTCGAAAAGGTGAGCCAGGCCGGTGCGTCCCTTGACTTCGTGGCGGGAACCGACGTCGTACCAGAGGCAGACCGCCGCCACCGGGGTCAGGTGGTCCTCGGAGAGCACCACGCGCAGACCGTTGGCCAGGCGGTGCTCGGTCGCTGTCAGGCCCCCGGAGCCTGCCTCGGCTGTGGTCGTGTGACCCATGGGCATGTACGTCCCTTCGCGAGCGGAGGCGGTTGTGGAAACCGCGCTTGTCCTGCCGTTCCTGCCACTGTATGCAAAGCGTGCGGGGCCCCGGCGAAGTTCCCGCGGGACGTACGCCGAGAGCGGATCGCGTAGCCTGCGTCCGGCCCTCCGCGGACGCCCTCCGGGCGCGGGGCGGGCCCGCGGAGACCGGGTCGTGGCCCGGGTTGTCAGTGGCGCGGTCCACAATGGTCCGCGACAGATCCGTCATTCGCTTCAGCAAGAGCGAGCCGGAGGGTGCGCGCCCCCTCGGCGAGCGACCAGATCAGGAGGAGCCGGCAGCGATGGCCCGCCGCAGCACGAAGACCCCGCCGCCCGACGATTCGTTCGAGGAGAGGATCCTCGACATCGACGTCGTGGACGAGATGCGTGGCTCCTACCTCGAGTACGCGTACTCGGTCATCTACTCGCGCGCCCTGCCGGACGCCCGTGACGGCCTCAAGCCCGTGCACCGCCGGATCGTGTACCAGATGAGCGAGATGGGCCTGCGCCCCGAGCGCTCGTACGTCAAGTGCGCGCGTGTCGTCGGCGAGGTCATGGGCAAGCTGCACCCGCACGGCGACGCGTCGATCTACGACGCCCTGGTGCGCATGGCGCAGCCGTTCTCCATGCGCGTGCCGCTGGTCGACGGGCACGGCAACTTCGGCTCCCTGGGCAACGACGACCCGCCGGCCGCCATGCGGTACACCGAGTGCCGGATGGCCGAGGCGGCGAGCCTGATGACCGAGTCGATCGACGAGGACACGGTCGACTTCGCGCCGAACTACGACGGCCAGGAGCAGGAGCCGCTGGCCCTGCCCGCGGCCTTCCCGAACCTGCTGGTCAACGGCGCCTCGGGCATCGCGGTCGGGATGGCGACGAACATGCCGCCGCACAACCTGCGCGAGGTGGTCGCCGCCGCCCGCCACCTGATCCGGTTCCCGGCCGCCGACCTCGACGCGCTGATGAAGCACGTCCCGGGCCCGGACCTGCCCACCGGCGGCCGGGTCGTCGGCCTGGACGGCATCCGGGACGCGTACGCGACCGGCCGCGGCACCTTCAAGATGCGCGCGACGGTCTCGGTCGAGGCCGTCACCGCCCGCCGCAAGGGCCTGGTGGTCACGGAACTGCCGTTCACGGTCGGCCCCGAGAAGGTCATCGCGAAGATCAAGGACCTGGTCAACGCGAAGAAGATCCAGGGCATCGCCGACGTCAAGGACCTCACCGACCGCGAGCACGGCCTGCGCCTGGTCATCGAGATCAAGAACGGCTTCGTGCCGGAGGCGATCCTGGAGCAGCTGTACAAGCTGACCCCGATGGAGGAGTCCTTCGGCATCAACAACGTCGCCCTGGTCGACGGCCAGCCCCTCACCCTGGGTCTGAAGGAGCTGCTGGAGGTCTACCTCGACCACCGCTTCGACGTGGTCCGGCGCCGCAGCGAGTTCCGCCGCGGCAAGAAGCGCGACCGGCTGCACCTGGTCGAGGGCCTGCTGACCGCGCTGGTCGACATCGACGAGGTCATCCGGATCATCCGCGCCAGCGAGAACTCCGCGCAGGCCAAGGAGCGCCTGATGGAGCGCTTCTCGCTGAGCGAGGCGCAGACGCAGTACATCCTCGACACACCGCTGCGCCGGCTCACCAAGTTCGACCGGATGGAGCTGGAGGCGGAGAAGGACAGGCTCACCGCGGAGATCGAGGAGCTGACCCGGATCCTGGAGTCGGACGCGGAGCTGCGCAAGCTGGTCTCGGCCGAACTGGCCGCCGTGTCGAAGAAGTTCGGCACCGACCGGCGCACGGTCCTGCTGGAGTCCGCGGGCAGCCCGGTGGCCGCCGTGCCGCTCCAGGTGGCCGACGACCCGTGCCGGGTGATGCTGTCCTCGACGGGGCTGCTGGCCCGTACGGCGACCGCCGAGCCGTTCCCGCAGGCGGCGGGCGCCAAGCGGGTCAAGCACGACGTGATCGTCTCGGCGGTGCCGGCGACCGCGCGCGGCGTGATCGGCGCGGTGACCTCGGCCGGTCGCCTGCTGCGCATCAACGTGGTCGACCTGCCGCAGCTGCCCGAGGCGGCCGGCGCCCCGAACCTCTCCGGAGGAGCCCCGCTGGCGGAGTTCGTCTCCCTGGAGGGCGACGAGACGGTGGTCTGCCTGACCACGCTGGACGAGTCGTCCCCCGGGCTCGCGCTCGGCACCGAGCAGGGTGTCGTCAAGCGGGTGGTGCCCGACTATCCGTCCAACAAGGACGAACTGGAGGTCATCACGCTCAAGGAGGGTGACCGGATCGTCGGCGGGGTGGAGCTGCGCACCGGCGAGGAGGACCTGGTGTTCATCACGGACGACGCGCAACTGCTGCGCTTCCAGTCCTCCATCGTCCGCCCGCAGGGACGCCCGGCGGGCGGCATGGCGGGCATCAAGCTCACCGAGGGCGCGAAGGTGATCTCCTTCACGGCGGTCGACCCGGCCGCCGACGCGGTGGTCTTCACGGTGGCGGGCTCGCGCGGCACGCTGGACGACTCGGTCCAGACGACGGCCAAGCTGACGCCGTTCGACCAGTACCCGCGCAAGGGCCGGGCCACCGGTGGCGTGCGCTGTCAGCGGTTCCTGAAGGGCGAGGACTGCCTGTCGCTGGGCTGGGCTGGCCAGGTTCCCGCGCGCGCGGCCCAGAAGAACGGCACCCCGGTGGAACTGCCGGATCCGGACCCGCGCCGGGACGGCTCGGGCACGTCGCTGGCGAAGACGGTCGCGGTGGTGGCGGGGCCGGTGTTCTAGGCGGGCGGGTCCTCCAGGTCGGCTTCCCCTTCGGCCGGTCCCCGTACATAGCGCAGGACGCCCCACATGCCGTGCTCGTCGGCGTGCGGGGCGTCGTTCGCGCACGCCTGCAGTTCCTTGCCGAGGACGTCCGTGTCGATGCCGGAGCCGATCAGCACGAGCTGGGTGAGGCGATCCTCGCCGGGCGGCCAGGGCTCCGGGTAGAAGCGCAGGAACCGGCCGACGGCGTGCACGGCGTAGCGGTTGGCGGGGTCGTACGGCCCGAAGTCGACGTACCCCTTGATCCGGTACAGCCCTTCGGGCCGGCTGTCCAGGAACCGCATGAGCCGGCGCGGGTCCAGGGGAACGCCGGAGGGGAAGGACAGGCTGTCGTATCCGGTGTGCAGGTGCCCGGCATGGTCCTCGTCGTCGGTGTGCTCGTGCAGGTCGTCGAAGGACAGCTGTCCGATGCGCTCCTCGCTCGGCCGGCAGTCGAAGAGGAGCTCGGGGTCGATGCGCCCGTAGGCGGCGGGGACGACGGCCGCGCGGTCGGTGAGGGAACGGACGAGCCCCAGGATCCGGTCGGCGTCGTCGGCACGGTCGAGCTTGTTGACGACGACCAGGTCGGCGAGGGCGAGGTGGCGGTCGATCTCGGGGTGCTTCGCGCGTGTGTCGTCGAACTCGGCGGCGTCGACGACCTCGACGAGGCCGCCGTAGACGATGCCCGGATGTTCGCTGGCGAGCACCATGCGCACGAGTTCCTGTGGCTCGGCCAGCCCGCTGGCCTCGATGACGATCACATCGATGCCGGTGGCGGGCGCGGCGAGCCGGTCCAGGTAGAGGTCGAGTTCGCCCACGTCGACGGCACAGCACAGGCAGCCGTTGCCGAGCGAGACGGTCGAGTCGCCGAGGGCGCCCGCGACGGCCATCGCGTCGATCTCGATGGCGCCGAAGTCGTTGACGATGACTCCGATCCGGCTGCCTCCGCTGCGGTGCAGCAGGTGGTTGAGGAGCGTGGTCTTGCCGGAGCCGAGGAATCCGGCGAGTACGACGACCGGGATCTGCCGCTGACCACGGCTGTTGTCCCGGCTGTTGTCCCGGCTGCTGTCCTGGCTGTTCGCCACGCTGTTCCCCAAGGGGGTGACCTCTCTCCTGTGATCCGGCTGCGGACCAGGATAAAAGGGTCTCCGAGGTGGGTGCGTCAGCCGGCGGCGGGCACCGCGACCGGCGGCGGGGGCCCCACATAGCGCGCCAGAGGGCGGATGATCTTGGAGTCGGCCGCCTGTTCCAGGACGTTGGCGCTCCAGCCCACCACCCGTGCCGCCGCGAAGGTGGGGGTGAACATCTCCCGGGGCAGTCCGCACAGTTCCATGACGACACCGGCGTAGAACTCGACGTTCGTGTGGAGTTCACGGCCGGGCTTCAGCTCGGCGAGGATCGCCTCCACCCGGCGCTCGACCTCCACCGCGAAGTCCACCCTCGGACCGCCGAAGCCGAGGGCGATCTCCCGCAGCATCCGCGAGCGAGGGTCCTCCGTGCGGTAGACGGCGTGCCCGAACCCCATGATCCGGTCGCCGGCGAGGACCCTCTCGCGGATCCAGGGGTCGATCCGGTCGGGCGTGCCGATCGCGTCCAGCGTGTCCAGGGCCCGGCTGGGCGCACCTCCGTGGAGCGGCCCGGACAGGGCGCTGACGGCACCGGACAGGCAGGCCGCGATGTCGGCACCCGTGGAGGCGATGACGCGCGCGGTGAAGGTTGACGCATTGAATCCGTGGTCGATGGTGGAGATGAGGTATTGCTCGACCGCACGGGCCCGGCGCGGATCCGGTTCCGAACCCGTCAGCATGTACAGGTAGTTGGCCGCGTGGGGAAGATCCTCGCGCGGCTCGACCGGGTCGAGACCGCGCCCGAGCCGGTACAACGCGGTGAGCAGGGTGGGTACGGCCGCGCACACGGCCACGGCGTCGGCACGCCGGCGGTCGGCGTCGATGTCGTACACGGGCCGCAAGCCCTGCGCGGCACCCAGCAGGGAGAGTGCCGTGCGCACCCCGGCCAGCGGTCCGGACAGCCGGCCGGCGGCGGCGATCGCGGGCAGGGCCGCGCGGACGTCCTCGGGCAGACGCCGCAGCGCTGCCGCCCCGGCGGCGAAGGCGGCGGCGCGGCGCGCGTCGGGCAGCGTGCCGTGGACCAGGAGATGCCAGACGTCCTCGAAGCTCCGGCCGCGCGCGAGGTCGACGGCCGAGTACTGCCGGTAGTGGTAGAAGCCCTCTCCGCCCCGGACGTCGCCGATCTCGGTCTGGGCGACGACGACGCCCGCGAGACCGCGCGGGGCGTCGATGAGCGGGGTGGCGGCCCTGTTGATGGTCATGATGTACCTCCTTGGACTTGATCCGACTGTCCATGCTTGACTTATCTGGTGTCAACGTTGATTCAATCAATGTATAGGGATCAAGGTGTGCAGAGGCGGCTACGGTGAGCCCCATGCGCGACCACGACACCGCTCCCCGCCGTCCCGGGCGCCGGCTGACCACCAGGGAGACCGCGGAACTGCTCGGCGTGAAGCCGGAGACGGTCTACGCGTACGTGAGCCGCGGACTGCTCAGCAGCAGACGCGAACCCGGCGGCCGGTCCAGCACCTTCGAGGCCGGGGAGGTGGAGGCCCTCGCCCGCCGCAACCGGCGCGAGGCGGCCGGGAGCCCCGGCTCCGGCGGCGACCTGTCCGTCCGCACCCGGATCACGCTCATCGAGGGGGACCGGTACTTCTTCCGCGGCGTGGACGCCGTCGAACTGGCCTCCCGGCACTCCTACGAGGAGGTCGCGGAGTGGCTGTGGACCGGCGTGCTGACCCCCGGGGTGACGTTCGCGGCACCCGAGGACTCCGTGAAGGTCGCCCGCCGCGCTGTGGACGCCCTGTCCGAGCACGCCTCACCCGTCGACCGGCTGCGGGTGGCGGCGGTCGCCATGGCGGCCGAGGACCCGCTGCGCTTCGACCTGTCCGAGGAGGCCGTGCTGAACACCGCGCGGGTTCTCATCCCCACCCTGGTGGCCGCGCTGCCGCCGGCCCGGCCAGGCCACCAGGACGACGGTCCCCTGGCACACCGCCTGTGGGGCCGCCTGACCGGCCGGCCGGCCGACGAGGCTTCGCTGCGCGTCCTGGACACCGCGCTGGCCCTGCTCGCCGACCACGACCTGGCCGCGTCCACGCTCGCGGTCCGGGTCGCCGCCTCGGCCCGGGCGCACGCGTACGCGGCCGTCTCGGCCGGGCTCGGCGTGCTGGAGGGCCCGCTGCACGGCGCGGCCAGCGGCCTGGCCCACCGGATGCTCCTGGACGTGCTCGACCAGGGAACGGCGGTCCCGGTGATCGCCGAGGAGCTGCGCGCCGGCCGCCGCGTCCCCGGCCTCGGCCACCGGCTGTACACGGGCGAGGACCCCCGCGCGCGGGTGCTGTTCGGTCTGCTGGAACAGGTCCCGCGCGCGGAGCCCGCGCTGCTCGCGGCCCGGGACGTCGTCGCCACGACCGCCCGGCACACGCCACTGCACGCCAACGTGGACCTGGCCCTGGCGGTGTTCACGGCGTCCTGCGGGATGCCGGCCACGGCCGGCGAGACGATCTTCGCCGTCGCCCGGACGGCGGGCTGGATCGCCCATGCCCTGGAGGAGTACGGCGAGCGCCCGCTGCGCATGCGGCCCAGCGGCCATTACGTCGGCCCGCGCCCGCCTCAGCCCCTCCCGGAGTAGAACACGCCGGGGCCGGAAGTCCCCACGCGCAGAGTCAGGTTAGGCTCACCTCTGTGAGTAGGTGTGCGACGGTTTCGCGGAGCCTTGACGAGCCGGTTTCCGGTACGGCGGCCACGGCGACGACGTGGCTGCTGCTGGAACAGCCCGGCCCGTGGGGCGCCAGGGCGCTCACTTCCAGCCACCTGGATCCCGTGCTCGGGCGGGCCCTGGAGGCCGCAGCCGACGGAACCGGCGTCCGGATCGCGCTCATCCGGCGCCCCGGACGCCATGCCGATCCCGGCTCACCCCCGATGCGGCAGGTGTATGCCGCGCACACCGTTCCCGGGCGTGTATGGCTGCACGCTGCCACCACCCGCGATCCCCAGCGGCTCCTCGATCTCGACTTCGCCGCCCTGGGAGCGGGCGACCACGACTCCTTCGGCGCGGCGCTCGGCGGACGGCCGCACCGGGGCGACCCGCTGGCGCTCGTGTGCACCAACGGCAAGCGCGACCGCTGCTGCGCCCTGCTGGGCCGCCCCCTCGCCACGGAGCTGGTCGCGTCAGGCGTGCGCGGTGTCTGGGAGGTCACCCATCTGGGTGGACATCGGTTCGCGCCCACGGTGCTCGTCCTGCCGTACGGATACGCCTACGGCCGCGCCGAGGCGCACACCGTCAAGGAGGCCCTCCACGGTGTCCGGCAGGGGCGTGTGGTGGTCGACGGGTGCCGGGGGTGCTCCGCGTGGGAACGGCCCGGCCAGGCGGCGGAGCTGGCCGTGCGGTCGGCCGCGCGCGAGTACCGGGCGGGTGTGCTGAGCGTCGTACGGACCGAGGGCACGGCCGCGCGCCGGGAGGTCACCGTGGCCCACGCCGACGGCCGCCGGTGGCGGGTCACCGTGGAGCAGAGGGCGTCACTGCCGCCACGCCAGGAGAGCTGTGGCGCGGGAGTGCTGGGTTCGCCCGCGCGGATGGACGTCGTCGAGGTGCGCGAACTGAGGCCGACGGCGCTGGCGAGCTAGCGGGCCGGCATGGCCGCCGTATCTGATCGCCGCGGTGACCGGTCAACAGGTTGACGGTCAATGTTCCGTTCGTCCGTTCCGTGGATGTTCGTCAATGATTGATCGCTGAGTCCGCCCGGATCAAGCGATCCACGCCAGACCCGCCGGGGTGCGTCCGGCCGCCCCACGTACCGTCGTGGGTATGAGCCCCACTCCCCCCGCGCGCCGTCTGCGCCTCGGTCTGCCCCGGCGGATGTTCTCCCAGGTGCTGCTGATGCAGGTGGCGATCGCCGCGGGCGTGGCGGTGCTCGCGACCGGGCTCTTCCTCGCGCCGCTGAGCAAGCAGCTGGACCAGGAGGCGATGCGCCGCGCGCTGGCCATAGCCGAGACCACGGCACAGGACCCGGAGATGTCCGAGGGCGTCCTGACCACCCGGCCGACCAGCGACGGCCCGGTGCAGAAGGAGGCCGAGCGGATCCGGAAGGCCACGCACGCCGAGTACATCGTGGTGCTCGACCGGCACTGGGTGCGCTGGTCGCACCCCACACCTTCGCAGATCGGCCAGATCGTCTCCACCGACCCCACCGACGCCCTGGGCGGCGAGGAGGTCATGGGCATCGACGAGGGCACCCTGGGACGCTCGGCCCGCGGCAAGGTGCCGCTGTACGACGCCGACCACCACGTCGTCGGCGCGGTCTCGGTCGGCATCGCCTACGACAGTGTGCGGGCGCGGCTGATCAGCGCGATACCGGGGCTGTTCGCGTACGCCGGCGGTGCGCTCGCGGTGGGCGCGCTGGCCGCCTGGCTGATCTCGCGCCGGGTCCAGCGGCAGACCCGGGACCTGGCCTTCTCGGACATATCGGCGCTGCTCTCGGAGCGCGAGGCGATGCTGCACGGCATCCGGGAGGGTGTGGTCGCACTGGACCGGAGCGGGCGCGTCCGGCTGCTCAACGACGAGGCACGACGGCTGCTGGGCATCGGGGACGAAGCCGTCGGGCGGACCCCGGACGAGGCGCTCGGCGCGGGCCGTACCACGGACGTGCTGGCCGGCCGGGTGACCGGCACCGATCTGCTCACCGTGCGCGGCCAGCGCGTCCTGATCGCCAACCGCATGCCCACCGACGACGGCGGCGCCGTGGCCACACTGCGCGACCGCACCGAACTGGAGCAGCTGGGGCGCGAACTCGACTCCACGCGTGGGCTGATCGACGCCCTGCGCGCCCAGGACCACGAGCACGCCAACCGCATGCACACCCTGCTGGGGCTGCTGGAGCTGGAGATGTACGACGACGCCGTGGAGTTCGTCGGTGAGGTGGTCGGGGACCACCGGGCCACCGCCGAGCAGGTCACGGAGAAGATCCAGGACCCGCTGCTGGCCGCGCTGCTGGTCGGCAAGGCGACCGTGGCGGCCGAGCGCGGGGTCGCCCTGTGGGTGTCGGAGCACACCCGGCTCCCCGACCGGCTGATCGATCCCCGGGGGCTGGTCACCATCGTGGGCAACCTCGTGGACAACGCCCTCGACGCGGTCGCCGGCACACCGCACGCGCGCGTGGAGACGGAGTTGCGTGCGGGGGGCCGTGCGGTCGTCCTCCGGGTGCGCGACACAGGTCCCGGAATCCCGGAGGACCAACGGGACCTGATCTTCACGGAGGGCTGGTCCACCAAGAAGCCTCCCGCGCACGGCAAGCGGGGCATCGGGCTCTCCCTGGTACGCCGGCTCGCCGAACGGCAGGGCGGGAGCGCGGCCGTGGGCGCGGCGGCCGGCGGTGGTGCGCAGTTCACCGTGGTCCTGCCCGAGGCGTTGACCGAGCCGGCACCGGAGCCGGCGCTCACCGGCTCCGCGGAGCCCCCGGCGCAGACGGCGAACGTCCCGGCCACCACCGAGGAGGAGGCGTGATGATCGAAGTGCTGGTCGTGGACGACGACACCCTGGTGGCGCGGGTCAACGCCGCCTACGTGGAAAAGGTGCCGGGCTTCCATGTGGCCGCGGAGGCGCACAACGCGGCCGACGCGCTGCGCCAGGTGGAGAGCCTGCCGCGGCTCGACCTCGTCCTGATGGACCACTACCTGCCCGACGACACCGGTCTCGCGGTCGTCCAGGAGATGCGCCGGCGCGGCCACCAGACCGATGTGATCATGGTGACGGCGGCGCGGGACGTCTCGACGGTGCAGGCCGCCATGCGGCAAGGGGCGTTGCAGTACCTGGTGAAACCGTTCGCCTTCGCCGGTCTGCGGGCCAAGCTGGAGGCCTACGCCGAGCTGCGGCGCACCCTGGACGGCGGTGGCGAGGCCGAGCAGGCGCAGGTGGACCGCATCTTCGGCGCCCTGTCCGCCCCGTCGGAGCCCGAGCTGCCCAAGGGGCACTCCCCCACGACGGCGGAGCTGGTGCGCCAGGCCCTGCTGAACGCCGAACGCCCGCTGTCCGCTCAGGAGATCGCCGAGCGGACGGGGGTGAGCCGGCAGACCGCTCAGCGGTATCTGAAGCTCCTGGAGCGCACCGGCCGGGCCCGGCTGACCCTCAAGTACGGTGACGCGGGCCGCCCGGAACACCGGTACGTGTGGGCGACCCGCGCCTGACCTGGAGTCACGCGGCGGTCACTTGACCGCCTTGACGAACTCCGTCGTGTACGTCTTGCTCAAGTCGACCTTCGCGTTCTTGATGTTGGGGTTGAACGCCTTGAGGACCTTCTCGACGGTCTCGGGGCCGCCCTGGGGCATCACACCGTCGTCGGTGAACATCGGCAGGGTGCTTTTGACGGCCTGCGCGTACAGGGCCTTGTCGCCCTGGGAGTAGTCGGCGGGCATCTTGGCGGCGATCTCGTCGGCGCTGTGGGTGGACATCCACTTGAGCGTCTTGACGAATGCGTTGACCAACTTCTGGACGGTGTCCTTGTGTCCGTTCACCCAGTCCGTCTGCATGTACAGGCTCGACGACGGATAGGGGCCGCCCAGCGCTTCCTGCGAACCCTTTGGGGTACGCATGTCGATGAGGATCTTCCCGGCTTTCTTGTCCAGGATCGTCGCGACGGTGGGGTCGGTGGTCATGCCGCCGTCGATCGCGCCCTTCTGGAGCGCCGCGATGAACGTCGGGCCGGCGCCCACGGCGACCGGCGTGAACTCACTGACCTGCACTCCGTTCTTGACGGCGAGGTACTTGGTGAGGAAGTCGGTCGACGAACCGAGCCCGGTCACCCCCAGTTTGCGGCCCTTGAAGTCCTTCGGTGAGGTGAGGTCGCCGGCCGCCTCGTCCGAGACGACCTCGACCTCGCCGGGCGCGTGCGAGAACTGCACGACCGACTCCACCGCCTTGCCCTTCACCTGGAGGTCGAGGGTGTGGTCGTAGAACCCGACCGCTCCCTGTACCTGGCCGGAGACGAGCGCGGTCTCGGCCTGGACCCCGGCGGGTTCACTGAGGAGCTGGACGTTCAGTCCCTCGGCCTGGAAGTGGCCCAGGCGCTGGGTGAGCATCGCCGGCAGGTAGATGACCTTGTCCAGGCCACCGACCATGATCTTGACGGTCTCGCCGTTGGCGCCGCCCCCGCCGCTGCCGGTGTCGGCCGTGGAGCTCGCCGCGTCGTTGGCGCAGGCGGTGAGCGAGGAGAGGGCGAGCAGTCCGGCGGCGGTCAGGGAGACGTATCTGGCGGTCGTGCGCATGCGGTTCACGTCCTTGTGGGAGAGCGGTGCGGGTGCGGGGAGGGAGGGGGCCGGTTCAGCTGTCCGAGCCGGCCGGCCTCCAGCGGAAGATGCGGCGCTCGGCGAAGGTCAGCAGGCCCTCCGCGACGAGGGCGACGACCGCGAGGATGACCATCGCGGCGTACACGCCGGCGGCGTTGAAAGTGTTCTGCGACTGCGCGACGAGCAGTCCGATGCCCTTGGTCGCGCCGATGTACTCGCCGACGATGGTGCCGATGAGCGCGAAGCCGAAACTGACGTGAAGGCTGGTGAAGATCCAGGACGTGGCCGACGGGATGACCACCTGCAGGGTCACCCGACGGTCGCTCGCGCCCAGGACGCGGGCGTTGGCCACGAGGTTGCGGTCCACCTCACGGGCGCCCTGGAAGGCGTTGAAGAACACCGGGAAGAAGACCAGCACCACGGCGGAGGCCACTTTGGACGACGGTCCCAGGCCGAACCAGATCAGGAAGATCGGCGCCAGGACGATCCTGGGGATCGAGTTGAGCACCTTGATGTAGGGACCGAGGACCTCGGCGAGCAATCTGATCCGCCCGAGCGCGATGCCGAGGAGTACACCGGTGACCACCCCGAGCCCCCAGCCGAGCAGCGCCTCGTACAGCGTGTACCAGACCTGCTCGCCCAGGGAGCCGAGCGCTGTCCCGTGGGTCACCCAGGTGTCGATCTGGTCCCAGATCTTCGAGGGCATCGAGAAGTTGAACGGATCGATGACCTTGGCGCGGGACAGCCCTTCCCACAGCCCGAGGACGGCAGCCAGGAGCACCACGCGCGCGGCGTTGACGAGGAGCCTGCGCCGGCGTGCGGCCCGGGCGCGGGTCTGCTCGCGACCGGGCGTCTTGGCGGTGCCGACGACCGGGGTACTGAGAACCTCAGGCGGCATGGGCGGCACCTCTCTCGCGGGTGATACGGACCTCTTCGCCGAGGGACTCCCAGATCTCGCGGTAGATCTCGACGAACCGCGACTGCAGGCGTACCGACTCCACCTTCCGCGGGCGGGGCAGGTCGACGTCGAAGACCTGCTTCACGGTGGCCGGTCCGGCGGTCATCACGACGACCCTGTCGGCCAGCGCGATGGACTCCTCCAGATCGTGGGTGACGAAGACGACGGAGGCGCCGGTGCCCTCCCACAGCTCCAGCAACTCGTCCGACATCAGCGCCCGGGTCTGCACGTCGAGCGCCGAGAACGGTTCGTCCATCAGAAGGATCTCGGGGTCGTTGACGAAGGTGGCCGCCAGGGCGACGCGCTTGCGCTGACCGCCCGAGAGCTGGTGGGGATAACGGTCCTCGAAGGCGGCGAGTCCGACCCGGGCCAGCCAGTCACGCGCCTTCTCCCTGGCGTCCGCCTTGGGTACACCCCGGAACCGCGGACCCGCCATGACGTTCGACAGGACCGTGCGCCAGGGGAAGGTGGCGTCCTGCTGGAAGACGAAGCCGACCTTGTCGCCGACGCCGTCGACCGGCTCCCCCGCCACCAGCACCTCGCCCTCGGTGGGCTCCTCCAGGCCGCTGACCAGCGTCAGGGTGGTGGACTTGCCGCACCCGGTAGGGCCCACGACGGCCACGAACTCCCCGCGCCCGACGGTGAGGTCCAGACCGCGCACGGCTGTGTGCAGTCCCCCGGACGGGGTGCTGAAGGTCTTGCTCGCGCCCCGCAGCTCGATGGCGGGGCCGGTGTGTGCGCTCATGGGCCGGGACGGTAGGTGTGACCCCGGCCACGGCAGGAGTCTTGTGAGCGCAAGCCATTCTTTTGCTCGTAGGAGCCTGTTGTGCTCGTTTTGCTCGCGCTAGAACTGCGGAGCCGAAGGCACGGGCTCGGCGCTCGCCGGCCTTGAAGGAGAGGCCTGATGATTGACGTCCTGGTGGTGGACGACGACTTCCGCGTCGCCGACATCAACGCCAAGTACGTGGGAAAGGTTCCCGGCTTCCGGGTGACCGCACGCGCCCACAGTGCCGCCCAGGCACTGGCCGCCGTCGAACGCGGGACCGTCGACCTGGTCCTGCTCGACCACTACCTGCCGGACCGCACCGGACTGGAGCTCGTCCACCGCATGCGGGAGCAGGGCCACGGCGCCGACGTCATCATGATCACAGCGGCCAGCGATGTGACGACGGTCCAGCAGGCGATGCGGATGGGCGCCCTGCACTACCTGGTCAAACCGTTCACCTTCGCCGCACTGCGCGCCCGTCTGGACTCCTACGCCGCCCTGCGCCGCACGGTCGACCGGGTGGGCGGCCGCGGTCTGACGGGGCAGGAACAGATCGACCGGATCTTCGGCGCCCTGCGCACCGCTCCCGCCCCGTCCGCGCCCGGCCTGCCGACCGGCCATTCCTTGCCCACGACCGACCTGATCTGCGGCGTCCTGCACCGCGCCGACCATCCGCTCTCGGCCCACGAGGTGGCCGCCCGGACCGGTCTGAGCCGTTCCACCGCCCAGCGCTACCTCCGTCACCTGGAACAGGCGGGCCGCCTCCGCCTGTCCCTGAGGTACGGCGACACCGGCCGCCCGGAACACCGTTACGCCTGGGTGGCGCCGTAACGACCGGCGGCCGGCGGCCGTCCTACACGGCTCCGGCCCCGGTCAGCGAGCGCACTTCCGTCTCCGCGTACCTGGCCTCGTCCGCTGCCTCGTCCGAGGTGACCGTGCCCAGCCAGCCCGCGAGGAAGCCCAGCGGGATGGAGACGACACCGGGGTTCTCCAGCGGGAAGTACTGGAAGTCGACGCCCGGGAACAGCGACTCCGGGCTGCCGGACACCACCGGGGACAGCAGGACGAGCCCGATCGCCGGAAGCAGCCCGCCGTACACCGCCCACACCGCGCCGCGCGTGGTGAAGCCGCGCCAGAAGAGCGAGTAGAGCAGGACCGGCAGGTTCGCCGACGCGGCGACCGCGAAGGCGAGGCCGACGAGGAAAGCGACGTTGAGGTCGCGGGCCAGCAGACCGAGCCCGATCGCCACGACGCCGACCCCGACCGCCGCCCACCGTGCCACCGCCACCTCACTGCGCGGGGCCCTGCCGCGGGGGCGTCGCAGCGACGCGTACAGGTCATGGGCGACCGAGGCGGAGGAGGCGAGCGTGATACCCGCGACCACCGCGAGGATCGTGGCGAAGGCCACCGCGGCGACCACCGCGAACAGCACGGTGCCACCCGTGGTGCCCGCCCCGCCGCCCAGGTCCAGGGCCAGGAGGGGCACCGCGGTGTTGCCGGCCGCGTTGGAGGCGCGCACGGCCCGCGGCCCCACCAGTGCCGCCGCACCGAAGCCGAGGACGATCGTCATCAGATAGAAGCTGCCGATCAAGCCGATGGACCACACCACGGAACGACGGGCGGCCCGCGCGGTCGGCACGGTGTAGAAGCGGGACAGGATGTGCGGCAGGCCGGCCGTGCCCAGCACCAGGGCGAGCCCCAGGCTGATGAAGTCGAGCCGTGCGGTCCAGTCCCCGCCGTACTTCAGTCCCGGCGACAGGAACGCCCTCCCATGGCCGCTGCGGTCCGCGGCGGTGAGCAGCAGCCGGTCGACGTCGCCGTGGAAACGCAGCAGGACGAGCACGGTCAGCACGACCGTCCCGCTGAGCAGCATGACCGCCTTCACGATCTGGATCCACGTGGTGGCCCGCATCCCACCCAACGACACGTAGATCACCATGAGCGCGCCGACGCCGATGACCGCCCACACCCGGGCCCCACCGCTCGTCCGCCCCAGCAGCAGCGCCACCAGGCTGCCGGCGCCGACCATCTGCGCCACCAGGTACAGCACGGACACCATGACCGAGGACGTTCCCGCGGCGATCCGCACGGGCCGCTCGCTCATCCGCGCGGCCACCACGTCGGCCAGGGTGAACCGTCCGCAGTTGCGGACCAGTTCCGCGACCAGGAACAGCACGACCAGCCACGCCACGAAAAAGCCCACGCCGTACAGCAGCCCGTCGTACCCGTACAGCGCGATGAGGCCGGAGATTCCGAGGAAGGAGGCTGCCGACATGTAGTCACCCGCGATGGCAAAACCATTCTCCATCGGACTGAACAACCGCCCGCCGGCATAGAACTCCTCCGCCGACCCGCGCCGCCTGCGGCCCACCCAGGTCGTGATCCCGAGAGTGACCGCCACGAACACGCTGAACAGCAGCAGCGCCAGAGTCTGATGGTCGCCCGTCACAGGGTGCCCCTCCGCGCTCCGCGGGCCAGTTCCTGGGTGTCCCAGCGCAACTCCAGCGCGGCCCGGTCCCGGCGCAGCCGCGCATGCCGGGCGTAGGCCCAGGTGAGCAGGAACGTCGTGAGGAACTGGCCGAGGCCCGCGACCATCGCCACGTTCACCGCCCCCGCCACGGGTCGCGCCATGAGTCCGGGTGCGGTCGTCGCCGCCACCACGTACCCCACGTACCAGACCAGGAAGGCGGCGGTCCCGGGCACCACGAACCGCCGGTAGCTGCCGCGCACCTCCCGGAACGCCTGACTGCGCTGCACTTCGACGTACACATCACGGGCTCGCACCCCCGGCACGCCGGCCTCACCACGTGCGGGCGGCACGGCCGGCGCCGGCATACCGGCCCCGTCCAGGTCGCCCCAGCCACCGGCCAGCGCGTCGTACCAGGGGTCCTCGTACGTCACGTCGCGGGAGGGCGCGCCCTGGTCTTCCTGGTCCCGGCCCGAACTCTCGGGACCGTCCCCGGCTCCGCGGGGACGACCGTTGCTTGACTGCATGCCCAAGGATGGACAGAACGGAAGATCCCTGACTCTTCATCCTCCCGCTCTTCACCCCATCAGGTGACTCACCCGATGGGCGGCCGCACCAGCCCTTTGCCGTAGGCGTAACGCACGGCCTGTGCCCGGTCCTTGAGGCCCGTCTTGGCGAAGAGGTTGTTGATATGTGTCTTCACCGTCGCGGTCGACACATGCAGTCTGCGAGCGATCTCCTGATTGGTGAACCCCTCGGCGATCAGCACCAGTACTTCGGTCTCCCGTGCGGTGAGTCCGTCGAGCGCCTCGCCGGCCGCGGGGACGGCCTCGGACTCAGGCTGCGACAACCGCTCCAGCAACCGGCGCTGGATACTCGGCGACAGCCCCGCGTCCCCCGACAGCACACTGTGCACAGCACGGACGATCTCGTCACCGCCCGCGTCCTTGGTCAGGTATCCCCGGGCACCGGCCCTCAGCGCGGGGAACAACGACTCGTCGTCCGCGTAGGTGGTGAGCACCACGACCTGGGTCGCGGGGTACTGCGCCCTGATCCGCCGTGTGGCCTCCACGCCGTCGCAGCGGGGCATCCTGAGGTCCATCAGGACGACATCGGGAGCGAGTTCCCCGACCAGCCGCACCGCTTCCTCGCCGTCTCCGGCGGCCCCCACGACCTCCACGCCGGGCAACAGCCCGAGCAGCATCACGATGCCCTCACGCACCACGGTCTGGTCGTCGGCCACCACCACTCGCGCGGGTTTCTTCTCCTCCTCCGTCTCCGTCATACGGGCACCTTCAGCGTCACCACGAACCCCTCCTCGTCCGGTCCCGCGTCCAACGAACCGCCCAGCAGTTCGGCGCGCTCCCGCATGCCCAGCAGACCGTACCCGCCTCCGGTTCCGTTGAGATCGCCCGGCCGGCCGCCGAAGTCGCGGACGCTCAACGTCACTTCGTGCTCGCTGTAGTCGAGCCGCACGTCCACCCTGGCGCCCTGGGCGTGCTTACGGACGTTGGTCAGCGCCTCCTGCGCGACCCGCCGCACGGCCTGGGACGCCTCTGCCGGCAGGTTCCTGCGTTCACCTGTGACGGTGACCCCGGCGCCGTCGGCCGCGCTGACGAGTTCGGCCAGGAAGTCCTCAAGAGGTGTCAGTTCGCCCCGCAGTGCGGACAGCGCCTGCCGGGTCTCGGCGAGGCCGTCACGGGCCATCCCCCGGGCGGCCACCACGCGCTCCAGGATCCGTTTGCGATCCGCGCCCTTCTCGATCAGCAGTCGAGCCGCCTCCAGGTGCACGAGCTGCGCCGAGAGGCTGTGCGCCAGCACGTCGTGGATGTCGCGCGCGATACGGGCCCGTTCGGCGAGTGCCGCGGACTCGGCCTCGGCCGCGCGGGCGGCGCGCTCCTGGGCGAGCAGCCGCTGCGAACTGCCCCGGGCTTCCGCGTCCAGCCGCAGGACGTACCCGGCGAGGGCCATGCCGGCCACCGTGGCGGCCGTGGTCAGCCAGACGTCATTGGTGAACGCGGAGTACGAGGCCAGCGCCACCGCCGTCACAGGGACCGCCGCCCCGAGCGGCAGCCGTTCCAACGCGGCGACCCCGCAGGCGCACCAGACCACGAGGGCGGGGCGTCTGAATCCTGTCACCTCAGCGGCCACCGCGACGCCCAGGAGCACACCCATGAGCGCGAGCGAGGGCACCAGCCGGTGCTCGTAGGTCGTCCGGAAGAAGGCCCAGGAGACGAGACCGGCGAGGGCGACTCCCGCCGCCGCGACGAGCGCCCCCCAGACGCCGACGTGCCGCTGGCTGAAGGCGCCCCACAGGAGGATGCCCAGCAGGAGCAGTCGGACGGCCCGGACGATGAGGCGCCGGGGACGGCTGATGCCGACGTGACCGAGTGCCTCACGTGACGGCCAGCGTGTCCAGGTGTTGTCCCTCACACGCGCTCCTCCCACGCCGACCGCTTGCCGTCACCGTACGCCGGGGCCGGACTGCTCGCGGCACCCGACGGCTGCGCCCGCCAGGCCAGGATCCCGCTGCGGATCAGCAGGGTGCCGGCGAGGCCGAGCATCAGTGCGGAGCTGTCCTGGTGCAGGCCGAGCGCGGAGCCGAGTGCGAAGACACCGGCTCGCAGGGCTATGCCCACGCCCCAGACAGCGACGCTCGCCTTGGTGCTCCTGCTCCACACGATGCCGTCCGGCGCCGTCCAGATACGGGTGGTCCAGCCCCAGCCGACGCCGGTGGCCAGGCCGATGAGCAGCTCGACCGCGAGCAGCACGGCCGACTCCGCCCGATGGTGGGCGTCGAGGATGCCGGGCTTGCGCAGCGCGACGACGGCGAGGATCACGGGTAGCAGCCACCAGCGGCGGTCTGTGTTGATCGGGTGGGCACGGAACTGCCGTGCGATCACTATGGCGACGACGCCCACGATCACCAGCGCGTTGACGAACCCGGACATCAGAACCTCCGTGGGCGAGAAGGCGGTGGCGGAGCGAGTGCTGCCGACGCCTTCGAAGCTACGGAAATCCGCAGGTCGGGGGATCGGAGCCCGGGTGGATCACGGGTGGAACCTTCGAGCGGCCCCCCTCCACCCGCAGGTGGAGAAACCCGGGGCGGAAAGCCCCGGGCGGAGAAGCCCGGGCGGAGGAATACGCGGGTAGGAAAACCGCAGGTGGAGCAGTCTTCGAGCCGGGCATTGACAGCCGAAGCCCGACCTCTCGGCCGAGCCCCAGGCCGTCAGCCCGAGCCCGAAGCAGGAGCTCCAAGCCCAGAGCAGCGGCTACGCGTCGATGCGTGACCGGTCCAGCGTCGCGGCCGAGCTGGAGATGAACTCCTTGCGGGGCGCGACGTCGTTACCCATCAGCAGGTCGAAGACTCCTTCGGCGGCTTCCAGGTCGGAGAGGTTGATGCGGCGCAGGGTGCGGTGGCGCGGGTCCATCGTGGTCTCCGCCAGCTGGTCGGCGTCCATCTCGCCCAGACCCTTGTAGCGCTGGATGGAGTCCTTGTGCCGGATGCCCTTGCTCTGGAACTCCATGAGCTTGTCACGCAGCTCGCGGTCGGAGTACGTGTAGACGTACTTGTCCTGGCCCTTCTTCGGCTGGACCAGCTCGATGCGGTGCAGCGGCGGCACGGCGGCGAAGACCCGGCCGGCCTCGACCATGGGCCGCATGTAGCGCTGGAACAGCGTGAGCAGCAGACACCGGATGTGGGACCCGTCCACATCGGCGTCGGTCATCATGATGATCTTGCCGTACCGGGCCTGGTCGATGTCGAAGGTGCGGCCCGAGCCCGCTCCTATGACCTGGATGATCGCGCCGCACTCGGCGTTCTTGAGCATGTCGGTCACCGAGGACCGCTGCACGTTGAGGATCTTGCCCCGGATCGGCAGCAGAGCCTGGAACTCGGAGTTCCGCGCCAGCTTGGCCGTACCGAGCGCGGAGTCGCCCTCCACGATGAACAGCTCGCTGCGGTCGACGTCGTCGCTGCGGCAGTCGGCGAGCTTGGCCGGCAGGGACGACGACTCCAGGGCCGTCTTCCGGCGCTGGGCGTCCTTGTGCTGGCGGGCCGCGACGCGGGTGCGGGCGGCGGCGACGACCTTCTCCATGACGACACGGGCCTGCGCCGCGGCGTCACGCTTGGTGGCCGTCAGGAACGCCTTCAGCTCGCTCGTGACCACGTTGTTCACGATGCGGCGGGCAGCCGAGGTGCCGAGGACCTCCTTGGTCTGACCCTCGAACTGCGGCTCGGCCAGGCGAACAGTGACGACGGCGGTGAGGCCCTCCAGGGCATCGTCCTTGACGATGTTGTCCTCGGCCACGCGCAGCAGCTTCTTGGCGCGCAGCACATCGTTCATCGTCTGGGTGAGGGCCTGTTCGAAGCCGGTGACATGCGTACCGCCCTTGGGGGTGGCGATGATGTTGACGAACGACCTGACCGTCGTGTCGTAGCCGGTGCCCCAGCGCAGCGCGATGTCCACGCCCAGCTCGCGGGTGACCTCGGTCGGGGTCATCTGGCCGTGGTCGTCCAGGACCGGGACGGTCTCCTTGAAGGTGCCCTTGCCCGAGAAGCGGAGGACGTCGCAGATCGCCTTGTCGTTGGCCAGGTACTCGCAGAACTCGCTGATGCCGCCGTCGAAGCGGAAGGACTCCTCCCCCTTGCTGCCGCCCTCGCCGAGGCCGAACTCGTCCCGCACGACGATGGTCAGGCCGGGTACCAGGAACGCGGTCTGCCGGGCGCGCTGGTGCAGGTGCTCCAGGGAGAGCCTGGCGTCCTTGAGGAAGATCTGCCGGTCGGCCCAGTAACGCACGCGCGTGCCGGTACGGGTCTTGGGGATCTTCTTGGCCTTGCGCAGGCCGCTGCCGGCCTCGAACTTCGCCTCGGCACCGTCGGCGGCGAAGGCACCGGGCACGCCGCGCCGGAAGCTGATGGCGTGCGCGTGGCCCCCCCGGTCCACCTCGACGTCGAGACGCGCGGAGAGCGCGTTGACCACGGAGGCGCCGACACCGTGCAGACCGCCGGAGGCCGCGTAGGAGCCACCGCCGAACTTTCCGCCGGCGTGCAGCTTGGTCATGACGACCTCGACGCCGGACAGGCCGGTCTTCGGCTCCACGTCCACGGGGATGCCGCGGCCGTTGTCGCGCACCTCCACGGAGCCGTCGTCGTGAAGGATCACCTCGATGTGGTCGCAGTAGCCCCCGAGGGCCTCGTCCACGGAGTTGTCGATGATCTCCCACAGGCAGTGCATGAGACCGCGGCTGTCGGTCGAGCCGATGTACATGCCCGGACGTTTCCGCACGGCTTCGAGGCCCTCGAGGACGAGCAGGTGCCGCGCGGTGTAGTTGGAACCGTCCCGGTCTGCTCCTGCCAGCAGCGCTGTGGACGGCACGGACGTATCGGCGGTCACGCGGTTCGCTCCTCGCTGAATTTCAGATGGCCCCCTTCTGGGTAAGGGGGCGGCTTCGGTCGCCGCTCAGAGGGTACCGAGCCCTGGTAGGGCCGGTGTAACGCCACCCTCGTCGGGAACTCACACTAGTCCAGGCTCGCATACGTGTTCGATCCCTCGATGGAGTGAAGTACATATCACGTTCCCTTCGGGGCATGAACCATTTAGGCTCCGGGCACGTCCTCATGAACAACCGGCAACCCAGCCGGGAGGACGAGACAGCAAGCAAGACAGCGCGAAACCGTAAGCACACAAGACACGCAATACGGCACATTCGCCGCCAACCGGCAGCAGGCAGCCGCCCCGGAAAGTTTTTTTCGAAAAGAAGCCACGAGCGGGAACGTTTTCGGGCTGGTTGGATGTTGACCCTGGTACGACAGCTCGTCGAGCTAGAGAAGAGGCGACGTGACTACTGTTCTGACCCCCGCGAGCCCACTGACGGCCGCCGATCGCTGCGACCGCTGCGGCGCCCAGGCATACCTGCGCGTGGTCCTGCTCAGCGGCGGAGAACTGCTCTTCTGCGCCCACCACGGTCGCAAGTTCGAGCCGGAACTCAAGAAGATCGCCGCTGAGATACAGGACGAGACGGAGCGGCTGACGTCCGTTCCGAACACCGTTTCCGAAGAAGAGCGCTGAATCTCGCACCACGACGAGCCAGCCCCGGCACAGGCCGGTGAACGGGCGGCCGCTCCCACAACCAGGAGCGGCCGCCCGCGCTCATGTCCGCGCACGCCCTCACAGGCCCCTGCCGGGCCGCTGACGGGCCGCTGTGGCCGGTCCCAGCGCCCGCACGACCTCGGAGACGCGCGTGTACACCCCGGGGAGCCCTGGCCGCCCGCAGCCGCTCCCCCAGGACACGAGGCCGATCAGCCGCCCTCCGGCCACCAGAGGCCCGCCGCTGTCCCCCTGACAGCCGTCGGGCCCGCCGGCGGCCTCACCGGCGCACAGCATCGTGTCGGCCTGGTAGGCGCCCTCGGGGCCGCCCGGGTAGGCCTTGGCGCACAGCTCGTCGGAGAGTACGCGCACGCGTGCGGCCTGTAGCCGCCGCGCGTAGTCCCCTCCGCCGGTCGTGTCGCCCCATCCGGACACCAGTGCATCCGTGCCGGGTGTGTAGGCCGGGTCGCCCGGGCCCGCCATGGCGATGACCGCGCTCTGCGGCAGCTCTCCGGCGAGTGTGAGGACGGCGAAGTCGCCGGAGCTGGTCCTGGCGTCGTACCGGGGGTTGATCCGGACGTCCTGTACGGCGATCTCCTCACCCTGGGCCGACAGCAGGTCCGTGCGGCCCGCGATGACCTTGAGGTCGGGCACCCGGTTCGGCGGCGACCCGAGGACCTCCCCGGACAGACAGTGGGCCGCGGTGAGCACGGTGCTGCGACCGACGGCCACGGCACCGCAGAACTGCCCCGCGCGCGTACCTCCGAACCGGTCACGGCTGGCCAGTGCCACCGTCCAGGGGGCCTGCGAGACATCGATCGGGAACCCCCCGACGACCACGCCGCCGGCGACCGCCGGAGCCGCGTTCACCAGGGGTATCGAGGCAACGGTGGCCGCCAGGATCAACGGTCGGATCAGTGCCCGGGCAATGGAACGACGCATGCATGCTCCTCACTCTGAGGTCCTCCTGGGGGACCAAGAGTGATCCAAGAGGCGCGAGCGCGCAGCACGAAGACCCGGCTCCCGCGTGGGGAACCGGGTCTTCGACGTCGTACGGCCGCGACCTAGTCGAGGTAGTCGCGCAGCACCTGGGAACGCGACGGGTGGCGCAGCTTCGACATGGTCTTGGACTCGATCTGGCGGATGCGCTCACGCGTCACGCCGTACACCTTGCCGATCTCGTCGAGGGTCTTCGGCTGACCGTCGGTGAGGCCGAAGCGCATGGAGACGACGCCGGCCTCGCGCTCGGACAGGGTGTCCAGCACGGAGTGCAGCTGCTCCTGCAGGAGCGTGAAGCTGACCGCGTCCGCGGGGACGACGGCTTCGGAGTCCTCGATGAGGTCACCGAACTCGCTGTCGCCGTCCTCGCCCAGCGGGGTGTGCAGCGAGATGGGCTCGCGGCCGTACTTCTGGACCTCGATGACCTTCTCCGGGGTCATGTCGAGTTCCTTGGCCAGCTCCTCCGGGGTGGGCTCGCGGCCCAGGTCCTGGAGCATCTGGCGCTGCACGCGCGCGAGCTTGTTGATGACCTCGACCATGTGCACCGGGATACGGATGGTGCGGGCCTGGTCGGCCATGGCGCGGGTGATCGCCTGACGGATCCACCAGGTGGCGTACGTGGAGAACTTGTAGCCCTTGGTGTAGTCGAACTTCTCGACCGCGCGGATCAGACCGAGGTTGCCCTCCTGGATGAGGTCCAGGAAGAGCATGCCGCGGCCGGTGTAGCGCTTGGCCAGGGAGACCACCAGACGGAGGTTGGCCTCCAGGAGGTGGTTCTTGGCGCGGCGGCCGTCCTCGGCGATGATCTCCAGCTCACGCTTGAGCTTCGGGGCGAGCTTGTCGGCGTTCGCCAGCTTGTCCTCGGCGAACAGGCCCGCCTCGATGCGCTTGGCCAGCTCGACTTCCTGCTCGGCGTTGAGCAGGGGGACCTTGCCGATCTGCTTCAGGTAGTCCTTGACCGGGTCGGCGGTGGCACCGGCCGCGGCGACCTGCTGCGCGGGCGCGTCGTCCTCGTCCTCGTCGGACAGGACGAAGCCGGCGCTCTCGGCACCCTCGGGCTCGTCGGCGACCTTGGTGTCCTCGAGCACCTCTTCCTCGAGAAGCTCGGCGTCGTCCTTCTTGCCCGCGGTCTTCTTGGCGGCCGTCTTCTTCGCGACGGCCTTCTTGGCGACCGTCTTCTTGGCGGTCGCCTTCTTGGCAGCGGCCTTCTTGGCGGGTGCCTCTTCCTCGCCGGAGTCGGCAACGGCCGGAGCGGCGGGCGCCGCGGGGGCCGCCGTGGTGGCGGTGGCCTTCCTGGTGGTCACCGTCTTGGCCGCGACCGTCTTGGTGGCGGTGCGCTTCGCCGGGGTCTTCGCTGCGACGCTCTTGCGGGTGCGCTTGGGCTCTGCGGCACTGACCATCAGCGTCACACCCTCTTCCTCAAGAATCTGGTTGAGGCTGCGCAGTACGTTCTTCCACTGAGTGGCCGGAATCTGGTCAGCTTCGAAGGCCCGACGCACATCGTCGCCGGCGATCTGCCCCTCAGCCTTTCCCCGCTCAATGAGCGCCATGACAGAGACGGACTCGGCGATCTCCGGCGGGAGCGTACGGGATGTGCTGGCCGACACGAACAACCTCTCGGAACGTTGGAAAACGGCTTCCGGCACCGTCCACTGCGGACAGGAGCCGACCACCGGCCTGGGGATGGGCCGACGGCGCGGGCGGGGGCCGGGGAAGGTGCACAGCGCCTTGTTCAGCGTCTGTATTCCCTCCGCGGCTATCACCTCTTAGGTCATCGCGCTGTCTCCACAAGCGTTACGCCCAATCTGCGTGGCCCGAGTCACACCCCGTAAGCGGTCAAAAGCGTTCAGACATACACATAAGAGATCATCCGTGGCACCCGCTCCGGCGGCGCACCCATGGCCGAGGCGGTCCGGCGCACCGCCGGGCCCCGCCGGGCCCGGCCGGACTCCAGAAGGTCCGGCAGGGTCCGGCGACGGCCGGGACCAGGGCCCGGCGCCGCCATGAGCACCACGAGGACGCCGCACACCGGCGACCGCACCGCACCCCTCGCGGGGTCAGTGCTCGCGCGGTGCGGGCACCACGCGCTCCACCTCGGGGTGGACCGTGAGCAGCTGCCGCATGGCCGCCTCCGCCGCGGTGCCGTCGCCGGTGCCGAGCGCGTCGACGATCCGCGCATGCTGCGCGAGGGAGGCCTCGTTCGGCCGGTCGCAGCCGGTGACCGGGCCGCCGGAGACCTGCAGCGCCGCCGAGACGATGCCGGAGAGGTGCTCCAGCATGCGGTTGCCCGCGATCTGGATGAGCAGTCCGTGGAACTCGGTGTCGGCGCGCGAGTAGGTGAGGGCGTCGCCCTGGGCCATGGCGTGGCTCATGATCTCGACCATGTCGCAGAGGCGCTGCTGCACCTCCTCGCGCCCATGTCCGGCGGCGAGGCGGGCGGCGAGCGGCTCGATCGTCCAGCGCAGCTCACTCAGCTCCCGGCGCTGGTCGTCGCGCTGCGGCCCGAAGGCCCGCCATTCGATGATGTCCGGGTCGAGGAGGTTCCAGTCGCTGACGGGACGCACGCGCGTGCCGACGTTCGGGCGGGCGCTGACCAGGCCCTTGGCCTCGAGGACGCGGAGGGACTCGCGGACGACGGTCCGGGAGACCTCGAAACGCTGGCCGATCTCCTCCGGCACCAGCGGACGGTCCGCGCCCAGGTCGCCGGAGACGATCATCTGCCCCAACTGCTGGACGAGTTGGCCGTGCAGTCCGCGTCCGCGGCTGCCCGCGGCCCGTCGGCCTACACGGCCCAGCTCGGGCTCCCCGGCGTCCCAGGCGGGTGTACTGACGCGGTCGGCCACGTGGGCTTCGGCGTAGGGGTAGCGGTCGAGTTCGCCCGGGCCGGCCAGACCGGAGTCGGTGGAGCGGGCGGCGGTCATCATGGTGTGCGCAAGGGTACTCACGGATCCTTTGTCGGCGCCCTCTTCAACTCCCTTGAGGTCTTTGGTGAAAAGCACACGAAAGGGTGATCGCTCACACCGTCGCAATTGACGCCTTATCGAAAAGAAATGGGCTCTCTTCGGGGAGTTGTGTGCAGAGGAGGACGGGAAGCGTGCGTGCGGTTGTCATCGCCACCTGGTACGCAGGGCCGTGAGGAGATACGCGCACAGCAGTGCCGCGAGCGACAACACCAGCGAGCCGCCCACCGGTTGAGCGAGGATCCGCGCGGCTGCGAGCAGATACCGCTCCCCTCCGAAGGGCCACTGCAACAGGAAGACCTCCCGCATCCGCAGGGGAAAGTCGGCCGCCAGCCGCACGGCCGGGCCCTGCAGCGCCTTGTGCACGACGGGCACGAGGAGGACGGGTACGGCGAGGACGGCGGCCAGCCCGGCCGTCGTGGACCGGAACACGCCGGCCGCCAGCACACCGGCCCAGGCGCAGCCGACGACCAGCCCGAACCAACTCGCGGTCGCGGGAAGCCAGTCCGTGGGAACTTCCGTCAGCTCTCGTCCGTAGACGATGTAGAGCACTTCGGCGTCGCAGCCCACCGTGAGGAAGGCGATCAGCATCGCGGTGGCTCCGGAGACGAGCAGTTTGGCGGTGAGCAGTCCCAGTCTGCGGGGGACGGTGCCGCGGTCCGCCGCGAGGGCGGGGTGGCGGAACTCGTCTCCGAAGGCCAGCGCGCCGAGCAGCCCCGCCGCGAGTGCCGCCGGGGGCAGCGGCAGCTGGCGCGGCCAGGCCGCGAACAGCCGCGCCTGAGGGGTGTGCCCGATCCGCGCCAGGAGTACGGCGATGAGCGCGGACACGACCAGCACCGCGCCGCAGGTGAGGAAGCCGGTGCCGATGCCGGCGGCGCGCCGGAGCTCATAGCGGAGAGGGCGAAGGGGGCTGGGGGCGGGGCGGACGGAGATGGGAGGCGGGAGAGGAGAGGATGCGGTGACGGTGCGGACGGCGTCGGGACGGGCGGTACGGCCGGTCTGAGACTGCCGGACGCCGGGGTTTCTGGCCCCGGGGAGAAGGGTGCGGGCGGCGGCGATGGTCGCTGCCGCGGCGCCGGTGCCACCGGTCTGCGGCTCGGCGTGCGACGCGGCTCCGCCGAGGCCGGTCTCACGGACGAAGGATGAGTGCGGGGACCAGCCGGGGGCCCCGTCCGGAGCCGCGTCGGCCGTGCTCTTTTCACCGGCTGCGGTCAGGCTGTGCGCCGCGCCGTCGGCCGAGGAGGCGGCGGCGGTGGTCATCGGGCGGTTCGGCTCGGCCCCTTGGCCAGGGGATCGGCCGGGGTCGGTCCGCCTGTCGCCGCCGCCGGACCCCCGCTCAGGCTCCGAGGGGCCGGACGCCGAGCGCCCTTCGCCGACCAGGTGCGCGCCGGTCACAGCCCGCTCCGCAGCGGGCGCCGACGAGTCGGCCGGGGTGCGCTCCCACTGTCCCAACGGATGCCCGGAGGCCGTGGCGTTCCCGGACGACAGGCCCGGCGCCGGGTTGTCCGGCTCCGGTGCGGGCCGGTCAAGGGCCGCCGCGGCCGCTGCCGGATCGGGCGCCGCGGTGTCCGGCTCCCCCACCGGCACCACGGCGCACTGCTCCGCCGCCGGCAAGCCGGCCGTCGCGCTCTCCCGCGCTGTCGCCGGCCTTGCGGACGCAAACTCCGCCGGCGACTCGTCCACGGCCCGGCGCGGGTTCTCGGAGGAGCCGACGCGTGCGGCCGAACCGGATTCCAGCGCGCTGTGGCCGGGCACCGCATGCCCGCGCCCCGTCCCCGCACGGCCGGTCGAGGCATGCTCCCGCTCCACTCGCCGGACGTCGGAGGACCCCGGGTGCCGCTGCGCCGCTCCACGCTCCGGCCGCGCCTGCCGCTCGGCCGGCGGCGAGTCCGGTACGGCCTGGCGGGACTCGGCGGAGGACGTCCCGCCGTCGCCCTCGGCTCCGGCGCCCGGACCCATGTCGCCCACCTCGTCGGCCAGTTGATGGACGAGGATCCCGTGGCGGAAGGCGATCTCGCCGACCTCGGCGGTCGTGCTGCCGTACACGGAGAGGCGGTTGCCGCCCTCGCGTACGACCTCGACGGAGCGGCGGGCGGTGCGGGCGTCCTTGGTGAGCAGGGCCGCGAGGCGTGTGACATGGGGGCTGCGGACGGCCACGCGTGGGCGCAGCCGGGTACGGGCGAACGCCCTGGCCTCCTGGTCGGCGACGAGTCTGCCACCGTCGAGCGTGACGACCCGGTCGGCGATGCGCGCGGCCTCCTTGGGGTCGGCCGTGGTGAACAGCACCGTGCCGCCCTGGGTGGCGTGGGCCCGCAACATGCCGTGCAGCCACTGGGCCTCCCGGGCGGAGAGACCGTCCGCGGGTTCGTCCAGTACAAGCGTGTGCGGGTCGGGCAGCAGGGCGCAGGCGAGGCCCAGTCTGCGGTCCATGCCGCGTGACAGTGTGCCGAGGCGCTCCTCCCGGAGGCTGACGAGACCGACCACTTCGAGGACTTCGTCGGCTCGCCGCGCGGGAACTCCCGAGGCCGCGCACAGCATCCGCAGATGGCCGCGGACCGAACGGGCCGGATGGCCCGGTACGTCACCGAGGAGGACGCCGACTTCCCGCGACGGATGGGCGATCCGGTGCAGGGGACGGCCTCTGAAGTAGGTGATGCCGCGCCCGGGTTGGAGTTCAAGCATCAGTTTGAGCGTCGTCGTCTTGCCCGCATCGGCGCTCCCGAGGAGCGCGGTGACATGCCCGGCACGCGCTTCGAAGGAGATGTCGTCGACGGCGGGCGGATGCGCCTTGCGGGGGTTGCTGGTCAGTCCGAAGGCCTGGATCACCTGCAGCAAGATAGCGCGACATATCCGTTTTTTCCGGTATAAGGCGGCTTGTGCGGCAAGGCTGTGCGACCGGGCCGCGTTCTTGTCCGCCGTTCGATGGAACCGGCGCTCAGCACGATCCCCCCGCGTGCCTCACCGCTGAACGGGGCCGCCGCCCCGTGGGTCACACCTCGGGGCGCAGCATCGGCGGGTTGAGCAGGGTGGCGCCACCGGCTCGGAAGAGCTGGGCCGGGCGGCCGCCCTGGCGCGTGGTCGTCCCTCCCGTCGGGACGAGGAATCCGGGAGTGCCGGTGACCTTGCGGTGGAAGTTGCGCGGGTCCAGCGCCACGCCCCACACCGCCTCGTACACCCGGCGCAGCTCCCCGACGGTGAACTCGGGCGGGCAGAAGGCGGTGGCCAGTGACGAGTACTCGATCTTCGAGCGGGCGCGTTCCACTCCGTCGGCGAGGATCTGGGCGTGGTCGAAGGCGAGCGGGGCCACGGGTTCGCCGTCGCGGCCGTGACCGCCCTGCTGGAGAAGTTCCTCGACCGGGGCCCAGCGCGCGTTGCTGGCATCACCGCCGGCACGCGGTGCGGGCAGGTCGGGCGCGAGCGCGAGATGCGCGACGCTCACCACGCGCATACGCGGGTCCCGCTCGGGGTCGCCGTAGGTGGCGAGCTGCTCCAGGTGGGCGCCGTTGTCCTGGGCCGGGGCCGAGGGGTCGTGGGCGCACAGCCCGGTCTCCTCGGCCAACTCGCGTGCCGCCGCCTGGGACAGGTCCTCGTCGGCCCGTACGAAGCCGCCGGGCAGCGCCCAGCGCCCCTGGAAAGGGGGCTCGCCCCTGCGTACCGCGAGCGCGCACAGGGCATGGCGGCGCACGGTCAGCACGACCAGGTCCACGGTGACGGCGAAGGGTGGAAAGGCTGACGGGTCGTAGGGCATGCCGCGATCATAGTCGTCTGCCTGACGATAAACACTCCTCTGGTCGGCCGCATCGGTCACGGTTCGCTGCGTGCGGCGACGGCGTTCGGGGCCCTCTCGCGTGTCCGTCGATCCGGTCGCGTCGTGCTAGGTCGCCTTCCGCGACGGGGGCTTCACGCGCCCAGTTGCAGGTCGTCCGCCGCCTCCTCGACCATCGCGAGTCCCAGTCGGCTGACGCGCACGGCGAAGGGGGCGCCCGCGACGCGCAGCCCGCTGAGGCGGAGTTCCCCGAGCGGGGCGCTCCGCACGGGACGCAGGGTCACCGTGCGGGCCGGGGCGTCGGGGCGGATACCGGCGAGAGCCGTGAGCAGAAGGATCACGGAGGCCGCCGCGGTGGCCGCCGGGCGGCAGGCGGCGGGGTGCGGAAGGGGTGCGGCGCCGGCGGAGCGCTGTTCACCCGCGAACATCTCCGGCAGCCGGTGACCGAAGTGTTCCGCCGCTTCCAGCAGCCCTTTCAGCAGGCCGGTTCCCTCTCTCTCGTAGCCGGCGACCGCCAGTCCGGCGACTGCGAGGGCGGTCTCCTGCACTCGCACGGCCCCGGTCCAGTGGCCGAAGGGATTGTGTCCCGCCTCCTTGGCGCCGAGGCCCCGCAGCCCCCAGCCCGCGTCCATGGCGGGGGTGCCGAGCAGCCGGGCGAGGTGTTCGGTGTGCACCTTGTCGAGCAGGCCCGGGGCAAGCCGGCCGGCACCGAGCAGACCCGTGTCGAGGAGGTGGACGGCGGTGGCGGTCAGGTGGGGCACGGGCCGGCCGTCCGGTGTCAGGGCCGCGGCCGGGCGGCCACCGCCGCGGTCCTCGACCCAGAAGCCGGCCTGGAAGGCCGTCCTGAGGGTCTGGGCCCACTGGCGTAACTCCGTGGCACCCGGTCTGTCATAGGCATCGAGGAGATCGGCGCCGAGCAGGGCGGCGCGATGCGCGTGCGCCTGGGTCTCGCAGCGGGCCGGGCCGCCGGGGCGGGGGTCGGACAGGTAGGTGCCGTCGCCGACGGTGGTACGCAGCCAGGTGAGGCATCGCTCGGCTGCGGGCAGCAGATCCTCCGTCTCCTGGTCGGGCAGCCCCCAGCGGCGGGCTTCGGCGAGCAGGGCGGGGAAGAGCAGTGTCGCCTCCGTTCCCGTGCAGCTCGGCGGTAGGTGGGGGCCGGCGTCGCGTCGTGGGCCGGGAATCAGGCCGGCCCGGGGCCCTGGCCCCCGGAGCTGGATACGGGCCAGGGCGCGCAGGGTGCCTGCGGCGAGGCGGGTACCCAGGGGCAGCGCCATCCGGGCGGCGGCGAGGGCCTCGGCCGGGGCCATCGCGCAGCGCCAGGGGGCGCCCGCCGCGAGGTAGGTGTCGGTAGGGTGCGCGGGGTCCCGCAGGAGCAGTGCCCGAAGGTCCGCGACGGCCGAGTGCAGCAGCGGGGCCGGGCGGGGGTCGTCACCCTCCGCCCGCGCGGGAGCCAAGGGGCTGGTGGCGGCGTGTCCCGCGGGCCGAAGTGGGCCTGCCCCTTCGAGCCGCACCCGCAGTTCCACGGTGGCCTTCCCGCCCGGTGGCAGTTCCAGTTCCCAGCGCAGCAGTCCGGCGGACGCCAGGGCGTCGGAGGGGGGCGGTTCGGCCGTCACGCAGACGGCGGCGTCGGCGGTGGCCCAGCGCAGACCGGAGTCGTGGACGCTGGCCGGGAGTTCGGGACCGGACGCACCGGCGGCGATGACGCCTAGTTGCGCCAGGTCGGTGCCGAGGGCGACCTCGACGGGCAGGCGCAGCGGACGCGGGGCGGCATTGCGGAGCGTCACCCGTTCGGTTCCGTCGGCATGGCGTGTGCGCTCGACGACGACATCAGGGTCGGGCCCGGCTGCCCGGGAAGCCCGCAGCGTGCCCACGAAACGGGCGCTGTCGGCTCCGGTCATCCTGGCCTGCACCGGCAGAGGTTCACGTCCTGCCACACGGACCTGGCACCGGGAGAGCAGCCGCCTGCCACCTCGGTAGAACCCGTCCAGTCCGCACCCGGCCAGCTGTCCCCGCTCGCCGGAGATGGCGAGCCCCGGCAGGGCGACGCAGATCAGTGCCGTGTGTGTGGACGGCAGCTCGGTCGCCGGTCGGCTGTCCGGGGGTGTGCGTGGGGGCGGGGCCACGGCAGGCTGTCGGGGCGGCGGGGAGGTGGTGGAAGCCTGGCCGCTGCCCGTGGCGGGGGGCTGAGGAGGTGGGTTCGCGGACGGCGGAGGTGGCGGGCTGGAGGCTTCCGGCATGCGGAGGCCGGCGACGTCCGTAGCGAACGGCGCGTGCGGGCCCCGGGGCGGACGGCCGCCGGGGGCGGAAGGCGGAGTCGGCTGCTGATGCATGGGGCGGCTTCTTCTGTGCTCGGTGCGGCTCGTACGTGCTGCGCGGCCGGCGGGTCGCGCCAGAGGGCAGGGGCGGTACGGCGGCAGGGCCCCTCCAGGCGTTCCGCCACTCAGGTGAACGGAAGGGAACTCGCCCGGGTCACGGCTCGTACTGAGGAAGCCGACCGAATGACGGCGTGGCCGGCCGGCGTGGGTGTCCGCCGGAGCACTTTCCGCCAGCCGCCGTCGGCGCTGTTGTGGAGGGGCGCTCCTGTGGCGGGCGGGTTCTCGTACCAGTGGGCCTCGGCACGTCGCAGGGCGTTCGCCCCGGGGCCGTGCGGGGCCCCGCGGGAACGGCCGTGGAGCCGCCCGAAGGGGGCGGAGGATGCGGAGGATGCCCCGCACGCCACCGGTCGGGACCCGAGAAGTCGTGGCGAGGGCAGCGAGGAGGCGGCGCCATGGAACAGCGTGGCTGACTCGCGGGCTGGTGCCGAGGCGGGTTCGCAGGAGCACCCCTGACTGTCCGGGGTGGGACAGGTCGGTGCTCATCCGTCCCCCTCGGACCGCCGGCGCCCGCGGTCCGACGAGGCGCCGCTGGTTGTGGCGTCGCCGTTGCCCGCCGCACGTGTGTGCGTGTCGGCCGGGCCGAGGGTGCCGGGGCGGGCGGCTTCGGCGGGTGTCGGGAGGGGGCGGGAGTCGGCCGGCCTCCGGCGGCTTGCCTTCGCCCGGGCTGAGTGGCGGCCGCCGTCGCCGTCCGCCCAGCGCGTACGGCGACGGCGCCGCCCGCTCGCCCGGGAGCCGGGGCTGTGGTCTTCCGCCGAGGTCTCGAGCGCCGAGGCAGGGGGCTGCGGGGGCTCGGCGAGAGCGGGCCGCGCCGCCTCGTCCGGATGCTCCATGGTCTGCGCGGGCGGGCGTGGCGCCCTCTCGGCGCGCAGGCAACGGCGGACGGCTTCGGGGTCGAGTCCCTCGTTGCACGCCTGGTGCAGCAGACGGGCGAAGAGGTAGTCGGGGTCGGCGCCCAAGGCCATGGCCAGTGCCTCGCGAGCCTCCAGTTCGTCACCCGTTGACCAGGCGACCCAGCCCGCGAGGGTCAGCGGTGCGGCGGCGTGCTCGCCGTAGGGCCCGACGCAGCGGCGGGCCAGGGCACGCCAGAGCCGGAGCGCCGGGCCCGCATCCTCCCCCTCCATCCAGGCGGCGGCCCTGTCCCGGGTCGTGCGGTCCTGGAGCCCGAGAATCAGGGTTGCAGCCTCATCGGTGCCCAGCAGCCCGTCGTCACGCACGTCCGCCGGATGCGTGCCGGAGATCGGCGCCGCCGCGGCGAAGCGGCCGATGATCAGCTCGGCGAGACCGAGGGTCTCCTTCGCCACCTCCTCGCGGCTCGTGTCGTCCAGGATGCGGGGCACCAAGCTCATACCGGCCGCGTCCAGGGCGATCTCCTGTTCCAGCGCCGCGGCGGACTCCCAGGGCTGCAGCCTCGCGCGCAGCTCCCTGAGCGTGCCGCGCACCTGGATACCGGCGTAGGTGGCCGCCGCGGCGAGCACGGAGGTGCCGGGCAGGCCCATCGGCGAGCCGTCCTCGGGGCAGCAGTCCCCCGCCGGGCAGCAGTACGACCAGAATCGGCCGTCCGAGATGCACAGGGCCTCGATGACGGGCACGTCGAGGCTGCCGCACTCGGTGCGCATCAGGTGGGCGAGCCTCTCCAGCCGCCGTTTGACGTCCCGGCCGGACTCCCCGGCACCCGGCTCCTGACAGACGTAGGCCACCATCCGCTCGGGCCGGGTGCCGCGCCGCTCGCTGCCGGTCACCAGGCCGCGGGCCAGCTGCCGGGCGGCCGCCTCCCAGTCCTCCTCGTTCGCGGGGATGCCCAGGCGGGCCCGGCCGCCGAACCTGCCGCGGCCTCCGCGGTCGTGCAGGGCGACGAGCACCATGCTGTCCTCCGGGCGGTAGCCGAGCAGGTAGGGCAGGGCGTCGGCCAGTTCGGCCGGGGTGCGCAGAGTGACCTGGGCGTTGTGCTCGGCCGTTCCGTACGGCGGCTCCTGGCCCGGGATTTCGTTGTCCTCGAAGGGTCCGGTGGTTTCGCTGTGGTTCGTCATGCGCCGACGATCTCGCGGATCTTGAGATTCCGCTTGAGCCTGTGGATAAGTCGAATCAGGGACACGACAAGGCCGCCCCCGGCTGTCCACAGACTCGGCCCGGCCCGCCCGGTTGTCGGTCCCGTCCTGTTGTATGGAACGCATGGAGCACACGAGCAACGCGGATCTCCGGGCACAGGCCGACACCGTCCTCGCCCGGCTCGTCGGGGACGCCTCGGGCGCCGCCCGCCTGCGCGAGGACCAGTGGCGGGCGATCGAGGCACTGGTCGCCGACCGGCGCCGGGCCCTGGTGGTGCAGCGCACGGGCTGGGGCAAGTCCGCGGTGTACTTCGTGGCGACCTCTCTGCTGCGGGCCGGGGGAAGCGGGCCCACCGTGATCGTGTCGCCGCTGCTCGCGCTCATGCGCAACCAGGTGGAGGCCGCGGCCCGGGCCGGTATCCACGCCCGGACCATCAACTCCGCCAACACCGAGGAGTGGGAGTCGGTCCAGGCCGAGATCGCGGCGGGCGACGTGGACGTGCTGCTCGTCTCGCCGGAGCGGCTGAACAACCCCGACTTCCGTGACCAGGTCCTGCCCAAGCTGTCCGCGGCCACCGGTCTGCTGGTCGTGGACGAGGCCCACTGCATCTCCGACTGGGGTCACGACTTCCGCCCCGACTACCGCCGGCTGCGCACCATGCTCGGCGACCTCCCGCCCGGCGTCCCCGTGCTGGCCACCACCGCCACGGCCAACGCGCGGGTGACCGCCGACGTCGCCGAGCAGCTCGGCACGGGCGGCGCGTCCGACGCGCTGGTGCTGCGCGGGCCGCTGGACCGGGAGAGCTTGAGCCTCGGCGTGCTGCGGCTCCCGGACGCCGCGCACCGGATGGCATGGCTCGCCGACCATCTCGACGACCTGCCGGGCTCCGGCATCATCTACACACTCACTGTCGCCGCCGCCGAGGAGGTCACCGCCTTCCTGCGGCAGCGCGGGCACACCGTCGCCTCGTACACGGGCAAGACGGAGAACTCCGAACGGCAGCAGGCGGAGGACGACCTGCTCGCCAACCGGGTCAAGGCCCTGGTCGCCACCTCCGCGCTCGGCATGGGCTTCGACAAGCCGGATCTCGGCTTCGTGGTCCATCTCGGCTCACCGTCCTCCCCCATCGCCTACTACCAGCAGGTCGGCAGGGCCGGCCGCGGCGTCGCACACGCCGAGGTGCTTCTGCTGCCCGGCAAGGAGGACGAGGCGATCTGGGAGTACTTCGCGTCGCTGGCCTTCCCCTCCGAGGACCTGGTCCGGCGCACCCTCGATGTCCTCGCACGGGCGGACGGACCCCTGTCACTGCCCGCGCTGGAACCGCTGGTCGAACTGCGCCGCTCACGCCTGGAGACCATGCTCAAGGTCCTCGACGTGGACGGAGCGGTGCGCCGGGTCAAGGGCGGCTGGACCGCCACCGGACAGCCGTGGTCGTACGACGCCGAGCGCTACGCGTGGGTGGCCCGGCAGCGCGCGGCCGAGCAGCAGGCGATGCGCGAGTACGCCGCCACCACCGAGTGCCGGATGGAGTTCCTGCAGCGCCAATTGGACGACGAGGGCGCCAAGCCCTGTGGCCGCTGCGACAACTGCGCGGAACCGCGCTTCACCTACGACCTGTCCACTGCGGCCCTGGACGCCGCGCGGAGCGATCTGGGCCGGGCCGGGGTGGAAGTGGAGCCCCGCCGCATGTGGCCGACCGGGCTCCCGGCCATCGGCATCGATCTCAAGGGACGCATTCCGGCCGGGGAACAGGCCTCGTCCGGACGGGCTCTGGGGCGTCTGTCGGACATCGGCTGGGGCAACCGGCTGCGCCCGCTGCTCGCGCCCCGGACGCCGGACGCCGCCGTGCCCGACGACGTGGCGCGTGCCGTGGTCGAGGTCCTGGCCGACTGGGCCCGGGGTCCCGGCGGCTGGGCCTCCGGTGCGCCCGATGCCCCGGCCCGGCCGGTGGGAGTGGTCACCGTGGCCTCGCGCAGCCGGCCCCTGTTGATCGGCTCCTTGGGCGCGCGGATCGCCGAGATCGGCAGGCTGCCCCTGCTCGGATCGGTGGAGTACGCCGGGGAGATGCCCCGATTGCCGCGCAGCAACAGCGCTCAGCGGCTGAAGGCCCTCGACGGCGCTTTGACGGTGCCGCCCGCCCTGGCATCGGCACTCGGCGCGGCCCAGGGTCCGGTACTCCTGGTCGACGACTTCACGGAGACGGGCTGGACCCTGGCGATCGCGGCGCGGCTGCTCCGCAAGTCCGGCGCGCGCGGCGTACTGCCCCTGGTCCTCGCCGTCCAGGGATGAGCGACGCGT